>JBPCLZ010000185.1:0-17978 GCA_051002775.1 Pyrinomonadaceae bacterium | reverse complement strand
GCCCCCGCTCTTTCGGCGCGAAGTAATTGAATGACGGCCAACTCGGCTCGGTTACCCTAGAAATCTCTTAAACTTTCCTTCGCTTGCTGCGTAGCCCGGAAAGACAGTTTGCAGATTTGAAGTTCCCAAATGCCTCTGTGCAATCTCGCCAAAGACATCGCGAAAGTCTGTGGTCAGCGCCAGATCTCGTCCTTCGTATAACTGTTCACTCTTCAGTCCGGGCCATTGTCCGTAAACTTCGCCGCCGCGGACATCGTTACCGACAATGAACATCGCATTGGCGTGGCCGTGGTCTGTACCGCGATTTCCATTCTCTTTCGCTGTGCGACCGAATTCGGACATTGTAAGAATCACGACATCATCCATCCTTTGGCCAAGATCCGTGTACAGCGCGCTGATACCATTGCTGAACTGTTGTAGCAGATTTCCCAATTGGCCGCGCGCGCTACCTTCGTTGACGTGCGTGTCCCAACCGCCGATATCGGTGAATGCTATTTCCAAACCAACGCCTGCCTTAATCAACTGCGCAATTTGAAACAGCGAATTGCCAAACGGCGTGCGGGGATATTGCGCGCCGTTTTGTGGTTGATATTGTGAAGGATTGACTCTCTTCAAATAGTTGACCGCTTCAAAGGTTTCTTTGCCGGTTCCGCCGAGTACGTCATTTACCGAATGATCGTAAATCGCTTCGAAGCCGCCTTGCAGGCTCGCTGAATTTTGACCCGCGCGAATGGTGAAGTCTGCGAGGTTTGAAATCGCAAGCGTTGGGGCTTTGCCCTGCATTGTTCGCGGTGTCGTTTGCGTCATTGACACGGCGCGGAAAAGACTGTTGTCCGGATCGCGTTTGCTCTGCAGGAAACGATTCAACCAGCCGTCGGGTGTCGACTTCACACCCGGCGTGGCTGACTCCATGTAGTCCTGGGCATCAAAGTGTGAACGCGTGTTATCCGGCGAGCCCACGGCGTGAACGACGGCCAGGCGTCTCGAATCCCACAGTGATTTGAAAGGCGTGAGCGATGGATGCAGGCCGAAAAAACCATCAAGGTTAATCGCCGCTTCAGCATTGCCGGCCGCGGGTTTAGGAATCGCAATCGAGGGCCGTAGGTCGTAGTAAGCGCGTTCCCCAAAAGGAACCACCATGTTCAAACCATCAACCGCACCCCGCTGAAAAATCGCAATCAGCGTTTTTCTTCTGCCGCGGGTGAGCCGCTCACGCGTTTGCGCGACAACAGTTCGTTGCAGAAACGAGGGCGCCGCATTCATCAAGCCAAAACTTGCCAGCGCCACGCCACCGGATTTTATAAAAAATCTTCTGTCCATAACTCAACTCCAGGTTTCAGGTGCCGGGTGCCGGTTGTTAACGACACCTGATACCTGACACCCGACACCATCTTTACTGCCGCTGAAACTCCGGGGAACCTAAAATCAAACCGACCATCTTGGTAATCGGATCCGTAATATTTGCATCCGCGCGCGCCAACTGTTGTCGCTGTCGCGCTGGACGTTGTTGCATTATTTCGTCCTGCGCGGGCGCATTCATGTCCGTCCTGGCTGCTGCCGGTACGGCCAGCGTGGTCTGATCATTGATCTGCTTCAACAGCGTCGCCCTTGTCTTTGCTGACATGTCGCCGGCGACAATCACGTTGAGGAAGCGATCCATCATCTGCGACTTGTCGAACGAATCGGAACTGCTGCTATTCATAAAGCGCTTCAGATCGACGCGCGTGCCGGGAATGCGATTGCTCGCCAGCGTCAAACCAAAATTCAACCGCTCGAGCAGCCCGCCGGTGTTAACCCAACTCTCAGCCGCGTCCGAATACCCATTCGGCGTTTGAAATCCATAGAGCGGCTCGCCCATGCGAGCAATCCACTGATGCAAGGCGGGCCCACCGTTAGTCTCACCGCCCAGCGTGCGAATGGCGCTGATCGCCAACTCAAAAGGTCGCTTAACCTTTGCGCGGTAAGCGTCGGGTGAATTGAACTCGGGTGAGAAGAAAATTGCGCGCAGCGTTTCGCGAATGTCGCCGTTGCTTTTCGAGAACGTTGCCGCGACTCGATTGACCAGGGCCGTTGGCGGATTATCAGAAACGAAATAGCGTACGAGCTTAGTGGCTATGAATTTTGCCGTCGCCGGTTGGTGGGCGAGAATGTCGAGCACTCTCAAGCCATCCTTGATTCCGCCCCCCGCGGGAATCTTCTGACCCAGCACTACCTTTTCCCCGTCATCATGAACGCGCGGATTAAAAAAGAACCGGCCGGCATTTTCGCGCAGCATCTCGGCGCGTGGGCCATTCGTCATCGCCTGCGTAGCTGCGGCTGCGCCACGCGGCGCTAAGATGGTCCAACCCGTAAAGCAGCGAGCCACTTCCTGAACGTCCTTCTGTGTATAACCACCGTCAACGCCCAGGGTGTGCAGCTCCATCAACTCGCGCGCGTAGTTTTCGTTAATACCGCGACGGGACAGCTGCTGCGGACGCTGCTGCTGCGGATCGTTTGTCATTCTGGGCGATGGGCGATTCTGTGCGCCGCCGCGCATCAATTGGGCCAGTGGATTTTGTTGCGCTCGCGGGCGTTGATTTCCAAAGTACCCTGGGCGGTTCGAAGCGTTGGGACTAACGCTCTGGAAATTGTCGAGATAGAAAAGCATCGCCGGGCTTTGCGCGGTGGCTAATAGCAACTCAGAAAAGTTGCCCATAGCATTGGGACGAATCGTGTCGCGATCGTATGAGATAAGCAACCAACGATCCGCGCCCTTTCCAGCGAACACATTAAAGTGGTTGCTCCAAAAGTCGACCATCACTTCCTGCAACTGGCGTTCACTGTAAACCGCTCGCAAGATTCGCGAAGCCTGCAACTCGGCTGTTATGCGTTGCGGTAATTGCAATCCATTCTGAGCGTAATATTCGCGCAAGGCCTGGCGATATCTTTGGTCCATCGGATTGCCATTAGCCGCGGTGTTATTTCCGGCGGGCATCTGCGGTTTCGCCGCGCCGTTATCCTCGCCATTCATCGCCATGGCATTGGGAGTTTTCGCGGCGCTTGCTTCACCCGGTGCGGGTGCTTGCGTCTGCGCACGACTGGCACGCGCGGCTGCAAGTCCCGCCGGCAAGTCACCTTTGCGTTCCAGTTGCCTCAGTAGTTGACCCGGCTGGGGAAACTTTTCGTAAAGCTCCGCTGTCGACATCCTTAGTGACGACAGATTACTGACCTTTGCCTGTGCAACCTCATCGCTAATTTTCTCCGGCGACAATTGCCGGTTGATGTATTGCTCCAACCCGATTGCCTTGACGTGCTCAAGATCACCCGGCCGAGCGCCAAACCCGAGCCGGTTCAGAACGTGAAGAATACGCTGGTCTTCATTAAGCCGCGTCGCGCTTGTCCGTTGCGAGTGCACAGCGTTTGGCAAATTGCCGGCAACACACCCGGCAATAAAGAAAAGCGCGATAACCGGGCGCACGAGCCAGCTCAACAGGTCGGACTTAGGGCCAAAATAGTTCATATGCTCACCGTGAATTTCCCATCATTTTCCGGCAGAGGTTGATTTGTTCTTCCTGCCTTTAGACGCCTCACCCTGGCTGGCGGTTTATGAAATCGCGTTCGCCCTTAAACGCCGCATAATCCGACGCCAATGAAGGAGGTTTCTCTTAGCGTGGTTGGCGACGAACGGGAATTAATCGATGAGGGATGGTTGGTGGGATTGCGGACTGCGCGATGAAAGCAAGAATCAGCGAATGCGATACGCGGTACCCTTCCAAACTACGATGACTTCGCCGGCGAGTTGCTCTGCGATGGCACGAATGCCAGGCTCGTCGGCCGTCAAGGCGCGAAATTGTTCCGAACCGCGGCTGACATTTACCGTGGTGCGACCGGAAGCATAGTCCGCATCGATCCAGGCCTTTCCCTGGCGTTGAAATACGCGCCCTGAAACTCTGCGGCTTTCAGCTACGTTGCCCGCCGCTTTCTCATCCTTGCTTGAGCGCGACATCACCGAGGATAGTCCACCGGCATTTTGCGACTCATTGCGTGAAGGGCCGCCCTTCCCTGAAGAAGGACGGGCCACCTCATTCTGTTCGCGCCTCTGGGAATTGTAGTCATCGCGACGACGTTTTTGTAACTCAGCCTCCGCCTGCGCGTTACGAACTTCCCGCATTTTGCTTGCGTCTTCTGAACCGGCACGCGGCGGGGGCGGTGGGGCAGCAGACTCCTTTGGTTCATCAGCAAACGTGGGTTGCGATTTTGCAACAGCACCGAATTCTCCGGGCTGCACCGGAACTGTTGTCGCACGATCAGCGCTTACGCTCGTTTTTGGCGCGCTAACAGTCGGCGCAATGGCGTCCGACTTTTGTGACCGGGAAAGATCTTTTTCTTTCGCGTCCGGTGGCGGCGGTTGCTGTTCACGGGACGCTGCTGATTGAGAGATGTTGTCCGTGGTTACTTTCTGCCCTTCACTATTACCCGAAACAGCTGGCGACGTGGCCGTTTTATTTTGCGCGATAAAGTCCGTTTGCTGCTGCCGTCGCAAAGCAACGATCGCAATAGCGATGACAGTAGTTACCGCCAGCGCTGGTACCGCAAAACGTAGGACCGGGGGAGCGAACAATGCTGCCAGACTCTCGCGCAAGCTCCATCCCGCTTTCTCTTCCGTGACTTCATAGCGGCGAGTAACGCCGGCGGCCGGAACCAGGTCAGCAACTATGCGACGACAACTATCACAATCCGCGAGGTGCCTCGTGTATCGAGCACGTTCTGCTGTTGATACCACACCTTCGGCGTAGCAGTTCAATTCGTCCGCGTCGAGATGAGCACCCATCGCCCCATCAGACTGGAGCGCGTCCCCGGAACGCGCTGAGGCCCTACGCCCTAGCGAGCGCAACAGCAGATCCATCTCATTGTTTTTAGTCGTTTTCATTAAACTATGCCGTTGTAAGAACGTCCCAACCCGCAACAACTTGCGTTGGCCTTTGTTGCATTTAGCCTGTCATCTCACGCTCCTTTTTTATCATCGGTTCGCTCACCAGCAGCGGCTCAATATCGGCTTCCATATGAAGCGCAATGTCCGAAAATGCCCGCTCTGTTTCCGGGCGCGTCCAACCATGTTCCTCTTTTAGCGACTCTTCAACCTGGCTCCGCAAATCGGCGTGAATTCTCGTTAGGCGACGGCTGGCGGTCGCTTCATGCACGCCAAGCACTGCGCCTGCTTCGTGCAATTTAAGACCATCGAAATAATAGAGCTTTACTAATAAGCGATCTTCATCAGACAGATGGCCGATGGAAGCTGTCAGCGCTTTTTGTAAATCCGCGCTGGCTTGTTTGTGGGAAACTTCTATCTCCGGATTTGTTCTTTCAGCATGACCACCCCACGGCTGTTCATCCTTTCCAATTAGTCGATCGAAATCCGCGTCATCCTCAGTTTGCACCAAGCGCGATTGTTTTCGATGCTGATCTACAGCTAATTGTCCAACCACTGCCCGCAACCATCCGGCCAAGGAACCGCGCCCCGAATAATAGGCCAGCTTGCTTGCCGGCCTGCCATCTGAGCGAACTCTGAGGCCGTGAAGCTCGGCCCATATCGATTGCGCCAAATCATCTGCGCCTTCCTCGTTGGCACTGACTAAACGCGCTGCAGAACGCACCGTTGCTCCGAAACGCGCCACTAGATCTGCCCAGGCCTTATCACTGCCTTGCTCACAAGCCACAATCAGACAGAGATCATCCGCCTGAAGTTTGTCAACGAAGTCATTTAGATCAGCAATCGAGACCGCAGCATTGTCCCGGAAAAGATATTTCTCAACCGTCGCTGTGATTCGTGGGGTCAGAGTCACAACGGATACGGAATAGTTCTCGCTAGCACGGGCCACCAGGCGCGCCGCAGCGGCCGCTAATGCCCTCTCAGTTTCTTCAGCTTTTCGATTCACCAGGGGAACCTGTCCAACGGATTGTTATGCTAGCACGTTGCTTATGGCGCGGCGTGCTGAAAGACTTGGATGTTATTAAGCCCGGCGCGTTGCCGGCGACGGCAGTTAGGTTGCTAACTTTTGACACCCTCTGGACCGTGCGCTAGATTCCATTTTATCAATAGTGGTGCGGCAGATCCCGCGAATTCAGTTGTCCATGTTAAGAGTTACTGAAATATTTCGATCGATTCAAGGCGAGTCGACGCACGCCGGCCGGCCCTGCACGTTCATCAGGTTGACCGGTTGTCCGATGAGATGTGTATGGTGTGATAGTGAATATACCTTTAGCGGCGGCGAACACATATCGCTGGCTCAGGTTATGAACCAGATCACGCAGTTCGGTTGCCGGCTGGTTGAAGTAACTGGCGGCGAGCCACTTGCGCAACAACAGGGTCTCGACCTCATTACTGCTTTGTGTGCAGCAGAATATGAGGTGCTGGTGGAAACTGGCGGCTACTTTTCAACCGAGAACGTTGACTCGAGAGCTAAGATCATCCTGGACGTAAAGTGTCCAGCCTCGGGCGAAGAAAGGCGTAACTATTGGCCCAATCTGGACCGGGTGCGAGCGGACCACGATGAAGTTAAGTTTGTGATTGCCGATTTAACAGACTGGGCCTATGCGCAAAAGATCATAGAAGATTACAAGTTGACCACCCGGGCCAAGGCGGTGCTTGTTTCACCGGCATGGGGACTGATTGATTTGCGGGAGCTGGCAGAGGCGGTAGCAGCCAGCGGGCTTGATGTGCGCATGCAACTGCAATTGCACAAATACATTTGGGGACCAGCAGCACGAGGCGTTTGATGGGTGGACAGGACGACACTGCATACCTAAGCGCGGCGGAGAATGGAAACGATCCGACGGAGTTGGCGATTTGCCTTGTCTCCGGCGGTATGGATTCATGTGTAACCGCAGCTCTTGCTCATCGTGATGTTTCACAGGTCGCGTTTCTTCACATCTCATATGGGCAGCGAACTGAAGCGCGCGAGCGAGAAGCTTTTGAAAACCTTGCCGATCACTATCGCGTTGAAGAGCGCCTCGTTGTCCCTTTGGCCCATCTTGCTCAGATCGGTGGCTCGTCTCTAACAGATGCTGAAATAGCCGTCACGCCCGCAAATCTTCAAAGCCAACTTATTCCTAGCAGCTATGTGCCGTTTCGGAATGCTCATCTGCTTAGTATTGCAGCCAGTTGGGCAGAGGTGATTGGCGGCGGATACATTTATATCGGCGCGGTCGCCGAAGATTCTTCCGGTTACCCGGACTGTCGGACAGAGTTTTACGAAGCGTTTCAGGTGGCAATTGATTTAGGCACCAAGCCGTCAACCAGGATCAAAATCAGAACGCCAGTCATTGATATGAAAAAATCGCAGATCGTTAGCCTGGGTCAAGAGCTAAAAGCTCCACTCGAGCTTACCTGGTCCTGTTACGCTCGATCCGACCGAGCATGTGGCGAGTGTGATTCTTGCGCTTTGCGCCTGCGCGCATTTCGTGAAGTGGGGATTACCGACCCGATCCCTTATCTGCTTGACACTGCCCGGTTTGCTTATTAACTTTATGCCGCTCGCTTAAAGGTCAAGTTACAACTGGGAGTTCGTGAGGCGCATCCTATGAACTCTCTCGATATCTCAGATTCTTATTAATACTTTTTGGAGGAAGCCTTGATGTTTCGCAGATACTTATTCGCTCCTTTCGCGCTTACAATCCTGATTGTTTCGACTGCGGTGCTAGCAGCTGGACAGGCTGGCCAGCTTCGCGGTCACGTGGTCATGAAGCAGGCTGACGGAACGACCGTGCCGGCCGCCGGAGCTCAGATCGACGTGTTTCGAACCGACATCAACGGAAAATACGAAACCAAAACAGACAAGAAAGGCGAATTCGTGTTCGCTGGAATCCCTTTCGTCGGAACCTACATCGTGGCAGTTAGTCTCGCCGGCGCGCGTCCTGATTGGCTCCCCAATGTTAAGGCGGGTCGCGATGTTGATTACGCCTTTACTTTAACTCCTGGTGATGGCAGTCGTTTGACCCTGGATCAGTTGAAGGCGGCACTAGCGCAAGCCGGCGGGAGTGGTCCAGCAGCAGCCCCGAGTGCTGACCAGAAGGCAAAGCAAGCTGAAGCAGCTCGTCAGAACGCCGAGATCGCTGCTACAAACGAGAAAGCAAAGAGCATCAACGAGGTCATTGGTCGAACTTTTAAAGCTGGAAACGAGGCGCTGTTGGCAAAAAACTACGACGAAGCTATTAGGCAGTATGAGGAGGGACTCGCGGCCGCTCCCGAACAGTCGGGAATGCTAACAAACGAAGCAGTAGCGTATAAAGCGCGCGGTGTACAGAAATTTAACGAGAGCTTTTCGGCAAAAGACGATGCCGCAAAAACCAGTGGGATTGAGGCGGCGAGGAAGGATTTCAAAGCCGCAGCCGCCGCTAGCGCAAAGGCTGTCACGCTAATAAAAGCCATGCCCGCACCGACCGAAGCCAGTGAGCTGGCGCGCTATAACGGAAACAAGATTTCGGGTTTCGCCACTTATGCTGAGTCAATGCGCCTCGTAGCTTCAAAGGTTGATCCAACTCAAGCTGACGCTGCGCTTGCTGCTTTTAAAGAATACATCGCCGTGGAACCTGATCCGGCGAAGAAAGCGAAAGCGAAAACCGATGCTGCGCAGATGTTAATGGACGCAGGTGCGCCCGATAAGGCGTTTGCCGAGTTTCGGACAATCCTGGAGACTGAACCCGATAATGCTGATGCGAACCTTGGAGCCGGCCTGGCGCTGTTTTCTAGTGGCGACAAAACCAAATATCAGGACGCTGCAAACTACTTACAGCGTTTCCTTGAAAAGGCGCCTGACTCACACCCGCTGAAACAATCGGGCAGAGAGGCGCTCGATTATTTGAAGACCGCTGAAAAGGTTGTGCCGGAAAAGACTGCGCCGGCTACTCGCCGTCGTCGACCTTAGGGTGTAAAAACCGAGAGATAAACGCCGTGACCGGGGTTCGACTCCGGCGCGGCTTTTTGCCGCCATTACGTTACTCTGTTCCCGCTCCGGGTGATATAAATACGACATTCTCCCAGCAAAAAAGGCCCGCAATCGGGCAAATTCCTCAAAAACTTCTGTCTTGACAGTCTGCTGACCAACTTGTACTATCTCTGACCAACGGTGTTGAGCACCGTCCGCTGTTAGTCCCAACCCCAGCCCTGCAAAGTCGTTTTTAAGCAGAATCCGCTGGCCCGTCCCGTAAAACAATTCTTGGATATCTCAGTACCGGGGAAAAAATGTCCGCAAAACTAGGCGAAATTCTCGTTCGGGAGAATCTCATCAGCCCACAACATCTGCGTGAGGCGCTGGATTACCAGCGCGAGCATGGCGGACGTTTAGGCTATAACCTCGTAAAACTTGGCCTTGTGTCTGACGACATGATCACCGCCGTGCTCTCTCGCCAGTACGGTATTCCCTCCGTAAATCTGGAGCTCTTCCAAATTGACGAACAAGTCCTACACCTCATACCTCAAGAGGTTGCGCAGAAATATTCTGTGTTGCCTCTGTCCCGCGTCGGCGCCAGTCTCACGCTGGCAATGGTTGATCCCACAAACGTGTTCGCGATGGATGACGTCAAGTTCATGACTGGCCTTAACGTCGAGCCTGTGGTTGTAGCGGAAGCAAGTATTCAGCAGGCAATTGCCCGTTACTACGGCACGTCAAAAGAAATTGAATTATCGGCCGTTGGCGTCGACGAAGTAGTTTTCCAGGGGGCCGAAGCCAAGGGAATCAATGGCGGCATCACTCACGCCGACCTTATCTCACTGGACACAATCGATTTCGATACCGATCGGGCCGAAGATGTTGAGGTCGTCGAGGACAACGAAGAGATCGATCTCTCTACTCTGTCTCAAATCAGTGAAGACGCTCCCGTTGTGAGGTTGGTCAATGTGCTGCTGGTTGACGCTCTGCGTCGGGGTGCCTCAGACATTCACATCGAACCATATGAGAAAGAGTTGCGCATCCGCTTCCGTATTGACGGCGTCCTTTACGACGTGATGCGTCCACCTCTGAAGATGCGCGATGCATTGATTTCGCGCGTCAAGATCATGTCCAAACTTGATATCTCTGAGAAGCGCCTGCCGCAGGACGGCCGTATAAAGATAAAAGTTAAAGTAGACGCACGCTCCCGCGAGCTCGACTTCCGAGTTTCCACGCTGCCCACCTTGTTCGGCGAAAAAGTTGTACTTCGTTTGCTCGACAAGGAAAACCTCATGCTTGACATGACGAAGCTGGGTTTCGAGCCCGAGTCGCTGGTGAAATTCCAGCGGAACATCTCCAAGCCTTACGGAATGGTGCTGGTTACCGGCCCAACCGGAAGCGGTAAAACCAACACCCTCTATTCCGCTCTCCAATCTCTCAATACGGTCCAAACGAACATCATGACGGCCGAAGATCCGGTCGAGTTCAATTTGATGGGCATTAATCAGGTCCAGATGAAGGAACAGATTGGATTGAACTTTGCGGCCGCACTTCGTTCCTTCCTGCGTCAGGATCCCAACATCATCCTTGTCGGTGAAATTCGCGACTTTGAAACGGCGGAAATTGCTATCAAAGCTGCGTTGACCGGCCACCTCGTACTTTCAACTCTGCACACAAACGATGCTCCCTCCACAATTTCACGCCTCATGAACATGGGTATCGAACCTTTCCTAGTTGCCACCAGCGTCAACCTCATTCAGGCCCAACGCCTAATTCGCCGTGTTTGCAAGGACTGCAAGCGCGAGCATCCGACACCTCCGGAAGCTCTTATGGAAGTCGGCTTTACCGCGGAAGACGCAAAGAACCTCAAAACCTACAAAGGAAAAGGTTGTGCGACTTGCAACAACACTGGATACAAGGGTCGCATTGGTCTATACGAAGTAATGGAAGTTAATGATGACATACGCGAGTTGATCTTAATCGGCGCTTCTTCTCTCGAATTGCGGAAGAAAGCGATCGAAGACGGAATGATCACTTTGCGCGAATCAGGCCTGCATAAAATCCGTGCCGGCTTAACCACGCTCGAGGAAGTGGTCCGCGAGACCGTGGCCTAGAAAGAAGGAAGAATTATGTTCCGTACAGTAACGCTTTCTCTCCTGATGCTGATTTCCGTGGGCGTAATGCTGCCCTTCGCGAGCTCTACGGCTCATGGCATTCGTCAGAGTTCGGTATCGAAATCGAATCATCATCACCGGCGCTATCGCCGCCATTCCCGAGCCTGGTGGCGACGTCATCGCGCTCGCTTGAGAATGCGCCGCGCGGCTGCAATGGCCCACCGCCGTGCACCGCTTGGCCCGGCTTTGAAGCTAGCAACAAATAGTGTTGCCCCAGCTGCCACCCTGCCCAAATTACCTGCGGGCTGGGAAAAGCCTGTAATTGCGAACAATGGTGAAGTCAGATTCAAGAGCCAGGTTACGGCGCCTACGCCAAGCCAGGCCACGCTTTCTGTTGTTGCCCGCAGCCGGCCAAACCCTGCTTACCTGACTCAGCGAGAAGAGCGGAGCATGCTAGCCGGTGTTTCTTTTTCTGACCTGCGCCGCACCGTCATCGAAAAGATGATCAATGCCGGCGGCTGGGTAATTAATGATTATCAACGCCAGGTCAACGGCGCGCGAGTTTTCGTTGTAATAGCGCAGACCCCCGGCGAAGGGCGTTCACCGGAGAAAGCCTGGAATTTTTACTTCGCCGAGATTGACGGGAAAATTTACAGCCTAAGCCTGAATACGCCAGTTCAGTATTCAGATCGACTAGCTGGCGAAGGCGAAAGGTTCCTTTCGACGTTGCGCGAAAAGGCCAAAGCGGCGGAGAAGAAGTAGGGCCATCGAACTATGAGACGAGGAAGTAAAGAAATCAATCCTGAGGAGCTGCCCTGATGCCATTGAACGATTCAACCCCACAAATTTCCCTCTCTGAACTGCTGCGCAAGTTGTCAGAGATGGGGGGTTCTGATTTGCATATCACCACCGGGTCGGCGCCTCAGGTCCGTGTTGATGGACACCTGCGACCGCTGGAAGGTTATCGGGAGATGACTGCGGCCGACACGAAACAGCTCGCTTACTCTGTACTCACCGACGCTCAAAAGCACCGTTTTGAAGAGAATCTTGAACTCGATTTTTCATTCGGTGTGAAAGGCTTGTCTCGCTTTCGCGCGAACCTGTTCAATCAGCGCGGCGCGGTTGGCGCTGTCTTTCGCGCCATTCCTTACGAAATCAAGCCTTTTGAGGAGCTCGGGTTGCCAGCTATCGTGAAGCAGCTTTGCGACAAGCCGCGCGGATTGATCCTGGTCACCGGCCCGACCGGTTCCGGAAAATCAACCACCTTGGCCGCCATGGTCGACAAAATCAATCGCGATCGCCGCGAACATATTTTGACGATTGAAGATCCAATCGAATTTCTCCACAACCACAAAAGTTGTTTAGTAAACCAGCGGGAAGTTAACGCAGACACGCATGGCTTTGCAGCCGCCCTGCGAACTGCATTACGTCAGGATCCCGACATCGTGCTGGTCGGCGAAATGCGCGACTTGGAAACGATTGAGTCGGCGCTGCGCATCGCGGAAACGGGACACCTCACGCTGGCCACGCTGCACACAAACTCGGCCGCATCAACTATCAACCGTATCATCGACGTATTTCCTTCGGACCAGCAGGCCCAGATTAGGGCCCAACTCTCGCTCGTGCTTGAAGGTATTTTGTGTCAGGCATTACTGCCGCGTGCGGAAGGAACTGGACGCGCCATGGCGCTCGAGATATTGGTTCCTAACACGGCCATAAGAAACCTAATTCGCGAGGATAAGGTCCACCAGATCTATTCAATGATGCAGACCGGCCAGGACAAGTATGGCATGCAGACCTTCAATCAGGCGCTCGCCAGTCTTTATCACAAGCGGTCAATCAGCATGGATACAGCTCTGCAACGATCGTCGAATGTCGATGAGTTGAAAGAGCTGATCGAACGCGGTTCGGGACTGAACACCGGCAATGGCAATAAGCCACATCCCAGCCCTTACGCGCAGGGTCGACCCATCGGAACAAGACCAGCGGTTAGATAAACTGCCTCTTCTGGAGCTTCAACGCTATGCCTACCTACGTATTCAAAGGCCGTAACAAACTAAACGAGATAATTGTCGGCGAACGAGTTGCCGATAACCGCGATGCGCTGCGACAAATCCTGCGTCGCGAACAGGTGACGCTCACTTCCGTCAAGGAAAAAGGCCGCGAAATAGGAATTCCCAAGATAGGCGGGCGAAAGAAAGTAAAGGCCAAGGATCTCTCTATTTTCACGCGCCAGTTCTCGGTGATGATCGATGCCGGTTTACCGCTGGTCCAGTGCCTCGAAATTCTTGCCCAGCAACAGGACAACAAATTTTTTCAGCAGACTCTGTTGCAAGTGAGGCAGGATGTTGAAGAAGGTTCGACTCTATCAGCAGCTATGGCGCGACACCCACGCGTTTTCGATCAACTCTACACCAACATGGTCGAAGCAGGTGAAACAGGTGGTATTCTCGACTTGATTCTTCAGCGTCTCTCCACGTTCATTGAAAAAATCGTCAAACTAAAACGCGATGTGATCTCGGCGATGATTTATCCAGCGGCGGTGATTGTTTTGGCAGTCGCTGCGGTAGCCGTAATCATGGTTGTAGTGATTCCGCAGTTTCAGAATATTTTCCTGGGCTTGTTGGGACCCGGTGAGCAGCTTCCCCTCCCAACGCGCATTGTTGTAGGTATCAGTAATTTTCTGGCCGGCTGGGGCGGATTGATCATCCTGGCTTCCCTGATCGCCTTTTTCGTCGCGTTTCGCTCGTATTACAAGACCAAGAATGGGCGCAAGAACATAGACCGTGTGACCCTTAAAGTGCCAATTCTGGGTGACATCTTCCGCAAGATCGCCGTGGCGCGATTTTCTCGAACTCTTTCGACGCTGCTTTCTTCGGGTGTGCCGATTCTTCAATCGCTTGACATTACCGCACGCACGGCTGGAAATGTGATTATTGAGGAAGCTATCCACAGCGTTCGTATGGGCGTAGAGCGTGGTGAAAACTTCGTAGATCCCCTCAAGGCCACCGACGTGTTCCCGCACATGGTCGCGCAGATGGTAGGCATCGGCGAGCAGACCGGCGCGCTGGATGCTATGCTGGGCAAAATCGCCGACTTTTACGAGCAGGAAGTGGATGCCGCAATCGCAAATCTACTGACCCTGATGGAACCGCTGCTGATCGGTTTCTTGGGCGTCACCATCGGGTCGATCGTGATCGCGATGTACCTGCCATTGTTTACTTTGATCGGAAAACTTTCCGCCGCCCACTAACCTTCGGCAGTATTGATGACTGAAAGGGAGACTCTAACGAGTCTCCCTTTTTCATTGCGTGTGCCACCAGTGCTAACGAAAACGTTGTCCGTTGGCTAAGTGCTCTGTGATACGCTTTCCTGAGATGAGAATTGCGGAAGACGCAATCATAAGAAAGTATTCCCTGGGCCGCAAACTATGGTGGCTAATTTTTGCACGTCTGGGGGTAGCAATATTTCTCGTTCTAGTGCGCGTCATCTGGATCTCGGGACGCGCTGACGAGAGCTGGACACAGATACTGCCGGCATTATTGATTATTTGCGGTCTTACGTTGGTCTACTCGCTGGCCCATCGAATTTCACGCACGCTTCCCTTCCAGGTCCGGCTGCAATTTGCGCTGGACATCCTCCTGGTAACCTGGCTCAACTGGACCACTGATGTTATTCACTCGCCTTACATCGCGCTTTACATCGTCATCATAGCTGCTTCGAGTTTGTTTCTTGGACCACGAGACGCCATTGTGACGTCGGTTGGTTGCGCGGTCGCGTTTACGGCCAGCGCTTTGGCGGTGTTCTCCGGATATGGCACACATTCAGCGCGCGAGTTGGCAGAGATAGGCAGCTCCCAAACTGCACAGACGGTAGGACTGTTCGATCTCGCCTTCCTGGTGGTGGGCTTGCTTTCGGCGCGACTGGCCGAACGTCAATCGCGTTCGGATGTGCGCTTGATTGCCGCCACTCAATCGCTTGCGAGCCTGCGCGCGCTCCACGAAAGGATTGTCGAGTCAATTCGCTCCGGCGTCGTCACTACGGACCTTGACGGTCGCATCTACACCTTTAATGCGGCGGCCGAGGAAATTACAGGTTACAAGCAGATGGATGTGCGCGGCCAGGATGCATCGATCTTTTTTGGTGAAATAAAGGAGATCATCGACAGTTCGCTGGACATTCACAGCACCCAGGCAAGTCCGCGATTTGAAGCGGACTGCCTGACGGCGGATGGCTTGCGGTTGCGTCTTGGCTTTACGATTTCACCGCTTTTTTCGGAAGCGGGAGATACTACCGGCACCGTTATTACGTTTCAGGATTTGACCCACATTCGCGCTCTGGAAGAAACGTCTCGCCACCAGGACCGTTTAGCTGCAATTGGTCGCATGGCTGCGTCAATAGCCCACGAGATTCGGAATCCCCTGGCGGCCATGCGTGGGTCAATTCAGATGTTGCGTGCAGACATGCCGAGCGAATCGTCGCAAACCGAGTTAATGGAAATAATCCTGCGCGAGTCTGATCGGCTCAACCGCATCATCAGCGACTTTCTAAGTTATGCGCGGCCACGTTCAATAATTCAAACCAAAGTAGACGTAGGCGAACTCTTACAGCAAACCTTCATGCTGCTGCGCCACAGCGCCGAGATTAAGTCCGGCCATGTGATCGAAGAACAGGTGCCCGCGCATCCTGCATTGATTAATGCCGATTCCGAGCAATTGCAACAAGTCTTTTGGAATCTTTTGCGCAATGGCTTACAGGCGATGCCGATCGGAGGCACGTTGCGCGCGACGGTAAAAGAAAACTCGAACGACCGCCTACAAATTACTTTTTCCGACACTGGCCGCGGCATGGCGCCGGAACAAGTAGAACATCTTTTTGAGCCGTTTTCTTCAACCACGGGCGGAACCGGGCTTGGTCTTTCAATCGTTTATCAAATCATCCGCGATCATGGTGGTACAATCAATGTGCGCAGTCGCGAGGGGCATGGAACGACCATAACGATTGAGCTGCCAGGTAACAAAAGCAGCTGAAGACGCGAACTTCACCATGGTTCTTAATTTCTGACTTCTGATTTCTTATTCAGTAAATGGCTGATCTGCTAATCGTCGATGATGAATTAGGCATGCGGCAGTTCTTGACGCATCTCTTCCAGCGTCACGGACATGTCGTTAGGGCCGCCGAAAACGGACGGCAAGCAATGGAGCTGCTGCGCGCAGAGCCGGCCGATCTGATCATTTCTGATGTGCGCATGCCCGACATGAACGGCATTGAACTGTTGCGATCGGCACGCGAACTTTTTCCCGGCATTGAGGTTGTTCTGATGACGGCATTTGCGAATGTCGATACCGCTCGCGAAGCTTTCCTGCTGGGCGCTTACGACTTTGTTCAAAAGCCTTTCGACAACGATGTGCTGAAAGAAACTGTCACCCGCGCTTTGCAAAAGGTTTCGCTGGTTAAAGAAAAAGAGGCGCTGCTCGAAGAGAACAAAGTGCTGATTCAGGGTCAGCGCACGCGGGGCCAGCTAAACAACATCATTGGCGGTTCGCCAAAAATGCAGGCGCTTTACCAAATGATCGAGACGGTTGCTCAGGTGCCATCAACTGTACTGGTCACCGGCGAATCAGGAACCGGAAAGGAACTCGTGGCTCGCGCTATTCATGATCTCAGCCCGCGAGCGGAGAAACCTTTCGTTTCAATCAACTGCGGCGCCTTCACTGAAACCCTACTCGAGTCGGAATTGTTCGGTTACGTCAAGGGGTCCTTCACCGGAGCTAATACTAATCGGAAGGGTCTTTTTGAAGCCGCCAACACCGGCACGGTTTTCCTTGACGAGATTGGCGAAATGTCGCCGGCAATGCAGGTGAAGTTGTTACGGGTGTTACAAGAGCGAAAGTTGAGACCGGTGGGCGCAACCGAGGAAACGACGGTTGACACGCGCGTAATTGCCGCAACGAATCGCGATCTCGGCAGCATGGTCAAGGACGGAACGTTCCGGGAAGACCTGTATTACCGCATCTCAGTTATTCCGATCGAACTTCCATCATTACGAGAACGAACGGAAGACATTCCCGGACTGGCGCAGCATTTCATTGAGAAGTTTTGTGGCGGAACCGGACGCGAGTTGTCGATAAGCGAGAGCGCGGTGCGTTTGTTGGAGAACTATATTTGGCCGGGTAACGTCCGTGAACTGGAGCACGCCATCGAGCGGGCCGTGGCCCTTGAGACAACTGACTCAATTCAACCCGAGCGGCTGCCGGAAAAAATTTCGAAGTACAATCCTTACCGCATAGCAGAAAGTTTTGAATTTCCCGAAGAGGGCGTAAATCTAACGGCCCACCTGGACCAGCTCGAAAAGACCTATGTATTGGAAGCGTTGCGCCGCAAAGTCGGGAACCAAACCAATGCCGCAGAACTGTTGGGCCTCTCTGTTCGTTCTCTGCGCCATCTGCTCGACAAGCATGGCATACGTGGACTTACTGCCCAGATGCGAGATGAACGTCGTAATTCTGACTCAACGCCGCGGCGCCGCTCTTCCGACCCCACGCCTCGTCGTCGTGATGATGACGAATCCGAGTTTGCCGCAACCGCCGGCGAGCCCTGATGTCCTTTAGTTGATTCAACCCGCCACTTCAACGTCAATAGAGCAAGTGTGCCTCTCCGAGTCGCGTGCGCCGCCATTGCCGAAAATCGTCATTCGTTACTTGCCGGATTTTGTCATTCGCGCAGTTGGGGTCTTGTCCGGAAGTTTACAAGTCCCGCAATCCCTAACAATTCCAGTGGTTTTCGCGACTCTCAATCGTGGCACACCCCTTGTTATTAGAACCGCGACACTTCGCGCTCTGCGCGGCACTACATCGTGATGACGAGGGCCGTTGGCGCGAGATACCTTAACCAAATTCTCTAAGGAGCTCGAATACAGAAATGAATACGAACAAACGCCAAGAAGGCTTCTCACTGA
>JBPCLZ010000184.1:0-24121 GCA_051002775.1 Pyrinomonadaceae bacterium | reverse complement strand
CCCATGGCTGATGGACCGGTTATTCAAAGATCGTCAGCACGCGCGCTGCGCAACGATTGCGCGGTCAAAGAGATTTTGCAAATGATCGGCGAAGTCCGGCGACAAACTGAAGTGCCCATCGTGCTTTTCAATTACTACAATCCGCTGCTGCAGTTCGGTCTGGAACGACTCGCCAGGGAAGCCGCGCGCGCCGGTGTCGACGGTGTTTTAGTTACTGACTTGGCGCCCGAAGAGTCGGCCGAGTTTCAAAAAGCGTTGTCAGCTCGGCAAATCGATATGATTTACCGGGTTGCGCCAACCTCAACTGACGATCGTTTGCGAAGGATTGCAGCCCGGGCGAATGGTTTTATTTACGCGGTGTCGCGCACTGGCGTCACGGGAACCAGAAACGAATCAAGCCAGGATGCGGAAAGGTTGGTAACCCGTCTGCGCGCTCTCACCAATTTGCCGGTAGCCGTCGGTTTTGGAATCTCGAACAAAGCGCAAGTTGAAGAAGTGTTGAGATATGCGGATGCCGCTGTGGTTGGTTCAGCAATAGTCGCCGAAATTGAAAAGCAATCGGGCAGCCAAGATCTGGTATCGAATGTAGGAGCCCTCGTCAGGTCGTTAACCGGAGCCTTGACAGTCTCTGTGTAGCGGAAGTATTTTTTGCGGGCGCAACCACGCGTCTAATGATATGAACAATCGTTCCTACAACCTCTATCGCTATTACTGGTATTGGCATCTCCCTTCGGGGAGGACCATGGGTGGTAGACCACTGTCGGCGTTTCATCATCATGATCTAGCTTAGACGCAGATAAGTTCAATTGACCGGCCACTGATCCTTCCTAGATGGAGGATTGGTGGCCGGTTTTTTAGTTTTGAGGGCACCGCAAAATGGACACACGCACCAATAAGCAGATCGATTTGCTGCGAGATCATACCGACGCCCGGATGGTCGCGGCAGAAACAGACGATATCGCGGCACAGCGAAATCAGATCGTGCAACTGGATCCGGATCACCCGGGATTTCGTGATGCGAGCTACCGAGCCCGTCGCAACGAGATCGCGCGTTTGGCTATGGCGTATCAGCCCGGCGCGCCAATTCCGGACGCCCCGTATCACGCAAAAGAGCATCAACTTTGGCAGAGCATCCTGGAGATAATACTGCCGCAGCATCGTAGGCGTGCCTGCAGGGAATATCTCGACTGTATTGAAAGATTGAATTTGCCGCGAGATCGTATTCCCCAATTGAGGGAAGTATCCGCGAAGGTCAAAACAATCAGCGGCTTCCGTTTAGAGCCGGTCGCCGGACTGGTGGAACCACGAGTGTTTCTTGAGTCGCTCGCCGAAGGAGTGTTTTTATGCACTCAATACATCAGGCATCACTCGACTCCCCTTTACACGCCCGAGCCAGATGTTGTTCATGAGTTACTAGGGCATGCGGTCACTTTAGCGAGTGAACGCCTGGCTGACCTCAATCGATTGGTTGGCCTCGCAGTTAAACGTACGAACAGCTCAGAAGCGTTGGAGCGTCTGTCGCGTGTCTACTGGTACACGCTCGAATTTGGTGTGTTGATTGAACAATACGAAGTGAAGGCCTACGGCACCGGGTTACTCTCTTCGGCAGGCGAACTCGAGGAAATTTATAGGGCTGAGTTACGGCCACTCGATTTGCAGGAAGCATCCCGGCTTGACTATGACCCCACTCGCTTTCAGCCGGTACTGTTCTGTGCCAACTCTTTTCAGTCAATGTATGAAACGCTGAGTGATTATTTAATCAATTTTAGTTAATCGGCCGAAGTGCCGGGAATTTGACTTAAGCATGAGCTTTGGCTAAATTCTAGGGCTTCAAGAAGAGGTTGGCGCCGTGGGGCGTTGGCGGGTTCTAAATTTTTGATAGGGTGCTCCTGAAGACCTTCGTTATGAATCGAACAACGACTCGATTCTTTAGTTTTTGATTACCAGCCTCTTATGGTTGGTTTGGCGAAGGCGCTCCTATCAGATCCGATCAGTTGAAGTAGTAAATCGTGAATCGTAAACCGTGAAGGAAGCTCCGGAGCCACCAAGGCGGGCTACGTCTTCCGCTGCGAGCTGTCGGGATTATCGCGGCTTTTCGCCTTCCGTGCTGAAAGCCTATCTTTCCCGAAAGTGCGCTTAAGTTTTGGGGCTATGGCTCCGGGCGAGGCGTAGCCTCGCAAGAATTAAGGATCAGTATCGGTAAGGCAGAGCCTTACCGCACGGAAGGCGGCTAAGCCGCTTTTTGGTAAGTTTCACAGCAGATGAGCGACATTAACGTACAACTAAGCAACGGACAGTCAGCGCAGATTCCCGCGCCAGTCACCGTGGGCGAGGCGCTGAAGAAGCTGGACCGCGACGCGGCCAAGCAGGCCCTGGCGGCGCGCGTTAATGGCCGCGAAGTTGACCTTGCTTTTACGCTCGATGCGCAGCAAAACGGCGAGGCACTCCAAATTGAGCCGGTAATGCCGCAGACGGTTGAAGGTCTTGACGTGCTGCGCCATTCGACTGCGCATCTCCTTGCGGCAGCAGTTCTTGATTTGTTTCCCGGCACCAAACTGGGAATCGGCCCGGCGCTGCTTGAAGATCCGCGCTATGGCTTTTTCTACGATGTAATTGCGTCGCAGCCTTTAACTGAAGCTGACCTTCCAGCGATCGAAAAGAGGATGCGCCAGATTGCCAGCCGCAATCTTGCTTACCGGCGCGAAGAGATTTCCAAAGCTAAAGCCCTCGAGCTTTTCAAAGATCGTGACGAACCTTTGAAGTGCGAGCTGATTGATGAGAAGGCCGGCGAGATCGTCAGCGTTTACTACATCGACAACTCGCCGTTTATCGACTTCTGTCTCGGGCCCCATGTGCCGAACACAAATAAGTTGCGCGCGTTCAAGTTGCTGTCGCTGGCTGGCGCCTACTGGAAAGGTGACGCGACGCTACCGCAGATGCAACGTATTTACGGTACGGCTTTTTTTAGTCAGGAAGAATTGGACGCCTGGTTGCATCAGCGCGAGGAAGCCGAGAAGAGAGATCATCGACGGCTGGGCCGCGAACTCGATCTGTTCTCGATCCAGGAACAATTTGGTCAGGGCTTGATCTTCTGGCATCCGAAGGGCGGCATCATTCGCCAGCAAATGGAAGACTATTTGCGCGTCGAGCTGATCAAGCGAAATTACAGCTTCGTTTATACACCGCACATCGCCAAGCGTGAACTGTGGCAGATTAGCGGACATGAACAGAATTACGCCGATTCGATGTTTGCGCCGACGACTATTGAAGAAACCGAGTTTCGGCTCAAACCGATGAATTGCCCATTTCACATTGGCATCTACAAGTCACAACAACGTTCGTATCGCGACCTGCCGCAACGGTATGCGGAAATGGGCACGGTTTATCGCGCAGAACTTTCCGGAACCTTGCACGGGCTGATGCGAGTTCGGGGTTTTACAGTTGATGACGCGCACCTGTTTTGCACGCCGCAACAGGTGCCGAAAGAAATCGACGATTGTGTTGATTTTGCGTATTCGGTGCTCAAGACCTTCGGCTTTGAAAAGATAAAATTTGAATTGTCAGTTAAGGGAAACGACACTTCAAAGCAATGGCTGGGCTCGTCCGAGGAATGGGTTGAGGCTGAAGCTGCCCTCGCTGCTGCACTGCAAGCGCGAGGGATCGAGTATGAACGCATCGAAGGAGAAGCCGCCTTCTATGGGCCGAAGATTGATTTCAAGATTGAAGATGCTATTGGGCGGCTCTGGCAGCTGGGTACAGTGCAGTGGGATTTCAATTTACCCAAACGTTTTGAGCTCGAATATATCGGAGAAGATAATAAGCCGCACCAGCCGGTAATGGTCCATCGCGCTTTATTCGGTTCGATTGAACGGTTCTTTGGAGTTCTGATTGAGCACTATGCCGGCGCGTTTCCCATCTGGCTGGCGCCGGTGCAGGTTGCCGTGTTGCCGATCACGGATAGAGTTAACGAATACGCCGAAAAAGTTGCGTCAGAACTACGAGTCGCCGGCTTGCGGGTCGAGTCGAATCTGAAGAGTGAGAAAGTAGGCGCGAAGATTCGTCACGCCCAGCTTCAGAAAGTTCCGTTCATGCTGGTGCTGGGCGACCGCGAGATGGAGCAGGGAATGGTCGCCGTTCGCGAACGGACCAAGGGCGACATCGGGGTGATGTCCATCGCGGATTTTGTCGAGATGGCGCGCAAGCTTGTCGAGCTGCGTGCATTGACGAATACATAGTTTCGAGTTTCGGGTTTCGGGTTCCGAGTGTGATTTAACTCGAAACTCGAAACTCGGAACTCGGAACTCGAACCTTAGGAGGTGCAGAAATAGCTACAGGCTTTCGAGGTCGCGGCTCGCGCCCGGACAACCGGCGCATGCCCATTGCCCGTATTAACGAAAGAATTCGCGTGCCTCAAGTGCGCGTCATTGGCGACGAAGGCGAACAGCTCGGTGTCATGGACATTCGAGACGCCATTCGCGCAGCCAGAGAGAAAGGTTTGGATCTGGTGGAAGTGGCCGCGACAGCAGATCCGCCGGTCTGTCGCATCATCGACTTCGGAAAGTTTCAATACGAAGCGAAGAAGAAGGCAAACGAGGCGAAGAAAAAGCAGGTCACGATCACAGTTAAGGAAGTGAAGTTTCGGCCAGGTACGGATGATCACGACTACAGTTACCGCATGAAGCACGCGCGTGAGTGGCTGGAAGAGGGCGACAAGGTAAAAGCCACCATTTGGTTTCGCGGGCGAGAAATGACGCACCGGGAGCTAGGGGCGCGCATTCTCGAGCGACTCGAAAAGGACCTGATTGATGTAGGCGAAGTAGAGGCCCGGCCGCGCATGGAAGGGAACCAGATGTTCATCATCCTTGGACCGAAAAAACACAAGGGCGCGGCCAAGCCGGAACACCACGCGGCGGCGCCACCTGCCGCAACCCCGCCGACTACTGCGAAACCGGAGCCCAAAGTTGAAAATCCTAAGCCGGTAGATGCTGGCTGAACGCGAAAAGATTTAGATTTCAGATCTCAAATTTGAGATCTCAGAATTAAAGAGAGAGGGAACTATGCCAAAACTAAAAACACACAAAGGCGCGGCAAAGCGGTTTCGTTTGACTGCCAGCGGCAAAGTTAAACGCGGCCATTCGCACGCACGCCATATTTTGACGAAGAAAACTAACAAGCGAAAACGGCTGCTCGATATTGACGGTCTGGTTTCAAAATCTGACGAGGGTCGGGTAGCAGCAATGCTGCCGTACGGAAGAGATTAAGAGCAATTATGAAGGATGAAGACGGAAGGATGAATAAGAATTCGTCGTTCATGGTTCAGCGTTCATCATCAAGGAGAAGTCATGCCAAGAGCTAAACGTGGAAACAAGCGCCTTGAAAGGCGCAAGAAAATTTTGAAGCTGGCGAAAGGTTATCGCGGCACCAAGTCGAAACTCTATCGTTCTGCAAAAGAGTCGGTGGAGCGTGGACTTAACTTCGCTTATACCGGCCGCAAACTGAAGAAACGTGATTTTCGTAGTCTTTGGATCGTGCGCATCGGCGCTGCTGCGCGTCTCAATGGATTAAATTATTCACAGTTCATGCACGGGCTGAAGCTGGCGGAAATTGAGTTGGATCGAAAGGTACTCGCCGATCTCGCCGTCAATCAACCCGACGCTTTCAAAGAAGTCACAGTGCAAGCCAAGAACGCGCTGGATAACAAGAAAGAAAAAGCCGCGGCTTAGTGGTGATATGGCAATCGGCATCTGGTTGTCCGCTCGGCGGACAGTTGAAAATAGCCCAGCGATTCATCGCTGGGTTTATCGCATAGGTTTCCTACTAGTCCGCTGAGCGGACGGCTGAAGGCAATGCAGCTGTCCGCTTCACGGACTTCACCTTTTCTTTTCGCTAATCCCAGCACTGAAGTGCTGGGCTATTCTCAAACGTCCGTTTCACGGACTAAATCAGATTAGCGCCTTCAAGGTAATGACGAACCCCAACAGCCCGGAAGATCCAAGAGCAGCGGTTGACATCGCACGCCAAGCGTTTGAGCAAGAGTTCGAGCGTTTTGTTCGCTTAACGGAGAATCCTTCCAGTTTGCTGAGCTTGGCCGAGGCTCTAGATCAACAGCGAGCACTAGCCGACTTGCGTACCAGGCATTTGGGCAAGAAAAGCGCGCTTGCTGCCAGCAAGAAGCTAATCGGCAAAGTGGCGCCGGAAAAACGTGCGGCGTTTGGCCAACTGGTGCAAACGGTGGAAGCGCAGATTGCAGAGCGAGTTTCCGCCATAGATCAGAAGATCAATACTCTCGTTCGCGCCGGAGAGAGTGAGCGCGAGCGCATCGACGTGACGCTGCCGGGCCGTCGGCCCCGTCGCGGTCATATTCATCCAATCACCAAATTGCGAGAGCGGGTAGAAGACATTTTTGTTTCACTGGGCTATGCAATTGAAGACGATCGCGAGATTGAAACTGACTTCTACAATTTTGCCGCACTGAATATTCCTGAAAATCATCCAGCGCGCGCGCCACAGGATACTTTTTATACGACCGACGGGTTTGCGCTTCGATCTCAGACCTCGACCGTGCAGATTCATGCAATGCAGCGCCGCGGCGCGCCGCTGCGGATGATTGCGCCGGGCCGCGTCTTTCGTCGCGACACGCCCGACCCAACTCACAACCCGATGTTCTTCCAGGTGGAAGGATTGTGCGTTGATCGTGGCATCACGATGGCCCATTTGAAAGGGACCGTGGCTGAGTTTCTGCGACGCATGTTTGGCGCGCAAACGGTCACGCGCTTCCGGCCGTCGTATTTTCCCTTTACCGAGCCGAGCGCAGAGTTTGATTTCAGTTGCTTCAAATGCGGAGGCAGCGGCTGTCGCATTTGCAAACAATCAGGCTGGATAGAGCTGGGCGGTTCCGGCATGGTCCATCCCAACGTCTTGCGGATTGCCGGTGTCGATCCGGAAATCTACTCCGGATTCGCTTTTGGACTGGGAATCGATCGCATGTGTGCACTGATGTATGGGCTGGACGATATTCGTTTGCTTTTCGAAAACGACATTAGGTTTTTGGAGCAGTTTGATTAAGAAATCAATGGGCTTGGGTCTTTGAGCTTTGTACTTTGTACTTCGTACTTTGTTCTTTGAGCGTTGATTCTGATTAAGCACCGTTTTGAAAAGCAAGCCCAAAGTCCAAAGACCCAAGACCAAAGACCCAAAATTCGAAGTACAAAGCGCAAAGCACAAAGTACAAAGTTCTAAGATCGTCTTATGTTGATTAGTTACAACTGGCTGCGCGAGCTTACCGGAACGAAGCTGACCCCGCTGGAATTGCGGGAGCGGCTCACCATGGTCGGCTTGGCCATCGACTCGGTTGACGAGCACGAGGGCGATTCGTTGCTGGATGTCGAAGTCCCTTCAAACAGGCCCGACTGTCTCTCGCATGTCGGTATCGCTCGTGAAGTAGCGGTAATTGAAAGGTCCAAAGTCCAAAGCCCAAAGTCAAAAGTCGCGAAAACTGAAGGAAAAACGAGCGATTTTGCTTCGGTTGAAATTGCAGATCCCGAACTCTGTCCGCGTTATGCCGCACGGGTTGTGCGTGGCGTCAAGATTGGACCGTCGCCCGACTGGCTTGCAAAACGTCTCAACGAAATCGGCCAACGTCCAATCAATAATGTTGCCGACATCACGAATTATGTGCTCCACCAGTTGGGCCAGCCGCTGCACGCATTCGATCTAAAGAAGCTCAGCGGCCAGAAAATCATTGTGCGGCGCGCCACCGCAGAAGAAAAACTGCAGACACTCGATGGAGTGATGCGTTCGCTGAGTTCCGATATGCTCGTCATAGCAGATGGGGAACGACCCGTAGCGCTTGCCGGCATCATGGGCGGTTTAGACTCAGAGATCTCAGCGTCCACCGTCGATGTCTTGATTGAAAGCGCCTACTTCAATCCCGACTCGGTCAGGCAAACAGCGCGCAAACTCGGAATGGACACCGAAGCATCGAGACGATTTGAACGTGGCGCTGATTGCGAGAACGTCGTAAACGCGCAAGCGAGATGCATCGATCTTATTTGTGAAATCGCCGGCGGCATAGCCACTGAAGACGTTATCGATGTGTATCCGAGCCCCCAGGCTCAGCGCTCAATAAGGTTTCGTCCGGAGAAGGTTGAAAGTCTAACCTCACTGCGAGTTGACGTCACCGAGATGGAGCGCATTCTGCTAGCGCTTGGTTTCGAAAGCGCTCCCGCAGCGAACGGCGTCTCGAAAACATTCGTTGTCCCCAGTTGGCGTGTCGATGTAAGTCTCGAAGAGGATCTGGTTGAAGAAGTGGCGCGGCACGTCGGCTACGAACACATAGGTTCAGAGTTGCCGCCCTCTGCCATGGCCGGCGAGTATCAACCTGCAGAGCTAAAGCGACGCAGTCTAAACCGCGTCTTGACTGGTCTGGGTTTTGACGAAGCAATCAATCTTAGTTTCATTGATGCTGCAAACGATAATGTTTTCGCCTCAGTATCGTCGAATGAGACGGCAAGAGAATCATCTTTCGTGACGCTGAGCAATCCGATTCTCGAAGACGCCGTCCGCATGCGTCCGAGCTTGCTGCCGGGGCTGTTGCAGTCGCTACGGCACAACCTCAACCACGGCTCGAGAGACGTTCGTTTGTTCGAAATCGGGCGTATTTTTGCGGGTTCCGTGGCCGGCGAGCTTCCTCATGAGTTTGAAGCGCTTGGCTTGATCGCTGCCGGCGGGGCGAGCGAACAGGATCGCGCGCAAGCAACCCGGGAGCTTGATTTCTATGATCTCAAGGGCGCACTGGAAGCGGCAATTGCGGCCATGAATTTGCCGCCAATGGTTTTCACAGAAGCAGAGATCAAACACTTGCGCGCGGGCCAGTCAGCGCGCATCGCTCTTGCGGACGGAACGAAAATCGGCAGCATTGGCGTACTCTCAGAAACAATTTCCGCAGCTTATAAGTTTCGCCAGCGAGTCTTCGTCGCTGAAGTAAACCTGACCCCAGTGTTTGAAATCACAGAAACTGAAGTCAAATACAAAGCACTGCCACGTTATCCTTCAGTAATGCGCGATGTGACGCTACTCGTCAATCGCGACGTGAGTTTCACTGGATTAGTAGACGGCATTGAATCGGAAAAAGTAGACGACTATCAAGGCGTAAAACTGGTTGGAACCTACGAGGGACAAAACATTCCTGACGACAAACGGTCCATAACTTTGCGAATCGAATACCGGTCGAACCAGCGGACACTTCGCGACGAAGAAGTGGAAGAACGTCACCGGCGTTTGTTGGATTCATTGCTGAAGAAGTTCAGTGCTGAGCTGCACTAAAAATAAATCATGGTTATCGACGCACACGGTCTTGCGCTTAACAGCATGAAGTCGCATAATCGCCTCGCCAGCGCGGACAGCACAAAACATAGAAAGAATAGTTAGATGATCGCATTGTCAGGACTGGAAAAGTTTTCACATCTGGAAGACAAGATCTACCGGACGATCGAACTCACCAAGACGCTCCGTCTCGAGAAGGAGAGTCTGGAGAAAGAGCTTTCCAACATGCGTCGCAATCGCGGCAGCGAGCCGCGCGAGCAGGAACGCCTCGAAAAACAGGTGGAAGCATTACTCGCCGAACGCGACATCATTCGCATGAAGGTTGAAGCGATGCTTGATGCTGTGGCGGCGCTCGATCCTGTGCTGGCGGAGGAACTCAGATGACCACAGGAATTGCTGAAATGCCGGGCAAGAAAACTGTAGAAACGTCCCCGCCGCCTATTATTCGGGTTGAAATCTACAACCAGACGTACAATATCCGCTCAGACGGCGACTCAGCATATCTCACCAAACTTGCGGACTTTGTGGATAGCCGCATGCGCGAGATTTCCTCCGGCACTTTGACCGTCGATTCCTTGAAGGTCGCTATTCTTGCTGCTTTGCACATTGCCGACGAACTTCACCGCTTGCAAGAAACGCACGAACAAGCCGATGCCCAACTGGCCACTCGCAGTACCGAATGCGCAGAAATGCTCGACCGCCTCCTGAAGGTCCGCAGCAATATTCAGCAGGAAAAGGGCGCTGCGGAAAATATCTCGCTAGGCTAAGGCCCAAGAACGCTCCAATCTCTCGTTGCAGTGCCATGAAGTCAGTACCAACCTCGCGGTAGCGGGTGGGCCCCAAGATTGCCGATTGGCCAGTTCGGAACAGATCAATCGCCAATCGGAAATCGACAATCGGCAATAGGAAAGACTCACCTGCTACCGCGAGGTGGTACTGACTGCATGCCGCCAAGCTCGGCTTCCTAACCGCAGTATTGCTTAATTACCTCAGTTTCGCTCGTCTGTGTTAGTATCCACCGCGGCGGAGGGAAATATTCTGCGGGGCCCGTCACCGAGTTACGATGATTGAGCCAACGCCGTTAAAATGGGAGACCGACGCCGCTTGCCAGTGCATTTCTTCAGCGTTAAGAATTGCCAGAGGCTGCGGCTTTTAAAGGTCACCCACCTGTACATGCAGGTTCAATTACGGCTCCGGAACGACCAACGCGGATTTCCCTTCTGCCAACAAAGTCGTAAATCGTAAATCGGAAATCGTGAATGGTGGTTGCAACTATTCTCGGTTGACGCTTAAAAGCCGTAAATAGTAAATCGTGAATCGTAAATGGTGGTTTCCTCCTATCTCGATTGACGAGTTCCTATCTGCGGCTTTTTGACTATTTACGATTTACGATTCACGATTTAGGAAAGAACGATTCAGGGATTTATGAACGTACTAATGATCGGTGACGTGGTGGCGAAGCCTGGCCGCATTGCTGTGCTGGAGCGTATTCAGGATCTTCGGGAACAGCACGCTATCGATCTGGCAATAATGAATGCTGAGAACCTTGCCGGCGGGTTTTCCGTCACCCCATCTTTGTGCGAGCAGTTGTTTGCCTCCGGCATCGACGTAATGACCTCCGGCAACCACATTTTCGATAAGAAAGAGGCGGCTCCGTATATCGTCAAGCAACCGCGGTTGTTGCGGCCGGCAAACTATCCACCCAATACGCCCGGAAGCGGCATGTGGACCGGCGTGATCGATGGCATCAACGTCGCGGTAATGAATTTAATGGGACGGGTTTTCATGCCGCCCTCTGATGATCCATTTCGCGCCGCCGATGGCTTGCTGGAAAACTTGCCCGCTGACACAAAGGTTCGCATTGTTGACATGCACGCTGAGGCTACTTCGGAGAAAGTTGCAATGGGCTGGTACCTGGACGGGCGCGTATCGGCAGTTCTCGGCACGCACACTCACGTGCAAACAGCCGATGAGCGAGTCTTTCCCAACGGGACCGGTTATCTAACGGACTTGGGGATGACGGGCAGTTATTCCGGTGTCATAGGGATGGATAAAAAGGATGTGATTGCACGGTTTACTTCGGCGATGGGAAGAAGGGCCGAGCATGCGACTGGCGCTGTCAGGATTTGCGGGGCGGTTTTGGATATTGACGAAACGAGCGGCCGCACGCGAGGAATTACCAGGCTGAACCTGGCCCACGATTAGAAGTACGAAGTTTAGAGTACAAACTTTAGTTTGCGGATTGGAAGCAGCAGCCTAAAGGCTGGACTCTGAACTTCGGACCTCAATTCGATCAGAGTTACGCTGGGCCGGTTTCGGTGGGCACAATTTCTCCGCCCGCGGGTTTCAGGATCGGCGGCGCCAGCAGTCGTTGCGCATAGCTTTCAGGAAATGAGCGAACGCGTCCAGTCGAGTCAGTAATCACATGGCCGGTTTCGCCTTCGGCTATCACCTGGCCGTCTGATGCGCGCACGATCTCGTAGCCGAATCTCAGCGAGCGGCGGCGCAATTCCGTAATGTGAGTGCGAATCAGCAATTCGTCGTCGTAGTATGCGGGCGCTTTATAACGGCAATAGCTTTCAGCAACAACCAAAAATGCGTCGTCGTTTTCTTCCATGTCCCGGTAATTAAAGCCACGAGCGCGGCAAAAATCGGTGCGGCCAATCTCAAACCAGATTAGGTAATTGGCGTAATAGACAATGCCCATCTTGTCGGTCTCGGCATAACGCACGCGTACGAGAGATTCATGCCATTCGCCGAATACATTTTCTGGTGCGGGACTTGTCATCTGAGCGTTATACCCTCAAACTTTGGTTTTAAAGCCTGGGCGAGCTGTCGACCGTGATTGTCCTTATGATTAGGCGGACTATAAGAGCGAAAGCCTGAAGATGTCAAAGAATATTAGCAGACTACTGGCCGTCAGCGCGGCAATGGCGGCTCTCATAGCCGGCGCATTGATCAATTCGCCAAGGGCCACGGGCCAGGCGCAGCAACGGGCCGCAATTTCAAGTCGCGCGGCGCGCGAGGCTGCGATAGTTACAACCACTGCCGCCGTGCTGCAGGACACCAGCAAAATACGGGAGCTGCCAATTCTGCGTCCGGTAAAGAGTGGAGCCCAATCGCGCATTGAGATCGAACGCATGCTCGTTAAGAATCTTTACGAGCAGATGACTACGAGCGAAATGCATGCGACAGAGGTTGCATACCGAAAGTTTGGCCTGGCACCGGCAGATTTCGAGTACCGGCCTTTGATCATCAAAGTGTTGCTTGAGCAAGTCGCTGGATACTACGATCCGGTGGCGCGGGAGTTTTATCTGGCGGACTGGTTGGAAGTCGAGACTCAAAAGCCGGTCATGGCGCACGAGTTAACCCACGCGCTTCAGGACCAGCACTTCAACTTGCGCCGTTTTCAGAAGTGGCCACACGGCGATTCCGATGCAGAGCTCGCAGCCCATGCCCTGATTGAAGGTGATGCCACCCTCGCCATGATGGTTTACATGGCGAAGAATCCGCTCGTGGCCCTGGCCTTTACTCGTTCGCTTAGTTCCGGAGTAAATACCGAACAATTTAACAAGGCGCCGCGCGCTTTGCGCGAGTCGTTGATTTTTCCGTATCTACAGGGAAGCGAATGGGCCACCGTTGTTTATAGGCGCGACGGCTTCGCCGGAATGTCTGCTGCCTTTACAAAGCTGCCATTGTCTACGGAACAAATCCTGCACCCGGAAAAATATCTTACGTATGAACGGCCGTTGAAAATCACGCTACCCGACGTTAGCGGGTTGCTCAACGCCGCCGAGAAAAATCCAACTTCAGGGTTGCCGGCTGCTTCCTGGCATCGCATCGACGCTGATGTAAATGGCGAGTGGGGCTACTATCTGCTTCTGGATCAATTTCTGAATGCGCCCGCCGACTCACGCCGCGCTGCGGCCGGTTGGGCCGGTGATCGCTACAACGTTTACGAGGGCGCAAACCGGGCGCAGGTAATGATCGCGCACGTCTCGGCCTGGGATACTGAAGCCGACGCGCGCGAGTTTTTCGATGCCTACGTGAAGCGAACCCAACGGCGCTATCCGAACGCGAATTTCTTAAGCGATACCCGAAACCCACCATCCGACACCTTGAAAATATCGCAGACAAGCGAAGGACAAGTGGTCATGGAACTGCGAGGATTGCGGGTCATAATTATTGAAGGCCTTCCGCCTCAGGTGGCTACTAACGATTTGTTGAAGACTCTTCGATCCTAGACCAGGGTTAGTCGGGCGCCGCTCTCTGTCTCTCAATGAAAATTACTGAATCCAAGCCGAAACAAAAGTCTTCCCGCTTAAGGGAACTTACCGCAGAACTGCGTCAGCTTGAAGCAAAACTGCGCCTTGGTGGCGGCCCGGAAAAGATCGAGAAACAGCATAAGCAAGGCAAACTTACCGCGCGCGAACGCATAGATTTGCTTCTCGATAAGGAAACCTATTCGCAGGAGATTGGGCTGCTGGTTGCTTACGACCAATACAAGGAAAACAGAGGTCAGAAGTCAGAAGTTAGAAGTCAGAAGGACGACAGTGGCTCTCAGTACTCAGTACTCAGTACTCAGAACTCCGAACTCGGTGGTGCGCCGGCGGCTGGAGTCGTGACTGTGGTTGGCCGCGTGGCGGGCAGAGAAGTTGTGATAGTTGCCAACGACGCAACGGTCAAGGCGGGTTCGTGGTGGCCGGAGACGATTAAGAAAATTTTGCGCGCGCAGGAAATTGCGATGCGCTGCCACGTGCCAATCATTTACCTCGTCGATTCCGCGGGCGTTAACCTTCCTTACCAGGGCGGCGTTTTTCCCGGGCAATATGGCGCGTCCCGAATCTTCTATTACAACTCAATCATGCGGCGATATCTGAAGGTGCCGCAGATTTCCGCAGTGATGGGTCCCTGCATCGCCGGCGGCGCATACCTGCCGGCGCTTTCTGACGTCATCATCATGGTGGAAGGGACATCCTTCATGGGACTGGGCGGTGCGAATCTGGTGAAAGGCGCGACTGGTCAGACGATCGATAACGAAACCCTTGGCGGCGCGCGCGCACACAACGAATTGTCTGGAGTGGCCCACTACCGCGTAAAGAATGATGAAGCATGCATTGAGAAAACTCGCGAGTTTGTTTCCGAGTTGCCGCTGAATAGTGGCCCCGTAAACGCACACTCAAAAAATGTTTGTGAAGCCAAAACGCCTGCTGAAAAAATCTACGAAATAATTCCGGAAGATCATCGCCAGCCTTACGACATGCGCGAGTTGCTGGACTGTTTGCTCGACGATGGAGAGCTTGATGAGTTCCAGGCTGACTATGCGAAAGAAATCATCACTGGCCATGCGCGCATTCGCGGCATTCAGGTCGGTGTCATAGCCAATCACCGCGGGATGGTCAAGCCGGCTGCCGGTGGCCCGCCGCGATTTGGCGGCATCATCTACACTGAGTCTGCCGAGAAGGTCGCCTATTTCATCGAGACCTGTAGCCGTCATCAAACTCCATTGATTTTCATTCAGGATGTATCGGGATTCATGGTTGGACCTGAGGCGGAACACTCTGGAATCATTCGCGCTGGAGCACAATTCGTCGAAGCAATGGCGACGGCTTTGGTTCCCAAAATTGTTTTGACGGTAAATCACGCGTCGGGCGCCGGTTACTATGCGATGGCCGGGCAGGGTTTCGATCCGGATTTCATTTTCAGTTGGCCCACTGGCCGCATGGGCGTAATGGAAGGCGACTCAGCCGTGCAAGCTGTGTTCGGTAGCCAACTCGAGCGACTAAAGGCGAAGGGCGAAGAGCCAAGTCTGGAGCTTGAGCAGGAAATGAATCGCGTCCGCGCGAATTATGAAAAAGAACTCGACGCAAAATATGCCGCGGCCCGTGGCTTTGTTGATGCGGTCATGCCACCCGAAGATACACGTGACGCGATTGAGCTGAGCCTGCGCACAAGTCTGAACTATGATGGGCCACACATTGGCCAGTTTGTGCTGCCGCCTTCGCTGGTTTGAGTTTGCGGCTACAATTCTTTGAGTTCGACTTTAAGGAGCCTCTGATCAAGTGGAAGCTTCAACTCTTTGGAGTGCGCTGGCCTGGCAGCGCTTTGGTACGACTGACCTAATTGGCCCGTCCTAGTTGAATGCTTCGCCTGCGCCGGCCAAAGCGGCGTCGGGCCGCCGCACTCCAAGGAGTTGACGCTTCAGTTAATCAGAGCTTCCTTTGTTTGTTGCTGCAAACTACAAGCTCAGGATTGAACTCTGAGCTTTTAATGATGAAACAAAAAATTCGCATTGCGGCCGGACAGGGTTTCTGGGGCGACTTACCCGACGCGCCGGTGCGGCAGGTGGAAGGTGGTCCAATCGACTACCTGATGCTTGATTATCTGGCTGAAGTAACGATGTCGATCATGCAGAAGCAGCGCTCGCGTGATCCGTCCGCCGGGTACGCGAAGGACTTTGTGCCGCTCATGAGGCAAATACTTCCTGCGTGCGTCGAGCGCGACATTCGTGTGACCGCCAACGCGGGCGGGGTGAATGTAGAGGGTTGTGCCGGCGCTGTTAAAGAAGTCGCCCGTGAACTCGGTCTTAGCGGCAAACTTAAAATTGGGATTGTCACAGGTGATGACATCATGCCGCGCATCGACGAAATGCTGGCTCGCGGCGTTGAAATGCGCAACATGGATACCGAGGCGACGCTGGACACAGTTCGTGATCGAATCCAAAGCGCCAACGTTTACCTGGGCGCTGCGCCGATGGTCGAGGCGCTGAATCGCGGCGCGCGCATCGTAATCACCGGCCGCGCAACGGACACGGGATTAACGCTGGCTCCGCTGATTCACGAGTTTGGGTGGGCCACTGACGACTGGGATAAAATAGCCGCAGGAACGATCGCGGGACATATTATTGAGTGTGGTGCGCAATGCTCGGGTGGAAACTGCCAGTACGAGTGGCGCAGCATTCCCAGCCTCGCGGATGTAGGTTTCCCGATTGTTGAGGCGTCGCCCGATGGCAGCTTCGTGATTACCAAACATGAGCGCACCGGCGGCTGGGTAATTATTCCTTCTGTTAAAGAGCAACTGGTTTATGAAATGGGCGACCCGAACGAGTACATCACGCCGGATTGCGTGGCGGATTTCACGACCGTGCAGCTCGAATACGAAGGCCGCGACCGCGTACGCGTTTTTGGAATCGAAGGACGACCGGCTACGGATACCTTTAAAGTCTCGATTAGCTATTCCGCGGGCTTCAAGGCGGTGGGCACATTGGTTTACTCATGGCCCGATGCTTATGCGAAGGCGCAGGCTGCCGATAGAATTCTGCGCGCACGTCTCGAACGGCTCGGCTTGAAGTTTGATGAAGTGCTCACAGAATTTGTCGGTGCGAACGCCACGCATGGACCACTTGCCGGTAGGCCCTCGCCCGATTTACCCGAGGTGCAATTGCGGGTTGGGGTGCGCAGTGAAAACCGCTCCGCAGTGGAAAGATTCACGAAGGAGATCGCGCCGCTGGTGTTGACTGGACCACCGGGCGTAACTGGGTTTGCCGGCGGCCGTCCGAAAGTTGAGGAGATTGTCGCCTATTGGCCGGCGCTTCTGCCCAAGGTTGAGATTAATTCAAGCGTTTCTGTAATTGACGTATAAAAATTATCGATGATAAATGCCTTAGTTCTGATTGACGTTGATTAAGATCCAACTCGTAAAACTTGCGCACGCTCGCTCTGGCGATAAAGGCGACACCGCTAACGTGGGCTTGATCGCCTTGAGTGATGAAGTCTATCCAATACTCGTACGTGAAGTGACAGCGGCCCGAGTTAAGGAGCACTTCAAAGGGATTTGCAAAGGTGACGTGGAAAGATTTGAGCTGCCAAATCTGGGCGCGCTGAATTTTCTTCTCCATCACAGTCTGGGCGGCGGCGGCACGCTGTCTCTCATGACCGACGCGCAGGGTAAAACATTTTCGACCGCACTATTGCGAATGACGATTGACGTTCCGGACGACGAAGCCCAGGCTCTAAATCTAATATTTTAATAATCATCCTTTCCTGATGACCAACGAAACTCAACTCGTCCTGTACGCCGTCAAAGGCTCAATTGCGACGCTCACTCTTAACCGTCCCGAAAAACGTAACGCCCTCAACGGCGCAATGATCGAACAGTTGAAGAGTTCATTGCAGAAGGCAAACGACGAGGCCTCTATTAAAGCAATCATCATCACCGGCGCCGGTAACGATTTCTGTTCGGGAGCAGATCTCTCAGCTTTGCAAAAAATTGCGGACAGTTCGGTAAGCGAGAATGCTGACGACGCACGTTCGTTACTCGATTTGTTTACTTTGATCAGAGCGGTAACAGTTCCGGTGATTGCCGCAGTCCGGGGAAGAGCGCTTGCCGGCGGTTGTGGGCTAGCCAGCGCCTGCGACCTGGTGCTCGCTTCCGCTAACGCCCGCTTCGGTTATCCGGAGGTGAAAATTGGCTTTGTCCCGGCGATGGTAACGGCCATCCTGCGCAGAAACGTTTCCGAGAAACGCGCTTTTGAGTTGCTGAGCCGTGGATCCGAGATCGGTGCTGAAGAAGCCAGATCGTTTGGCCTTGTCAACCAGGTCTTTGCAGACCATACGTTCGACGATGAAGTAATGGCTTACGCCGGCGTATTCGAAAAAGTGAGCAAATCGGCCGTGGCTTTAACCAAGATTTTGCTCTATCAAACGGACGGAATGGCGTTTCGTGAGGCTTTGGCAACAGGGGCCGATATTAACGTCATGGCCCGAATGACGGCAGATTGTCAAAAAGGTATTGCCCGGTTTCTCAAACGAGTTTAGTATGCTGACACCAGTACGGTCGTATACCCAAAAACTCGACGCGCGTGACATTTTAGGATTCGAAATCTTACGCAGGGCGACCGTCTGAAATCGTCATAACCGCCTATTTGTTGCAATCTGATCGGATGGGCGCATCCGAACTTGGGAACCAGGCATACGAGGAGGGGGAAGGAAGCGTCTTCGTCTCCTCAACATACGTTTGGCTTATGGAGGTGTCTCATGAGATTTTACCGTGACGTGCTGCAACGATGTCTTTTGATAATCTCATCCTTGGTAATCTGCTTCGTCATTCCAACTTTCGCCCAGGTCACTACAGCAGACATCACCGGCCGGGTCCTGGATCAAAACGGGGCCGCCGTGCCGGGAGCGACGATTACCGCAACCCACACCGGTACTGGGCATACGCGTGTAACTCAGAGTAATGACGACGGGAATTACACCTTATCTGAATTGGTGCCTGGGACTTACAACGTATCCGTAGAAGCGGCAAATTTCAGCAAAGTTGTAGTCAACGCACTGGAGTTGAATGTCGGTGTCTCGCGAACGATTAATATTGACCTTAAGCCAGGGGCCATCACCGAGACCGTTAACGTAAGCTCCGACCTCTTGCAGATTGAAACTACCAGGTCGGATCTTGGAGGCGTAGTAACCCCGCTAGAAGTGAAGAATCTACCCCTGCTCAATCGCACATTCGCAGCCCTTTCAGTAATCATGCCTGATGCGCGCCCGGTTGGTAATTTTGATCCCACAAAGACGCGCGTTGGAAACGTGGCTTTCAGTGGCGGCGATGGACGCCAGGTCGACGTGAACGTTGACGGCGGCGACAACAAGGACAACGTTGTCGGCAGCCTGCTGCAAAACTTCTCTTACGAGTCGATTCAGGAGTTTCAGGTGTTGCAACATCGCTGGACCGCCGAGTCGGGTCGCTCGGTGGGAGGAGTGGTTAATGTGATCAGCAAATCCGGAACGAACGACTTCCACGGTTCGTTTTTTGCAAACTTCCGCGATGAAAAATTGCGCGCGCTCGATTTCTTCGACAAACAAAGAAAAGCAACCAACCCCGCATTTACAGAAGCGAACTTCAGCCGCCAGGAAATCGGTGGTTCCATCGGTGGGCCAATCGTGCGCAACGACCTCTTCTTCTTTTTCGCACTTGAGCGATTTCGCGAGCGGCAAAATGTGCCGGTCAGTGCAGCCGCGGCAGCGCAAATCCCGTTAATTCCCGGCAATGATTTTGTGGCGGAAATCCCGACGCCCTACAACGATACGCTACTCACGGCGAAGATTGATCACCGACTGACCCCGAACCAGACAATGTTCTACCGTTTTGGTTACCAAAAGAACGATTCGCCGAACGATCAGGTGCCTAACCCGGCGACCACTGACCTAACCGGCGGCAACTTTACCACCAACAAGCTCTCTAGCTTTGTCGTGAACCACACTGCAACAATCAGCGCGACGAAGTTGAACCAGTTCACCTTCCATTTCCAGGATTTCAAAAATGAAATCCTGGGCGTGACCACCAACCCGCGCCTCTGTTTTTCCGCATGTCCCGCGGGCGGCATAGAGATTGGACCAAACATCAACACGCCGCAGGCGACCCTCGAGCGCAAGTTCCAGTTCCGAGACGACTTCACGATGCAGGCCGGCAATCATGGTCTCAAGTTCGGCACCAACTACATCTACACGAAGCTCGACGGCTTCTTCTTCTTCGGCTCAAGCGGCTACACCATCGGTTTCTTCGATTCACCAGCGGCCATTGTGGCGGCAGGGGGGTTCAACAGGCCGGGTTTGGTGAACTTCATCCAGTTTGCCACTGGCGAGGCGAGCCACAAACAAACTCTCCATCAGCTCGCATTCTATGTTCAAGACGACTGGAAGGTTCGTCCAAATCTGACCTTCAACCTCGGCCTTGCGCTGGGACGCCAACATCGGCAACCTTCCCGACCAGTCCACCAACCGGACTTATTTGCTGCTGCAACGGCTTAACCACCCGCTGGCGCGCGCTCTCACCGCCGACCCGTCGAAGTGGAGCCGCTCGACGCCTAATTGGAAGGAGTTCCAGCCGCGGGTTGGCTTCGCGTGGGATCCCAAAGGAGACGGACGAACCGTCATCCGCGGTGGCTACGGCATCTTCTTCGATCAGATATTCCAGAATCTAACGATCTTCGGACTTGCACAGAGCGGACCGGAGATTTATCAGACAGTTATAAACCTTACTAACCAGCGTGACGGGTTGGGCAACGTAACTGGGCAAATCCCTGGCTTCCGGCTGGGCGACCCTTTGCCCGCGCTACCGGCGGGCTTTTCTGTCAGCGAGTTGGGCACGGGCGGATTCGGGCGCATCACCGATCCCGACATTTCAGAGCCCTACGTCCAAAAGTTCTCGATCGGCTTCGAAAAGCAACTCAACACCAACATGACGCTTTCGAGCGACTACGTGCATACCTTAGGCCTGCACGAGTCTCGCGTGCAGGTGATCAACCCCCAGATTCAGCATATCTGTAACCCCGCCTATCCCGGAGCCGCGCCCACGCCAGCTATATGCCCTCGGGGTACCAGCACTCGCCTGCTCGACACGGCGTTCCTGGCCGCAGGCCTACCGGCTAATCGTCTCGAACAGATCAACATGATCGGGACAACCAACCGTTCACTCTTCGATAGCTGGACGACGACGCTAAAATGGCGCACCCGTAAGGCGCTCTTCTCGGGCAGCTATGTCCTGGCGAATTCGCGTTCGTGGGGGGGACAGCCCGTCGCCTCTTATACGGGCAACGGCATCGCGACTACGCCGGATAATCAGTTCAGGGAAGGCGAGTTCGGCCCAACGCGCTTCGACGAGCGCCACCGGATCGTTATGAGCGGGGTCTTCGACCTCCCGTGGGATTTCCAACTGGCGCCGATCATGCAGTTGTCAAGCGCGCGCCCCTACTCGCCGACCACGGGCGTGGACATTGACGGGGACGGGTTGGCAACCAACGACCGCCTCTGCGCTAGCGTTGACCCGCTTTCGTTACTTACGGCCGTGCGTAATCGGCCCGCCGGCGTTTTGCCTTCGACTGTGGTGCTCGGCCTGAACCCTTTCGGTTGCCGGCAGACCAACGTCAATAGCCAACGCAGCGGGTTTGTACTTAACAGCAGTGGGCAATTCGAAGAGCGAAGCGGTCGCTTCTTCAACTTTGACCTCCGCGTGACTAAGAACTTCCGCTTCGGCGAGAACATGAGGCTTAGCACCTACATCGACTTCTACAACCTCTTCAACTACGAGAACCTTGCGTTTGCGAACCGCTTCGGCCTCGACCCGGCCACCAGCCCGACGGGCTTCTTACAGGCTGACTCACTCTACGGTCCGGGCTTTGGTCCGCCGGTGGGTCGTCCATTCACCGCGCAGGTGGGCGTACGATTCGAATTCTAGTCTGCCTTTGAAAAGAAGGACTTTCCGGCGTCGGACTTAGTTCCGGCGCCGTTTTTGTTGTGTGCCGAGCATATTCGACGGCTTGGAGGTGAAAGTCCTCTACTCAACCGGATGGCGCGGCTACTTCGGCTTCTGCCAAACTCCTTCGGTGTTGCAGCGCCCTGATAGATGGCGCAGACGCCGTTTGCGTTCGGTGGTCTGGAAGCAGTGGAAGTATACGAGGGTGCGGTTTGCTGAGTTACGTAAGCGGGGCCTGAGTAAAGACCTGGCCGCACAAACGGCAGGAAGCGCTCATGGTCCGTGGCGGCTCAGCAACTCACCGGCACTCTCTACCCCCCTGCCCAATGCCTACTTCGCATCGCTTGGACTTCCACGGTTGGTTGCTGACTAGCTCAACTCACCGAACCTCCGTGTACGGACCCGTATGCACGGTGGTGTGACAAGGAAAGCTGGCGACAGCCTACCTATGTCGATTGTTACGGACGCACGAATTCGAGTGCAGCGTCAAGCACGTTATCGGAAAGACTGGTCACGAGGCCAAGATCGAGTGCTTCCCGGCCGTTGATTTGTTTAGCTGTAATGAATAACTCAAGTGCGCGTGTTTTACCGATTAGTCGCGGCAGCCTTTGCGTGCCGCCCCAGCCGGTGATGATTCCCAAGCGCGCACCAGGATGGCTAAAGACAGCCTGCGGTGAGGCGATGCGAATGTCGCACGCCAGCGCCAGGTCCAGTGCGCCGCCCATGCAGTAGCCGTTGATTGCCGCAATCGTAGTCTGCTCAGCATCGGCAATGTCTTGAAAAAGATGTTGCCCCAACCGGGCAAACTCAAATGCTCGCGCGGTATTGAGTTGGGCCAACTCTCGAATGTCAGCGCCCGAAGCAAACACATCTTCTGCCCCGGTGAAAATAATGGTTGTCACATCTTCACGAGTTGTTAGTGCTGAGACTGCGCTGTTTAGTTCGTCGAGAGTGGCGCTGGAAAGGGGATTACGCGACGCGGGTCGATTGAATCGAATGGTGGCAATGGCACCCGTGACGTCGGTAACGATTGCGGAGGCCGGCGCCATTCGTTATTCGCGTGGCTTTACGTTTTCGCGCAAAAACGTGACGATGTTTTCTGTGGAGGTGCCGGGCAGGAAGATTTCCGCGACGCCTTGCTGTTTAAGTTTGGCTATATCGTCTTGAGGAACAATGCCACCGAGCAGCACTAAACAGTTGTCCATGCCTTGATCGCGCAGGAGTTGAACGATGCGGGGGCAAAGCGTGTTGTGAGCGCCGCTTAGAATTGAAACGCCAACCGCGTCAACATCCTCTTGCAAAGCCGCGGCTGCGATCATTTCTGGCGTTTGGCGCAGGCCGGTGTAAATCACTTCCATGCCGGCATCGCGCAATGCGCGGGCGATCACCTTGGCGCCTCGATCGTGACCGTCCAACCCGGGCTTTGCTACGAGAACGCGAATTTTTCGATCGGGCATAAGCAGTTCTATGGAAATATGACGCGAAGTCGTTGTGCGTCAGAACGCCGGCTCTTCGTAGATGCCGTAAACATCTCGCAAAGCAGAGCAAATCTCGCCCAGGGTAGCGTAGGCCCGCACTGCCTCGATCGTCGCCGGCATCGTGTTCTCATTATTTTGAGCAGCGCGACGAAGTTTCTCCAGGGCGTTTGCGGCGGCGCCCGCATCGCGCTGGTCGCGGGTTCGCTGCAGCCGTTCCACCTGATGCTCGCGCACCGATTCATCAATCACGAGGGTGGGAACTTGAGCGGCCTCGTCGTCCATGGCGTACTTGTTGACACCTACAATTACTTGCTCGCCGCGTTCGACCGCCTTCTGATACTGGTAAGCCGAGTCCTGAATTTCGCGCTGCGGAAAACCTTTTTCAATCGCCTCGACCATACCGCCCATGGCGTCAATGCGGCGGAAATAATCCAGCGTCCGCTCCTCCATGGTTTGCGTCAGTGATTCGACGTAATAAGAGCCGCCGAGCGGATCCACGGTGTTCGCTACGCCAGTCTCCTCGGCTATGATCTGTTGCGTGCGCAACGCAATCAATGCGGCGCGATCAGTTGGCAGCGCGAGTGCCTCATCGTATGCGTCAGTGTGGAGACTTTGAGTTCCACCCAGTACGCCGGCGAGAGCTTGAATGGCAACGCGCACGATGTTGTTGAGCGGTTGTTGTACTGTTAATGACACACCCGCTGTCTGGGTATGAAAACGAAGCTTCAGCGTCCGCTCGTTCGTTGAGCCAAAGCGTTCGCGCATCTCCCGCGCCCAGATGCGACGCGCAGCGCGATACTTGGCCACCTCTTCAAAAAAATCATTGTGAGCATTGAAGAAAAAAGAAATCCGAGGCACAAACGCATCCAACTCAAGTCCCGCGCGGATACCCCACTCTACGTATTCAAGGCCGTCGCGCAGCGTGAAGGCGAGTTCCTGAATAGCGGTCGCGCCGGCTTCACGGATGTGATAACCACTGACAGATACAGGATTGTAGCGGGGCACATGCTGCGTACAGAATTCAAAGGTATCGACCACCAACTTCATCGCCGGTCGAATCGGATAAATCC
>JBPCLZ010000183.1:0-4653 GCA_051002775.1 Pyrinomonadaceae bacterium | reverse complement strand
GAACATTCCCGCTTGCTGCAAATCGTCTCCGCGCATTTGTTTTCTGTTCTCCTTCGGGCGTGCTTGTACTATCGCTACTATTACGTTGGACCAGGCGCAAAGGTTACTTTTTCAGCAGCCTGCTAGGGCGTGTTCGTCCTTGTTCTTCGGTGAATGCAGGTGTTTACTACATTTTTTACTACAGTCCACGTGCATTGCGTTTTGTTTGAAGGTCGTTCATTTCTTTTAACAGCGGGTGCTGCTTGTTCGACGTGCCGACCAGCGATCTGCCCAGTTACAGAATCTCACTTGCTTTCACGGGCCAAATCGTAATGGCGATCTCCAAAATCTCGGTAAGCTTTATTCCGGAGCGGAGGTGCTGACGGAGCGTCTCGCCATCGATAAACTCCGTCGCCATGAATCGCAAATTCCAAACCGTTCCGATTTCATGAATCGTCAAAATGAAGCGGATGATTTAAAGCGGAAGCGACCCTCGCTTCCTGGATGAATCGTTGCAGCCGTTGCTGATCCGAAGCGAGGGTCCTGGAAGCACCTTGATCGCGACGGTACGATGCAGCTCAGTGTCCTGCGCCAAGTACACCTCGCCCATCCCGCCCGCGCCAATCTTAGAGCGGATTTCGTAACGACCAAGTTTTGTGCCGGCGGACAGACTCATCGTCGGTCAAACTCACTTTAGCTTCTCGTACTCTTTCTTTGCTTCGATCAGAACGGACAGGTCCCCGTCTGCGTCTTTCCAGAGTGCGAAGAAATCTTGATAGGCTTTGCGTGCCTTCGTCGTGTCGCCGCTCAAGGCTGCGGCGCGCGCCAGCCCCAAGTGCGCGAGCGGGTATAGAGGAGTTGCGGGCTGCCAGCCCCGGTGGTCGAGAATCTTCTGGAATTCGGTTGCGGCTTCAACCCCTTTCTGCTGGCTGAGGTATGCTTGGCCGCGCAGGTAGGGGACTTGGAAAAGAGCCGCCCCTTCGTAAGGTCTGGTTGTCTCCAACAACTGAATCGCTTGGGCGGCATTGCCCCGGTACATTTCAGCGCGGGCTTGTATCAGCGGCAGAAAAACTCTATTGAGCAGGGTGTCTTTCGGGTAACGCTTGACCAGTTCATCATTTATCGCTTGCATTTGGCTAAACTCGCCGCAGACTGCCAGCGCGTTGGCCGCACTGAACCTCGCAGGCTGGCTCTCTGTTATGGCAAGCGCCTTTGCGGTCTTTTCTTTGATCTGCTTGCAGTCGCCGAAGAGCGCATCGCGCCCGGCATCCCCGGCGACAATTTGCGCCACGGGTTCCTTCAGGTCGCGGCGCTGCGCCAATTCTGCGGCACGGCTGGAGAACTCTTTAGCTTTTCGTAATTGGCCCGAAAACGCCGCCGTTTCGGACTGCCAGTTCTGCGCGGTATATTCCTCCGGCTTGCCGTTCACCCACTCGATCTGTTGCTTCATCCCCGCATCATCACCCTGAATGAAAGCAATCGAATAAAGAATTCTATGCATGTGTACACTTTCGACTTTCTGTGCCAGCGCCCGCCCGATCACCTCCTTGGCCTCGTCGAAGCGATTCAGCCCTGAGAACGCCCGCGCCAGGTTCGAATGAGCTGGGGCGGCATTAGGGTTCAGGCGGATGGCTTCGCGCGCCTCGTCGATGGCTTTCTCATACTGCCCGATGTCGTTGTATTGCAGAGCTAGATTGTTGTGCGGCACGACGTCGCGGGGGTACGTGCGCTCCCACAGCTCCAGCGTTTCTATATACTTCTCCATTTCCCTGGTCACATTACTGTAATAACTCATGCTGATATACAGCCTCTCACGCTCACTGACCCGGTCACGCAAGTCGTAGGCTTTTTGTGAAGCTTCGGCAGCAAGCCCGTACTCCCCGCTGTTGTAATACACACTCGCGAGCCGGGCGTAAGCGAGGGCGAAATTAGGGTCTATTTCCGCCGCGCGTTTGTAAGGCGGAATGGCTTCAAAGTACTTGCCCTTAAGTTGCCGCTCGACGCCGAGTGAGAAGGCTTTGAAGGCCTCAAGCGATGAGGTCGTGGCCTGCTCAATTGGGGCGTCAAACTTCTGGATTGACGCGAGCGACTCGCCCAACTTCTCCCTTAATTTCGTCGCCGCTTCGCCGAGCGCGGGGAGCACCTGTTCCTTGCTTTCGGCTTCCGCCTGTTCGCGCGCAATCGCGTCACCCGTCTGCGCGTTGACGATTTCCAGCGTGATGACGTAATGATTGCCTAGGCTCGCGATCGAACCCGCGAGCATCGCTTTCAATCCCTGCCGCTGGCAAATCTCCCGCCCTACGTCTCTCGTTACGCGCTCTTCGGCCGGGTGGCCCATGAACCTGAGCGCCCCGCGCACGCGGTCTTCGGAGAAGATGTTAAGGAAAGGGGATTGGCCGAGTTGGACGGCCAGGGCTTGTTTGAGCGTCCCGTCAAAGACTGCGTCCCCGGTCGTGTTGACGAAATCCGTCAGCAGGATGGTGTCCTTTTCGGTCAGGGCGCGCGCGCCGCGGGAGTGAACGAAAAGGATCGAAGCCGCAACGGCAATCGCCGTGAGCGCGGCAATCAAGATCGCGCCTTTCTTGTGGCGCTTGATTTCGGTGACGACGTACTCGACGCTCGACGTCTGGCGCGCGCCCGTCTCGCCGGTCGCCGCGGCGTCATTGATGGCTTTCGTCGGCGCCTCGGTGCTGTGCGGTGCGGCGGAGCGCTCGAGTTCGCTCTGCAAATCCAGCTCACGGCGCAGATTCTTCAAGTCGATCATCAGATCGCGCGCCGTCTGGTAGCGCTCGTCGCGCTGTTTCGTCAGGCATTTGCGCACGATGCGCTGCAACTCCGCGGGCGCGTCGGCCGCTAAGCGCGCGAGCGGCGCGGGCTCGTGTTCGAGGAGCGAGACGATGACGTGGCTCGACGTCTCGCCCTCGAACGGCGCGCGCCCCGCGACCATCTCGTAAAGCACGACACCCAGACTCCAGATGTCAGAGCGTCCATCCAACGCCCTGCCGCGCGCTTGCTCTGGCGACATGTAAGCGACCGTGCCCATGATTGTGCCGGGCGATGAATGCAGCGCCATTACTGCCGTTGCCACTTCGCTGGGGCCTTGGTCGTTTGGCAGGCGTTGTTCGATCAGCTTCGCCAGACCGAAATCAAGAATCTTCGCGTGGCCATCCCGCGTGACCATGATGTTGTCCGGCTTGAGATCGCGATGCACAATTCCCGCCGCGTGAGCTTTCGCCAACCCTTCGGCCACGTGCTGCAAATAACGCAACAGTTTCCGTAGCTCGGTCTGCTCGCCATAAATCATGTCCCGCAGCGTGACGCCGTCGATAAACTCCATCGCGATGTAGGGCGTGCCGTCGTGCTCACCGATCTCAAAGATTTGCGCGATGTTTGGATGACTGAGCGCTGCGGCCGCCTTCGCTTCTTGAGTGAATCGACGCATGCGATCCTGGTTGGCAGCGACTTCCAATGGCAGAATTTTCAGCGCGACTTTACGATTTAGCTTCGTGTCATGGGCCAGATAAACCTCGCCCATTCCACCCGCGCCTAGCTGTGAGCGGATTTCGTAGCGATCGAGTCGAGTGTTGGGGGCGAGAGGCATGTACGCTTCAGCAATATCGCCGTAGTCAGATTCCGCTTGACTCTATTACAGACCAACTAAAAGTTAAAGGGTGGTGCGGTCGGAGCAGGGTACCAGAGAGGAGCATTTGAGTCATCAAGTTCAATTGAAAACGGCAAAACTATTAGTCGAGCTAGCTCCTTACGGCGGCAAGCCGCTCCTTCGTTTGAGGTCCTAATCAGAGTCAAGACGTTTTATTTCACGCTGGATCCTGACGAGAATTCATCTCCTCAAATAAGATGCAGCGCCCTGCACCTGAGTGTTGCGCGTGGGTACCAACGTGAGACATCGGTGAAAACAAGGGCGCGATGTTACAGGGCGATCCCCCCTCTCACATTGCGCTCTTTGTTTGTCATGGCTTGCCACTGTTAGACGAAAACGAACTAACCCTCAAAGTCACCGCTAACGCTGAATATGTAGTTCCTATTGCCTCACGTGACGAAAGTGATTCTGAGGGTTGCCTGGTGCAAACGAGAGTGTAAATAGTTTTCATAAACCCGACTTGCCTTCACCACAAAAGCGACTTAACCACCAAGCGCTAGTCCTTGCTGCGACCAAGGAACGAAACCAAGAAATTGGCGACCAATAGCTATAGAGTTATTTTGAGTTAACTTTCAAATCACGACACTGCGTGATACTTGACAACGGTTCTGACCGGCGATAGCGTCCGCAGGGCAATAGTCCAACTTTCTGTTTCAAATAAACTAAAGGAGTAGAGGAAATGGCAGTCGTAAACCCACTTCCAAAAGAACAGGCCGCACAAGAGACGCATGGCATCTATGACGCTTTGACGGGCAAGTTCGGTCACATGCCAAATATCTTTGCCGTGATGGCTCATCAGCCAGCAGCACTCTCTAGCTTCATGCCCTTTTTCCAAGTAGTCATGGGAGGTACGCTTCTCGCTCGTGACAAAGAGTTAGCTTACCTTGCTACGTCAATGCTCAACGGCTGCGAGTATTGAACCCGTGCTCATACTGCTTCGGCGAAGCAGGCAGGCGTCACTGATGAACAGTTCAAAGATATTCTTTTCTACCATCGCAGCAAAGCCTTTGACG
>JBPCLZ010000182.1:0-30860 GCA_051002775.1 Pyrinomonadaceae bacterium | reverse complement strand
TCCAGGAGCCGTCTGCTTGTTTCTTCCAGATAGTTAAGAAATTGCCAAACGCACTCGGCTTAGCATCTTTAATATCGTCCTTGAATTCCCAGGGTCCGGTCGTGTAGCCCATGTCACCGCTTTCGGCGATACCGGCGAGGGATGGATACCAACTGAGCAAGGCTCTTTTGTCGGAAGGCGGCAGTGGATGATCAATCATCCATTGTTTTCCTTTGACTGCACGCGGCCGAAAGAGAATTCCGTCCTCTGCGATGAACGCCATGAACGCCGGGCGGGTGCCCTGCTCCAGCGACATGCGCGCAAATGCCAACTCAGTGTCAACCATTGATTGCAATGCAGACTTTTCATTCGCTTGCTGCGAAAATGCGCCCGACACAAACGTCAACAACAAAGTTATGACAACTAGCTTTTTCATTTTAGTTTACCCAGCGCGAGCATTAATTCGGCATTTAAAATGGCCGCGCCGGCGGCCCCGCGAATTGTATTGTGACTTAAAGCGACAAAGCGGTAATCGAGCACGTTATCAGGCTGTAGCCGGCCAATAGTGATGCTCATGCCGTTGCCCGCATTGCGGTCGAGGCGAGGCTGCGGCCGATCCTTTTCTTCACGCACAATGATCACCTGGTCCGGCGCTGAATGAAGTTTCAACTCCTGCGGTAATGCGCTGAACGAAGAAAACGCCTGTTTCAGATCAGCAATCTTCGCCGGGTTGTTTAGCTTTACGCGCACCGCGGCCAAATGTCCGTCGGATACGTTCACACGATGACATTGTGCGCTGACCTTCATCGGCGCCTCTGTAATCGTCTCGCCGTTCATTGTGCCCAGAATCTTCAGAGTCTCCTGCTCGATCTTTTCTTCTTCGCTCTCGATAAATGGCAGGACGTTGTCGCTGATCGCTAAGGAAGCGACGCCGGGGTAACCGGCTCCTGATAACGCCTGCATGGTGGTTGCGACCGCGCTCTCAATTCCGAATTCCTGCAAGGGCGCAAGCGCGAGTGCCAGCATGATCGTGGAGCAGTTTGGATTAGTAACAATGAAGCCGTGTTGTCTGTTGTTTGATTTTTTTTGCGCGTCGAGTAGTGCGAGATGTTTCGGATTTATTTCCGGAATTAATAGCGGCACATCATGGTCCATCCGAAAAGCTGAAGAATTACTAATTACCGGATAACCGGCGGCGGCAAAGTCGCCTTCCGTTTTCCGTGCAATGTCGCCAGGTAAACTGGAAAACACCAGATCGCAATCGAGCGTGGGTTCAGGCGCTTGCACCGGAAGTGATCGGACAAACTCGGGCATCTCGCCGGCAAGACGCCAGGTGCAAGCTTCGGCAAAACTTTTTCCTTGTGATCGATCGGAAGCGGCCAGCGCCGTGATCTGAAATTGTGGATGGTCTTCCAGTAATTCGACAAAGCGCTGCCCAACCATGCCGGTAGCGCCGAGAATTCCTACGCGAAGTTTTTTAGTCATTGATTCTATAAGTCCACCAATTTTGTAACGGCTATTGCGGCTTTGCCGCCTTCCGTGCGAAAAGGCTCAACTCAATCAGGCTATGGCTGCGATACACGAGGCGCAGCCTCGCGAAGCTTTCCAATATAGCTGACCGGAAAGGCAGAGCCATTCCGCACGGAAGGCGGCAAAGCCGCGAACCGAACGTCAATGTTTCAGCGCCGCTTTGATCCGAGCCACGCCTTCGGTTAACACCGGCAAGTCAGCGCAAAAGGAAACGCGCAGAAAACCTTCGGCTTCATTGCCAAAGGCGCTACCCGGAACTGTTACGACGCCCGCGCCCAGAAATGTTTCCGCAACTTCCAGCGACGATCCATAGTCATGGACGTCCAGCATTGTATAGAACGCGCCGTCGGGCGTAATGCAACGTAGCCCTATGCTGCGCAGCGCTGCCAGCAGGTGATCGCGTCGTCGCTGGAAGGTCTCGCGAATCTGCGTGCGCGCTGCAACCGCTTCATCGGTCCAGGCGGCGAGGGCCGCCTTCTGCGAAATTGTTGAAGCGCAGGTAGTGACATAACCGTGCAGCAGATGAGCGGCGCGAATCACAGCTTCGTCACCGAGGATCCAACCCAGGCGCCACCCAGTCATGCACGTCGATTTTGAAAGACCGCTAATCACCACCGTGGGCGGATAGAATTCAGAGATTGAACCGGGACGTTCTCCGGTGTAATAAAGGTCGCGATAGATTTCGTCACTGATGATAAACGCGTTTGAGCCGCTTGCTTTAATGGCCTGGGCCATCGCACGCAACTCGTCACTCGTCAACGTGCGACCGGTCGGGTTAGACGGAGTAGTGCAAACGACTACCTTTGTCCTGGCACTGAGCCGTTGTTTGAAGTCATCCAGATCAAAACTGAAATCTTGAGCTGCCGGGAGTTGATAGAAAGCAGGAGTGCCACCGGCCATGCGCGTAATCGTCGGATAGGCGACGAAGCCGGGATTGGGAATCAACACCTCATCGCCTGCCTCGACGAGGGTCATCAAGGCCAGATACATGGCTTCCTGCGAACCGGCAGTGACGATCACTTGATCAATGGAGAGATTCAGGTGTGGATAGTCATGGACCACGCGTTCGCGCAGGGCCGGCAACCCGGCTTGCAGCGTATAGCCGTTCCGCTCCTCCTGTATGACGCGCATTGCCTCGCGACGAATCACGTCGGGAGTGGGCAGATCAGGTTCGCCCAGGCCGAAACTAATGTCGCCGGGTTTGGCACGATCTGTAATCGAACGAATCGGACTCCTTTCGATCCCGCGCAAAAATTGTGGTGGTTGGAATGGTTTCACCAGAGATTATCCGTCCTTCAATTCGTGGCCCCCAAGATCGGATTTCATTTTATGCCAGTCATCCGAAACACGATCGACTCCACCTTTGTTCCTGTTCTTTTGCCCAAGCGCCCCGGTGTGGGCTTGGCACCACACCCGCGTCTTACCAATGTTGAAAGGATTTTCAATCGCAGAATGTATGTTAGCGCAGGGCTCCGAATCACATGCCTTTCGAAGTGCATTAAATGTCACGAGCCCAAGACAGATTACAAGCTTTGGTTTCACAATCTGAATTTGGGGCAAAGCAAACTGACGAACAGCCGCGGTTAGATCCTTCTGCGGAATTCGAGCGCTCATTTTACCTGGTTTGATAAAAGGAAACAGATTAGTAGCGTAGGTATCGCGAAGCGTGAGCCCAAAAGTTTCATAGAGTAGCTTAATAAGCGTTTTGTTTGTTGGTAAACTGGGAGTGTATCCCAAGTTCGCTGCGTCTTCGTCGAAGTCTTCGTCAATCATCGATTCGTCCGAGCTCCAGTCTTGGAGTATCACCATGATCTTCGCGTCGATATTGCCCGCTGTCTTGGTGTAAGGCGAGACAAAATCACATTCATAGGCCCCCGAATGGTAGTCGCCAATGCAGTTGTAGCCGGGATAGCGAGTGCTCTGTCGCAACTTTGCCAGAGCCAATAATTCAGATCGCTTGGCCATTGGAAAAATCTAGGCTGTAAGAAGTTCTTCGAGGTGTTAGTCGGCTTGAAAGATCATCTTGGCAAGTACTCGGCCTATGCGACTCTTCGCTGGCTGCCGGCAAGCTGCTGATTCACGATGCGCCAGAAGATTGCAACAGCTTTAGCCTTCTCATCGAAGAAGTCTTCAAAGAAACCGGATTTGTTCAGGGGAGGCGGATATGAATATCGCTCACCATCGTCGCCAAGTTCGGTAATCCAATCAACCGGTTCTTTTGGATCGATCAATGAAAAGAGATCAGGTGGATATAAGAACGGTCGACCGGCGTCATTCAAGATGCGGAGATGATCAGCTTCAATGCCGATAACAACATATGGTTGCCCGAACGTGAGGTCTCGATAGCGCGCACTCTTTTTCTTAAGTTTTACGATCATGATCGATTCATTTTCACTCGCTTTACTTCCACCCTGCCTCCAGGATGCTCGTACCAATGAAATTCAAAATACTCACCAGCAATCTCCATCCGCGGGCCACTCCACCCATTTTGACGCTCTGCCACCGTATTGTGCAACCAAACGACGAGCATCACGAATGCGTTTGCCTTTGGCGATGACTCGCGCCTCTGAAAGAATTCGGCGAGTAAGCTTGACGTTAATTCAGTTCCTCCCTCCACGGCAAACGCAAACGATCTTCACCTTACCGCAGATAGTCTTCCAACTGCACCGCTTGATCAGTTTTCTTATCGCGATACTTCACGATCACCGGAGCGTAAAGCGACAAGCCCCAGGCGCGCCCCGTTTCGCTGCGCACGTTCCGCGAACCTGGAACTACTACCGCGCCGGCGGGAATCTCAAGCGGCGCTTCTGCTGTTCGTTGATAAATTTTTTCCCGCGCCAGATCGTAAACCGGAGTTGAGCCGGTCAGGATTGTCCCCGCCGCCAGCACCGCGCGCTCGCGAACGATCGTTCCTTCATAAACCCCGCAACCGCCACCAACTAAAACATCGTCTTCAATTATCACTGGTACGGCGCCCACTGGTTCCAGCACGCCGCCGATCTGCGCCGCTGCCGAGAGGTGCACTCGTTTGCCGATTTGCGCGCACGATCCCACCAGCGCATGGCTGTCTATCATTGTTCCTTCATCCACGTACGCACCCACGTTCACATACATCGGCGGCATGCAAACTACGCCCGATGCGATGTAAGCGCCCTCGCGTATGCTCGAGCCGCCCGGCACGATGCGAATATTTTCGTTGAGAGTGGTCGGCCGGGTGCGGTAGGTTTCCTTGTCGAAGAAACGAAGCACAGACGACGCAGACATGTCCACCAGTTGGCCCATGCGGAAGCCGAGCAGTATTCCCTGCTTTACCCAGGAATTTACCGTCCAGTTTCCATCGGCAGAGCGTTCAGCCGCGCGCACCTCGCCACGATTCAAGGCAATCTTGAACCCATCAAAGAGAGCGCGATCTTCGGAGCTGAAATCGCCGCCGGTCCGCGCGCTCAGCCTTTCGATGTCGTCACGAAGTGGCACGCGACGCTTCCTTAAGTAAACCAAGATCCGCCATCACCGCGCGTAATTTGTTGCGACTGCTTTCCTGAATCGGCACGAGGGGCAAACGATAGTTCTCGCCAATCAGATTCAGCATCGCCACTCCGGCTTTCACCGGTCCCGGACTCGACTCGATAAAATTCGTCTCCATCAAAGGCAGCAGACGGTAATGCAGCTCACGCGCTTCGTCCCACTTTCCTGCCAGCGCCAAATCCACCATTCGCGACATCAGTTCGGGCGCCTGGTTCGAAGCGACTGAAATCAACCCGTCTCCGCCGAGCGCAATCAACGCGAATGTGATGGCATCATCGCCTGATAGAACATTAAAGCCCTCAGGCCGCCCGCGCAAAATTTCCATAATCTGCGACAAGTTTCCCGACGCTTCTTTAACGGCCACGATGTTTTCGCAATCGCGTGCGAGCTTTAGGGTTGTTTCGGCGGCGATGTTGCAAGACGTACGGCCCGGCACGTTGTAAATAACAATGGGAAGATCGACTGCTGCGGCAATTGCACTAAAGTGCGCATACAGACCGTTCTGCGTCGGCTTGTTGTAGAACGGGGCCACGACGAGCACTGCGTCAGCACCAAGCTTCTCGGCAATCTTTGAGTTCTCAATAGCAGCGGCGGTTGAGTTGCTGCCCGTGCCTGCGATGACTTTTGCGCGCCCACGCGCCAGCTCGATCGCGCGGCTAATCACGCGCTGATCTTCCTCTTCAGTCATCGTCGCACTCTCGCCAGTCGTGCCGCACGGTACCAGCAAACGCACGCCGTTGTTGAGTTGATACTCAATCAAACGCGTCAACGCAGCTTCATCAATTGCGCCGTCAGATGTAAAAGGGGTTACCAGTGCAGTAGCACAACCACGCATCCAGTCAGTCTTTTGTGTCATTTCTATACCTCTCTTAATCGGCCAGTAACGAATTAGAAGTCAACGACGCAGCCTCTCATGAATTATCCCCACCTAATCTGTGCTTCTATTCCTACTAAGAATTTCATCAATGACCTCAGAGAATTCATAGACTCCTTTGCGACCGATGATCCAACGCGCCGCCAACAGCGCTCCGGCGGCAAAGCCTTCACGCGAACGTGCCATGTGGGTCAGCGTGACTTGGTCCGCTGCTGAATCGAACCCTACTCGATGCGTTCCAGGAATGTTGCCTGCGCGCGTCGAAGCGATCGAGATGTCGCCCTTGATGAATTCGGCAACCAGGCTTTTTAATTTCAGCGCGGTCCCGGAAGGGGCGTCACGCTTGCGTGAATGATGCTGCTCTTCAATGAAAGTTTCGTATTGATCGAGACCGGCAAATAGCTTTGCTGCGTCAGCAACAATGCGATAGAAAACATTCACGCCAATGGAAAAATTCGCTCCATAGACCAGCGCGCCGTTGTGTTCTGTAACGATCTCTTTTACACGACCTTCCTGATCCTTCCAGCCGGTAGTTCCCTCCACCAACGGCACCGATGCCCTGGCGCAAGCTTCCACGTTTCTCAACACGGCCGCGCCCACTGAAAAATCAATAGCCACGTCATGACGTCTTAACATGGCGGCAACCTCGTCGATGTCTTGATCAGATTCGTTGGACGTAAGCTTTATTCCGATCTGATCACCGGCTGCCTCAGCCAGCGTCTCAACCAACCGGCCCATCGCTCCATATCCAATCAATGCGAGCTTCACCGCGGCGCTCCTTCCGCGACCTGCTCGATTTGTTCGATACCTTCGCGAGCAAGCAGACTGCGCACTAACCCAACATAAAGGGCGACGGCATCCGACAGTTCCTGCTTCCTTACGCACTCGCCGTCAGTGTGCGCCTTTAGAATTGAGCCCGGTCCCAACAGCAACGGTTTGCCCCAGCGCGACAGGTAGGGAATGTCCGTAGTGAACCTCACAACGCATTGCTCGAAACCGTTCACAGTGAATAGACGAACCGGATCGTGCAGCGATAAGTATTCGACTTCAGCGCGCCCGGCAATAGCGTTTGTCAAGATTGTTTTCACTGCAGCTGCATCGCTAACCAAGCGCAACTGCAAAACAGCGGCAGCTTCGGCTGCGATAACGTTCGCGCGCGTGCCGCCTTCGATGACGCCGATGTTGCAAGTTGTTTCGCCGAGCACTGCATCGCTGGGCCATTGACACTCGCGCATGTCCTGCAACACATCGAGCAGCTTTTCAATCGCCGAGTCGCCCTGTTCGGGATAAGCGGAATGTGCCGAATGTCCTTTCGACTTTAGCGTAAACCGCAGCGAGCCCTTGGTAGCGCTGGCCAATTTATTGTCGGTAGGCTCGCCGTTGATTAAGTATTCACACGCAATCGCGAGCGGAGTATCGTTCGCGACGCGCGCACCCTCGCTTCCCGCCTCCTCGTCAACCGTGAACAGGAGACCCACTTCGTTCACGCCTTCCGCACGCAAGCGTTCGGCGGCGGTAATCTGTGCGGCGATGATTCCCTTGGCATCGCAGGCGCCCCGCCCGGAAATCAATTCTTCATTTTCGCTGTAGGCAATTTGCGGCGGAACCGTATCCATGTGGGTAGACAGCACGACCCGAGGCGGTGCGTCAGTGGTTGCGATAACATTGAAGCGATCTTTTTCGACTTGCTGCCGCTGAACTCTGTAACCCAGACGCTCGAGTTGCACCGAGAGAAATTCACCCACCGCTTTCTCGTCGCCGGTCACCGATGGAATGTCGATCAGTTTTCTTGTTAGTTCAAACAGATCCATCTGACTATGCCTCTAACTTGTCGTGGGTCGACAAATACAGAACCGGGAGTGGTAGCGACCGGGTCTGACTTGGGTTAAAGAACTCCTTCAGGATCGCCGAGAAGGCTAGCTTACAATGAGGGTGAACTCATCCCTCGGCAGACCCGGTCGCTACCGCCCCCCGTTCTGTATTCCTCGACCCACAAAGCAAATATACGTAAGTTCATTCCTATAGATTTGCGCTACTTCACCCCAGAACCTGAGCTTGGCTCTCAACTTCGCTCACGCCCTCAATGATTGTCTCCTCATCGGCAGACTGCTCAAAAAATTCTTTATGCAGCCGCATTACCGCTTCCCGAGCGCGCGCTTCCTCGACTGCAAAAGTCAGGTTTATTCGCGAAGCGCCCTGCGAGATCAGCGAAACGTTGATATCGCTAATCGTCGAAAAAATGCGCGCCGCAATCCCCGGGGTGCTGCGTAATCCCTCGCCGACAATACAAAGGATTGCGCGCTCCTCTTCTATAGATACCGTCCCGAGTTTCTCAAGCTCGGCAACAATCGTCGGCAACGCGGTTGTATCGTCCAATGACAACGACACGCTCACCTCCGATGTAGTGACAACGTCGACCGCCGTTCGATACTTGTCAAAAATTTCAAAGATCGCGCGCAGGAATCCGTATGCTCCAAGCATGCGCGCCGAAGTAATCTGCACGGTGGTGACGCCGGTCTTATGTGCGATGGCTTTTACGGTCTGTGGTGAAGTTTCGCTTTCGCCAACTACGACGGTGCTCCTGCCATCGGGCGCGCGGGAGTTGCAGATGCGCACTGGAATGTCGCGTTCGACTGCCGGGTGCAAAGTCTTGGGATGAAGTACACGCGCGCCAAAGTACGCCAGCTCTGACGCCTCAGCAAAAGAGAGTCGCGGCACCGTCCGCGCCTTTGGAGCTATACGTGGATCCGCGGTCAGCACCCCCGGCACGTCGGTCCAGATTTGAATCTCTTCGGAATCCAATGCCGCACCGATCATTGCCGCCGTGTAATCAGACCCGCCACGGCCTAAGGTTGTTGTTTCACCGGTCGCCGTGGAACCAATGAAACCACCCAAAACGGGCACGCACGCTTTTTCAAGCAGCGGTCGCAGGTGCGTCTGCGAGTTGCTAAACGTTTCAGTCATCAAAGGAGCAGCACAACCAAACTCATCGTCGGTGATAACACACCGCCGCGCATCGACGTCACACGCTGAGTACTTGTTCTCAAGCAGTACCGCCGCCAGCAGCGCTGCTGAAAGTCTCTCTCCATTTGAAGCGACCGCGTCCTCCAATGCTTTGCGTCGTTTGCGCTCCTGAATCTCGGCGGCAGCTCGATCTAAGAGTTCACTGATCTCACTGCGGCTTTGTTCAACTAATTGACGTAATCGATCGGCCTCTTTAGACAAGAGCGCGTCTATCACTCTCAAGTGTCGTTCGAAATGCTTGTCGAGCGTTGCCAACGCCGCTGCGGCGCTGGTGGTCGCAGCTTCCGGCACGCTCGCAATAAGCGCATCGGTGAAGCGGGCCATCGCCGACACCACGACAACCGGGCGCCGCTCTATGCGCTCGGCAACAATGCGCGCCGCGCTCTGAAAAGCAGTAGCGCCTTCCAACGACGTGCCGCCGAATTTCATGACGATTGAGTTCATAAATAACCTTGCAGTCTAGCACCTGCTCTGCAGGGCTAAATAAGGGTTTTGTTGTTTTATTTGAACCAGGGCTGGACCCGCCGTTCAACGGGCGCTAAACGAGCTTCGTCTTCCAATGCCCGCGCCGAAAGACCAAGGCGCTGACGATGGCCAAAGTTGAAAAGGCAATCATGATTGCCAGAAACACACCGCGCGGTCCGATGCCCAGAACGATCGCCAGCACATACGCCAGCGGCAGTTCCCACAACCAGAATACAAACAAGTTGATGATTGTCGGGGTCCAGGTGTCGCCCGCTCCATTAAACGATTGCGTCAGCACCATGCCATAGGCGTAAAACAGAAAACCGTAAGCAACGATGCGCAAACAATCGACTCCGTACGGAACCACGTTTGGATCGTGGGTGAAGAGGCCGATTATTTGCCTGGCGAACAGCACAAAGATTAAACCGACAGAACCGAGAAAAATCAGGTTGTAGAATCCCGCTTTCCAAACTGCTTGTTCGGCGCGCTCTGGTTTCTTTGCACCCAACGCTTGGCCCACCATCGTGGCGGCGGCGTTGGACATACCAAACGAAGGCAATAGCGCAAACAGCACAACGCGTATGCCGATGATGTAGCCGGCAAGTGCGTCGGTGCCAAAGCTGGAGATGATGCGCACCAGGCCAATCCAACTTGCCATGCCGATAAACACCTGGAACGTTCCAGTGCCTGAGATTCGCACCAACCGGACCATGAGAGCGGGCTCGAGATGAAAATGGCTCCGCCTGATCTCAAACCGCCCGCCTTTGCGCATGAGCCGGCTAAATGCGTAAAGCGCTCCGGTGCCGCGACCGATGTTGGTCGCTACCGCGGCGCCGACAATTCCCATTTTCGGAAAGGGACCCAGACCAAAAATCAAGCACGGAGCAAGCACAATGTTAATGGCGTTTGCGAAAAATAAGACACGCATGGCGATGGCGGCATCGCCTGCCCCGCGAAAGATCGCGTTGATCATGAAAAGCATTACCACGCTCGCGTTGCCTGCGAGCATGACTCTGGTAAAACCCGTGCCCTGCTCCACGACCTGCGGCGACGCTCCCATTAGCGAAAGCAACCAGGGCGCTAGCGGCGCGCCCACCAGAGCAATAACCACGGAAACTATCAAGGCCAGTGTGAGTGCCTGGACCGCAGCACGCGCCGCGCCTTCCGGATTTTTCTCTCCCGTTCGACGTGCCACCATGGCAGTGGCTCCGATGCTCAAGCCAATCGCAAGCGTGTAAACCAGAGTCATCAGGGATTCTGTCAGCCCGACGGTGGCCATCGCGTCCGGGCCCAGATATGACACCCACTTGATGTCGACAACTGCGAAGATGCTTTCCATGCACATCTCGAGCACCATTGGGATTGCGAGCACGATGATGGAGCGCCCAATCGGCCCCGACGTGTAATCGCGCTGACTGCCGCGCAACGACTCACGCACAGCGGCCCAGAAGCCCGGCTCAGCAGCTTCGACGAGATCATTCCGCGCGACAGCGGTCCCATTGTTGGGTTCGAACGCTGATTGCCGTTCAGAATCTGACATTGTTCGTTCTCGAGTTCATTTAAGTGGACACGAATACAAACTCAGCCTGCGGAGCAGGCTGGAAATCAATGGCGCATCGATGGTGAATTCAAGTTACAACTGGATCAGTCCAATTCGCTTTTCGCTCCAGCGGAGCGAGATGTCCAATAGCAACAACCCTCACACACAATCTCTTCGCTCCGTTAGGAGCCAAACCAGTCAGCGGAACAACTACCCTGGGTAACAGCCGTTACGCTCCTACGGAGCTAAGGAGGAAAAAAAGAATTGCCAGGCTATAAACATCTCGCCCCCTCGGGGGCGAAGAGAATCAGCGTTCTGTTGCACTTCCAACCTGAATTCGAGACCGCTAAATGAAAAAAGGAAACTGTTTTATAGACAATCTACATCATCACTACGTGCCACCAATCACTTTTCCGGCGCTCTTCCGAAATCATCCTGCAATCGCACGATGTCGTCTTCGCCAAGGTAACCGCCGCGCTGCACTTCAATGAAGACCAGTAATTCTGTCCCAGCGTTCTCAACTCGATGCGCTGATCCCACGCCAATGTCGATGGCTTCTCCCGCCGGCACCTCGATTTCCTTATCGTCGAGTGTGACTCTGGCGGTTCCCTGCACCACCACCCAATGCTCGGCGCGTTGCGCATGTTTCTGATAACTCAAACGCTTGCCCGGCAACACTTCGATTCGCTTCACCTTGAAACCATCGCCTTCATCAAGCACGGTGAATGTGCCCCACGGGCGGCGATCGAATTTTGGCGAGTTGTTGGCTGATTCGTTTTCTGTCATGCGTTTTGTTTAGTACCAGCGCGTAAAGCAAACTGTTAGTTTGCGATGGTTGGTTGCCGCTCAACTTGAATGACTTGGCAGCACCGCAAACTAACAGTTTGCTTTACTTATCAATGTCGTTTGAAATACTGCACGGCGCGTTCGTGTTTCTCAGCCGCTGCGCGCGAGTTAAATGTGCCGAGATTTTTTCGCTTCCCGGTTTTCGCATCCTTCTTCTTCGAGTAGAGCCGGTACTTGCCTGATTTGAGTTTCCGAATCACGTCCTAATGCCTCGCTCGCTTCTCTGTGCGTCCTCTGAGTCCTCTGTGTCTCTGTGGTGAGTGTGTGCCAGAATTTGTTCACCACGAGACACAGAGAGCACAAAGGTTGCACAGAGAAATGATTAGCCCGCAGCGGCAGCACGCCGAACTTTTGCCGGCTGACTCTTCTTGCGCCTTGGTCGTCGAGGCAGCACCGGTGCGTATCTTCCAGTTCGCTCAAGATCATAAATAGTGAAGCCGGTATCGAAGAGATCGCTACCCGGATCGCGACTGTCAACGCTGTAGTCAAAAACTCTGCCGTTACTCCTCACATAAACCGAGCCCCGCTTCCCTTTCAAATATTGCTCGCTAGTGACCAGCGCGTAAAGGTGCTGTCTTCCAGCCAGCGTGCCGCTGGGCCGGCAGGGAATAAATTCCTCTCCATTCGGCAGGCGATAGATATTCAACTCCAACAAAACAGCGCGGCCATAGCGCTGCAAGCGCGGCACAAAACCTTCCGGTAATCCGAATCTCTGCTTCGCTACGTGCGAAGCGCTGCGCTTCGTGGGACTGGTTTCATCACGCACGTGCGCTTTTTGCTTGCGCGCAACTTCGGTCAGAGCTTCCGCAAGCTCGCTTAACTCTTCGGCTTCAGCTGTAGTTTCGGCTGGTACATTTTCAAAAGCGCCGCCGCGGGTCACGATACTTTGACACGCATTGCGCAAAGCTTCCGAACCGTCCAGCAGTCCTTCGTTGACTTGTTGCAACGTCGCGCGGCCACTCAGCACGACCTCGAGCTTTTGGCCGTCAGTCATCTCGGCCCACAAATAATCGCCGATAATCTGTTCTGACATTGCAAGCGAAGTTTACTTAATTCCCTGACGCTTGCAAGAGAGTTTTCGTGAGGCGAGCGCTGGCGTCTGGGGGCGCCTCTATGCGCACCTGACCGGTTGACGCCGGTTGAGGAAGGTTCAAGCAGTTCAGAGTACAACCTTCAGGTTGCGTATTTTGCAACGGCAAGCTAAAGCTTGGACTCTTAAACTGCGTCGTGGCGGCGTCGCTCCAGCAGTTCGGGAGTCGATCCATATCACCGTTCGGTTATGCTTCCGCAGGTAAGGGTTCGGTGGCGCCGCGCGGCTTCCACGCCGCCAGGATCGCCCCGCAAATAACGCCGGCCACCAGTTGGTAACCCACGTTGAGTAAGTACAACCCCAGCTTACGTTGTTCGAAGATAACGGTTGCGAGTTGCGTCGTCGCAACGAAACCAAGCCAAAGCCAGAACGCCGTCTGCATGCCGCCGGCGACATTTTTTGCTTCGGTGTAATGAAGGAAATGAGCCAGTATGTAGACCAGCACCAGCGAAGTGGCAAAAGCGACTGCGTATTGGCTCCAGTGACTTTCGGCTGCGATCCTTTCCACTTGCGCGGGCGTCCAACCACTTATCTCGATGAACTTGTTACCAAAGATCAGCCCATACCAAAGTCCGCCGATTAGGAAATGGACTATGGCCGCTACGAACACCGCCGGGTAGTTAATCTTCATGTTGTCTCCTTCTTAGGGGTATTGAAGTTGAAAACCATGTCTCGATCTTGTAAAGCGAACTTTGTGGGTTACGCTATGCAAACTTCCCAGATTCGATTGTGTTTGAGTCGCGCGGATTCTATTACGATTTCGCCTCGACTGGATAGGGCTATCAAATTTTGGTGGTGCTCCGTTAGTGTGTTGAAAAAAAGCGACGGTTTGAAGGCAATGAGGTCAGTACCACCACGCGGTAGCGGTTGGGTCCGCTCCCTAACAGGATCGCTGGGCAAACACCAGATCCTCTCGATGTTATTAGTCGCCCCATCGAAACCCACCCGCTACCGCGTGGTGGTACTGACACTCATTGCCTAGTAGAACCCGTCATGGAGTCGGCTTTCCTTCTAAACAACACGCTAACGGAGCACTACGCAAATTAGACTGGCTCCCAACTCAATGAAAATCGTGCGAAGCCACCGCAGCAACCTGGAACGAAAGCGCGCGTATAGTTTTCGCCTTAACCGAAATAACGTTGTCCTGATTTTGCAAGGTGCCGGAAATCAAGAGAAACGGTTCGTTAACTACCACTAAACGATACTTATCAAACAATTGTGGGGTGATGATGATGTTTGCCACTCCCGTTTCATCTTCCATTGTCAGAAACACAAAACCTTTTGCCGTGCCTGGCCGCTGCCGCACAATTACCCAACCGCCAACTTTTACCGCGCTGCCATCGCGCAGTTGCGGCAGATCAATTGCTCGCGACGCTCCCAGCTCACGTAATTCCGCGCGCCGGTAAGCTACCGGATGGCGTCCGATGGTCAGGCCAGTGCCACGAAAGTCGGCGTCCATTCTCTCCGGGCGCGTCATGGGCACGAGGGGCGAGTTGCCATCCTGTTCGTGAAGTTCTTCGAACAGCTCACCGGCGGGACGCGCCACGCGCTCAACCTGCCACAACGCATCGCGACGGTGAACGCGGGCGGGGTGCCGGGTGTCGGGTGTCGGGTGTCGGGGAAGAGGGTGTCGGGTGTTAGGTGTCGGGTATCGGGGAAGAGGGTGTCGGGTGTTAGGTGTCAGGTGTCGGTTAGGAACTTTTTTATTCGATTGATCTTTTCCCGGCACCTGACACCCGATACCCGACACCTCTTCTTCTCCCGGCACCTGACACCTGACACCCGATACCTGCCCTTCTATAAAATTCAACGCACCCACCGCCGCCAGCTTTCTCAATTCATCCTTGCGCAGCTCGGGCACGCGATGTTGCAGATCATCGATGCTTACGAACGGCGCTTCATTGCGCGCGCGCACGATCGCCCGGCCCGCCTCTTCATGTAGGCCTTTTACATAGCGCAGACCAAGCCGCAGCGAAAGAGGGTGTTGGGGATAGGGTGTAGGGTGTGGGGTGTTGGGTGTTGGGTGTTGGTCCTCGCATAATCGATCTTCTTTCTTTTCCAAAACCCTACCCCCTACACCCAACACCCTTTCTTCTTCCAATGTGCACAACCAATCCGACTTAGTCACATCCACCGGCTGCACCTGCAAACCATGGCGCTGCGCGTCCTTGACGATCGTAAAAGGTTGATAAAAACCCATTGGTTGATTATTCAGCAGCGCTGCTGTAAATGCCGCCAGATAATGACACTTCAAATAGGCGCTGGCGTAAGCAATCAAAGCAAAGCTGGCCGCGTGTGACTCGGGAAAGCCATACAACGCAAACGAAGTGATCGCCTGCACAATTTCATCCTGCGCCTTTGGTGTGATCCCTTTGCGCGCCATGCCGTGCCTCAGTTTGATTTCGATTTCCTTCATGCGCGCTTCCGATCGTTTGAAGCCGAACGCGCGCCGCAGCTCTTCAGCTTCGCCGCCGGAAAAATCAGCGCAGATCATCGCCATCTTCAGTAATTGCTCCTGAAACAAAGGCACGCCGAGTGTCCTCTTTAATACCGGCTCCAGCGACGGGTGCGCATAAACGACCGGCTCGCGACCCTGCCGTCGTTTCAGATAGGGATGGACCATGTTGCCGACGATCGGACCAGGCCGAATGATGGCCACCTGCACTACGATGTCGTAAAACTTTTGCGGCCGCAGTCGTGGCAGACACGACATCTGCGCCCTGCTTTCAACTTGAAACAAACTGATCGTGTCTGCTTTTTGTAATGAAGCGTAAACCGCCTCGTCGTCCTGCGGCAGGTGGGCCAGATCAACCTCTTCTTTATATGACTCGCGAATCAGATCAATCGATTCTTCCAAAGCCGCCATCATTCCCAGACCCAGCAGATCAACTTTGATTAGTCCCAGGTCCGCGCAGTCTTCCTTGTCCCATTGCACTACTACGCGACCGGGCATCGCCGCCGGCTCAAGCGGCACTACCGAATTTAGCTGACCCTGACAGATAACCATGCCGCCCGAATGCTGGCCCAAGTGGCGCGGCAGATCCTGGACCATACTGTAAAGTTCGAAAAACTTTTTAATGCGTGGATTTCTGATGTCGAGTCCCGCATCGCGAAACTGTCGTGCAGTGGAGTCTTTCGGATCTTTCCATTCCCACGTATGCACCAGTCCGGAAAGACGGCTCAGTGTTTCGTCATCAAAATCGAGCGCCTTGCCGACTTCGCGCGCAGCCGAGCGACCGCGATATGTGATCACGTTGGCAGTCATCGCCGCACCCAGCTTGCCGTAGCGATCATAAACATACTGAATTGCACGCTCGCGTTGATCGCCACTTGGTAAATCTAGATCGATGTCCGGCCATTCGCCCCGTTCTTCGGAAAGAAAACGTTCGAAGAGAAGTTCCATGCCGATGGGATCGACGGCAGTAATGCCGAGCGAATAACAGACGGCGCTATTGGCAGCCGAACCGCGGCCTTGAATCAGAATTCCCTGCCGGCGACAAAACTCAACAATGTCCCAAACGATCAGAAAGTATCCTTCCAGTTTGAGCTTTTCGATCAGCACCAACTCGCGTTCGAGCTGTGGCCGCGCCGACTCATAAGTCGGCCGCCCATGGCTGCCGGTGTAACGTCCCCGGGCGCCTTCTTCGGTGCGCTTGCGCAGAAACGACGTCATTGTCTCGCCTGCCGGCACGGGGTATTTGGGAAACTCGTAACCAAGATCTTCAAGTGTGAATTCAAGTCGCGATGACAGCTCGAGGGTGTTGTGAATGGCTTCAGGTAGATCGGCAAAAAGCTGTTGCATCGTCTTTGCCGGCTTCAAAAAACTCTCGGAATTCTTCGCTAACAAACGACCAGCGGTTTCCAGCCGTACGTGATTGCGAATGCAGGTGAAAACGTCGGCGACTTCGCGTTGGGCGGGCGAGGCATGTGACACACCGTTGGTTGCCAGCAGTGGCAAATGCAAGTGTCTGGCTATCTCAACCACTGCCTGGTTGCGTGCTTCTTCTTCACGGCTGAAATGGCGCTGCAACTCTGCATAGACGTTTTGTTTGCCAAACACATCGATGAGCCACTCCGCCTTTCTCTGTGAACCCTCTGTGCCCTCTGTGTCTTTGTGTTGAGCACCCCATCGGGGCTGCCCCGATGGGGACCCTGCGTGAAATGCTTTTGCTAATGGTCCATCCGCAGTGCCTGTCAGACAAATCAATCCTTCTGCATGCGCAGCAAGCTCGTCAGGTGTAACGGCACACTCTCCCGGCTTTGCATGCTTTGGCACGCGCAACTTCATTAACGTGATCAAGCGACAGAGATTTTGATAACCGGTGCGATTGCGAACTAACAACGGAAGGGAGACAACTTCGCGGTTTTTGGAACTTGAAACTTGAAACTCGAAACTCGAAACTGTTATTTCCGCCCCAATATGCGCCTTGATGCCATTCTTTTTCGCGGACAGATGAAAACGGGGACTGCCATAAAAACCGTCCCGATCCAACAGCGCCATGGCCGGCATTTCCAGGGCGAGCGCGGCTGCAATCAGTTCCTCGGGAACCGAAGCGCCTTCAAGAAAACTGAACGCCGAGCGCGCATGTAACTCGATGTAACTCATTTCCGATTTCCGATTGCCAAATGCCGATTTTGAGAACGCCAGGTTCGTTGACACCTCTCCAATTGGCAATTGGCAATTGGAAATCGGCAATCGTCTCAGTCATAAACTCCTTCGACGAACCAAGTGCCACTACGCAGCTCGCGATAAATTCGATAAAGAATTTGTGTTGGACCACCCTGGCTGCCTACCTCTTTGATTTTCGAATCTTCTGACCTCTGCCTTCTGACCTCTGACATCTGACCTCCGATCTCCGACCTCTGACCTCTGGATTCAACTGCCACATCCCACTCATCTCTCGCCCACAGATCCGATCGCCACCACTCACCGGAAGTCCGCCATGGGCCAGCCAGTCCGGTCACTTTTCCATAAACACTGCGGTTTTTCCCCCAGGCATTGATCTCCGTCGGATATCCCCGCGCGGCCTCAACGATGGCCCGCAGCGGCGGTCGAAATCTGCGAAAGCCCAGGGTGCACCTCGGAATTGGAATTGCAAATTTCGAATTTCGGATTTCGGATTTGGCATTTGAATTTTGAAATCTGGAATTTTGAATCTGGAATTTTGAATCGTTATTTGCTACTTGCTGTTTGCTGTTTGCTGAAAGCACAGGGATCCTGCCTATATGTTTTTTAGAAACTTTTGCACGCCGCTCTTGAACCACAAACCTCTTCAGGCGAAAAGCATCCGGCCGGTGCGTGTCCAACAATTCAGGCGAGCCCACATTTTCAAGCCCGACGAGTTTTGCCAGACGCGCGAGTGTTAACTCCAGCTTTGCCGGCTCAGGCGCAAGCGGCATGAACAATCCAGTCTGTAAAACGCGAGGCTTAACCGGTTCACAACTAATCGATACCGCAACAACTGCTGCCAAGGGCGGGTGCGCTTCAGCATCGAGCAACAGGAGTTTCAAAAACGCTTTGTGATCTCGCATGGCGTAAGGCAGATTGAGTTTCAGTTCGTGCGCGCTTTTGTTTTCAAGTTTCATCCGCAGGTGCAGCTCATTGGTGGCCAGCGCATAGTCGTGCAAACTTGCGCAAATCTGGTTGAGCAGTCTGGCGAAGATGAAAGAGAGCGGTTCAAGTTGCGCGATGGGATACTCGAGCTCAATCGAGTTTTCGAAAACGGGTGCGGCTTGTTTTAGTTTTAAGTGGCGGTCTGTTTTTCCAGCAGCGAGTTGTTGCAGGTTAACACCGTCCTGGCCAAGTCGTTCCGAAACACCGGCCACGGGCAACGCTGCAAATTCTTTGAACGTGCGCACCCCCCACAGTTTCAGCGTCTCGAAAATTTCTCTGGCTTGCTTCTCTTTAATATTTACGAGGGAGTATTCCAGCGCGCTTACCGGTAAGGCCCCAAGGCAAGTGAGTTCTTCTCCAGCTGCCGTAAAAGTTATTCCCACACAGTGCCGAGCAGCGTGGATGGCAACATCAGGATTCGCGGCGAGAGCTACGTTCGCCCGGGCCGCGAGTCCACCTGATTGTTTTGGCACGCCAGCCTGTTTAGCGATCACCGTTGCCAGCTCGTATGCAGATCCAAAGCGAAGCGCACAACCTTCGACGTCGATCACGACGGTGTCCGGCCCCACCTCTTCGACAAAGGGAGAAAATGAATAAGCAAACTCCGCCAAAGACGGTTCGCCAGAGAGATTTTTCCCATGAATGCCCGCAAACATCACTAAGCCTTTCAATGAAGGTGAAGCGAAGATTAGCGAATATTAACGAAAACGTCAACGGGCTGGGATAATAATTTTGGGGAGAGGGCAAGAAGTAAGTTAACTCGTTTTTCAATGGGTTCTATTGTGCTGTGACTTGTAACGTAGTTTGTCTTACAGTCGGGTTCAATGGCCGGTGACGTTCGACCAGCATTGTCAGGGATTGCAATAGTCGTCCCTGAGTAACTAAAAACGGGGCAGTAGTTTTAGAGCGAGTTGAAAGATTTACTAAGGAAGCGTTTTGCTTTCTTAAGTCTTGATTCACTTGCGCCCAAACCACTGCCTCGTTTTTCATTTCCAGCGACAAAGCTGCGCATGAACGCACACTCCAATCCTGCGTAATCACCAATAAAACGGTGGGACTGTTTTCCACCACGCGCCGAAAACGAAACCACCAGGACGAGATGATCCGGCGCGCTGCTTTCGCGGAAAGATCGCCCAGATCCAGCATGACAATACCAAAGCCGCCACCCTGCAACAGCAGATCAGTGGCTTTAAAGGCGTGCTCCAGATTATTGTCGCAGCGTATCCAAAGCAGCCGATCTAAATTCACGTTTGCGCGCCCGGCTGATTCCGGATCGAGCGTATTGTTCATATCGACCAGCGCGCACACTTCGTCATGGTTTGTCGCCGCCGCGAGAGTTAAAAGCAGAAAACTGGTGCGGCCTGAAGATGCGGGACCAAAAAGTTCTGTTATGGCGCCGCGTGGCAAGCCGCCTCCGGCGAGCGAATCAATTTGCGCAACGCCGGTCGCAATAACCTCCGCACTCTTTGCTTCGTGATGCTTAAACGCGTCGCCAAAGCGAGCTGCCATGGTGGATTCAATTTCAGCTTTTGAAATTGCGACTCTCATGATTTATATAGTGGCATAGACTTTAGTCTGTGCTCTTCTACGCATACACAGACTGAAGTTTGTGCTACTAAAATGCCACGCAAAACTTCACAGGGCTCGGCTGAAGCATTCTTTCCTGAAAAATTAACTTTACCGTCTCTCAAAGCGGCCGCCGCCGATTGCAAAGCGTGCGACCTTTGGAAAAGGGGCACGCAAACTGTCTTCGGCGAAGGACGCAAACGCTCGCTGGTTCTATTCGTCGGCGAGCAACCCGGCAACGAAGAAGATCTAACCGGCAAACCTTTCGTCGGCCCCGCCGGGCGTTTATTTGATAACGCACTGATCGAGGCCGGTATCGACCGGTCGCAAACGTACGTCACCAATGTAGTCAAACATTTCAAATGGGAACCACGCGGGAAGCGCCGCATTCATAAGAAACCCAACGCCGGCGAAATCTCTGCTTGCCGTCCCTGGCTCGAAGCTGAAATCGCTGTAGTCAAACCAAAAGTGATTGTCGCCCTCGGCGCCACGGCGGCGCAGGCGCTGCTTGGTCCAAAATTTCGCGTTACCAAACAGCGCGGCGAGTTCCTCGAATCCACTCTAGCGCCCTACATCATGGCCACCGTGCATCCCTCTTCAATTCTTCGGGCGCCGGATGATGAAAGCCGCCGCCTGGAACATCGTCGCTTTGTTAACGATCTCAAAAAACTCGCCCCGGTTCTGAAGTAGCATAGACTTTAGTCTGTGTGTGCGTACCAATCCTTTACCCTCGACAAAAGCCTTCCCCCATGGGCACAGACTAAAGGTCTATGCCACTTTTTGCTTGACGAGGCACCCGTCATTCGTTAATATTCGCATGATTTTCGCTTACCACCGAAAATAACATCTGGAACGGTTTTAAGGCAAGGGGTTTTTCGAAAGGAGTTACGGAATGCCGGTAACAGCCAGGCAAAGGCAGGTCTACGACTTCATCTGCCGCTATGCGGAAGCGCACAAACTGCCGCCCACCATCGCGGAAATTGGGAAGCAGTTTCACATGACTTCCTCGGCCAGCGTGCACAGCATTCTATCGGCACTCGAGCGCGAAGGACTCATCAAGCGCATTCCTAACGTCAGCCGCGGTATCGAGGTTATCAAGCAGGAAGAACAGCAGGATGACTATCAGATCCCGCTGTTGGGAACAGTCGCCGCGGGTCACCCCATCGAGGCAATCCTTGCTCACGAAACCGTCGAGGCGCCGAAAAACATGTTGGGTCGGGATCGCATGTTCGCCCTGCGCGTGCGCGGCGATTCGATGATTGACGAGAATATTCAGGACAATGACATTATCATCGTGTCATCACAGCCCACGGCCGAGAATGGCCAGATGGTTGTAGCGCTAATCGACGGCAACTACGCCACGGTAAAAAAGTTTTACCGCGAGCCTGACTTTATTCGTCTGGAACCGGCGAACCCGCAGTTCAAACCAATATTCATCAAGACTCCGGAGCGCATTCAAATTCAGGGTGTAGTTCGCGGATTGATCCGCAGTTATAACAACTCTTCCCGCGCAGTTTAACTCGAGGCAGATAATAAGAATGAAAGCCGCACGCGCGCTCGACCTCTCTTCATCTGAATCGGATGTGATTTTTCTCGGCTTTGCGCTTAGCGACTGTGTGGTGGAGATCGACAAGCAGGCGGCAAAATATCTGCGGGCCGTTCACCGCACTGCACTGGAGCTGGCTATCCCAAATAGATTTGGAATTGAGGTCGGTGGATTCTGGTTAATGCCGGAACAAATGGCCCAGCTACGAAAGCTGCCGGAATGTTACTCACAACTGGAAGCGCCTTTCGTCGAGCGCGCTATCGACGCCTATCTTAGTGCGCACCTTTCCGCGTTCCCCTCCCAATCAAATCGCGACTCTAACTCTCCGGAATGAGTTCCGCTTCTCTTCCCTTTCGACGAATCACCAGTAAGGCAATCCCGCTTATGATTAACACGCCGCCGGCCAAAGTGCGCCAGTTCATTTCTTCGTCAAGCACCAACATTCCCAGAAGCACCGCCGTTACTGGCGTCACCAGTGCGATCAGCATTGACTTAGTGACATCGATTCGACGCACCAGCCAGTAATACAAAATGAACGCGATCACGGAACCAACAATCGCCAGGTAAAACAATGAAATGATAGCCAGGTTGGTCCAACGAAAATGAAGAGGGTTTCCCTCCGTCGCGAACCCAATAATTGCCAGCGGAATGAAACCAAAAAACATCTGGCTGCCGGCGATGACCGTAGGCTCGAGTTTCTTACCGAATGCCTTGATCAAAACATTTGAATACGCGACGACGATTGAACTGATTACCAACGCCACGCTGCCGGCGAGCGCCTTTGGACCAGCGAACGTCAATTGATTGGAAAAGATAACCGCCACCCCGGCAATGCCGAGTATCACGCCGGCAAGCTTGAGCGGCGTCATGCGTTCCGCCGGCAGATGCAGGTGAGCGAAGACCAAACCAAACGCGGGTATGGTGGCTTGCAATAAAGCAGCGAGTCCGGAAGAAATGTACTGCTCGCCCCAAAAGATCAAACCGTAGTTAAGCGCAAAGGCCAGCATGCCCGTACCAGCCAGCATCCACCAATCCTTAGGCGATCGGGGTAATGACAGTCGTCTAACGGCAATGATGGTGGCAAGGATAATGACCGCAATGAGGAACCGAATCGCTGCAAAGCTGATGGGCGGGAGATCTCTTAAACCGATCTTAATAAATAGCCAGGTCGAACCCCAGATACAGCACAAGATAAGCCAGACGATGCGTGATTTCATATTCAAAAGCGGCTTTGCCGCACACCGTGCGGAAAGGCTATGCCCTTCCGAGATCCACCATTTAATTTAGCGAGGCTATGCCTCGCTAGCAGAGGCAAAGCCTCGTAAATCTATGAGCATTTACGGAAAGCCATAGGCTTTCCGTACGGTGTGCGGCCAAGCCGCTTCCGAGTTCTACCGGAACTTCTCGCGTCTCGGTTCTTTGAGGGCCTACTCCTGCGGCATCGTGAGCTTAATAATCGCGAACGTTGCGCCCTGCGGATCCTGGAGTATCGCGAAGCGGCCGGTGTCAGGAATATCCATCGGCGGAGCTATCGTCGTCGCGCCCAGTTCGTTGGCCTGCCTGACCTTTGCGTCGCAGTCGTCGACAGCGAAGTAAATCAACCAGTTGGGCGGGATATTTCCCATTTCAGGTGTCGGTGTATACATTCCGCCGGCAGGCCGATCGTTGTTCCTAAAGGTGGTGTACGTCATCGGGCCCATCTGCTGCACATTAGTGGTCCAACCAAACAGTCCCGAATAAAAGTCGCCGGCCTTTGTAGTGTCGGGCGTTGCGAGCTCATTCCAGCATAATGAATTCGGCGCATTGACGATCCCCGCGCCCTTGTGAGTTCCCGCCTGCCAAATGGCAAACACTGCGCCCGTCGGATCCTGGACCACTGCCATGCGTCCCATGTCCATTACATCAAACGGCTCTTTCATCAGAGTCCCGCCAAACTTCTTTGCTTTCGCCGCGGTTTCGTCGGCATTGGCAACTGACGCGTAGGACAGCCAATTCGGGGGGATGCCCTGCGACGTTATCTCTTCCGGCATTTTGTAGAGCGCGCCAACATCTTTGCCATCCTGCTTGAGCATCGTGTAGACCATTCCCGGTCCAATGGGGCTATCCGTGAAGGTCCAACCAAATAGTTTGGTATAAAACTTCTTCGCTGCCTCGCCGTCAGTTGTTCCAAGTTCAACCCAGCAAAATGTGCCGGGAGCATAAGTAGGGGTTTCCTGCATTCGTGCTTCAGTCATGATCAATCCTAAGGAAGGGGCGCAAAACTCGTCAGGGAGACGAGGACCGATTTGCGCAGGCTAAAAATCTGATACTGAAAGTGTGCGCAGATAATAACGCAACCAGGCGGGACTGCAAAAACGAGTTTGGGGTCGCAAACGTGCGTGGTTTTTGTTCCCCTCCTTTTGGGAGGGGTTAGGGGAGGGTGCGAAGCTTGCCGCGCACCAGCCCTCTCCCAAACCTCTCACAAAGGGAGAGGGAAAAAGAATTCAAACTTAAAGCTTATCGGACACTTGCAGCGAACTGAGCCACGGATTGCAAAAACGGAAAACGCTACCTCCAGCAAGCTGAAGATAGCGCAATCCGTTTCCTAATAATCGCCGAAGCTTTTAAAAGGATGGCAGCTTCGCATGTACACACTAGGCTGCCGATTTGTATCCCGATGATGGACTGGCGGTCAGTCACATCTTCGGTCAGCACACGAAATGTTTTACCAATTCTCGCATCCTTTCGGATGCGGTGCCTTTAGGTTTTTGTTCTGGTGGCTTTTCCTCCACCTCCGGTTACGACCCGGCAACGTCGGTCCAACTTTCGTCAGACCATTCGCCCCCTTCAGCGGGTCCTGTCTAAAGGGTACCACTCGTTTTTATCCGAATGGCTCGAGAAAGCCTCTCAGCTTCCTCTAGCAAAGCCTTTCGGCTTCAACCCAGGGCGTCAATAGAATTGACAGCCGCCTGTCTCTCCCCTCTTCCGTGTGTCACCACATCGGTTGCCGATCCCTTAGTTGGTCTCGAAGGCCGTGACCCTCGCGACGAGGAGATTTATACGCGAATGCATTTTTAAGATCAATTTTTTATGTGTTTTATTTTTTGGAGAGCTCAAAAAAACACTTGCGTTTGATTGTTCGAACAAAAAGCGGCGCATTCATTGACGTTTTTGCATTTCAGCAATCGCGGCTTGAATTGATTTTTGCACGCTGAGAAGCTCTTCTTCGTTTTTATATTTGTTTCGCGGCCAGAAAAATCCTTTTAAGCCATCTTTTTTGCGCCGCGGAACAATATGTACGTGCAAATGCGGCACGCTTTGGCTGACTCGGTTGTTCATAGCCACAAAAGAACCTTCCGCTTCCAGCCCCAACTCAACCGCTCGCGCCAACAATTGCACGTTTGTAAATAAGGGCCCGACGAACTCGATCGTTAGATCGTTCAGCGTTTCGAAGTGATTTTTTGGTACGAGCAAACAGTGGCCCGGAAAAAGCGGCCGGTGATCGAGGAAAGCCATTGAAATATCGTCCTCAAAAACGATCGCCGCATTAAACTCGCCACTAACAATTCCGCAGAAGAGACAAGACATTAAGACCTCGCGTTGGACTCAGATGTGCAGGGAGTTTCGATATGGAGCGGCTGTGCCGTCCGATGTGCCGGAAGGGCTTTGCCCTTCCGGAAATATCTATATGTTTCTGGGGCTGCGCCCCGATGTTGCACTAACGCATTGAGACTAGGGCATAGCCCGCTCTTCGATTCCCGTTTCCGGAAGGGCACAGCCCTTCCGCACATCAAACGGCACAGCCGTTGCGCCCGGAAGGTGCTTTAGGCGAAAGAAATATTTGGGGAAGTTTCCAAATTCAATGAACCGCTTGCTTCAGGCAGGTTTCACTGCTTTTTGAAACGCTTTGACACTAAATGTATTCAACACCTCCGCCTTTCGCACCCAGCCTCTGCGCGCCATCGCGACGCCGTACTTCAAATTATTCAGCGCGCCGGTTGAATGAGCGTCGACGGAAATCGTGAACTTGATCTTTCGCTTACGCGCTTCGCGCAGCCAGCGCGGCTCCATATCAAGCCGCCAGGGATCGCCGTTGACTTCGATCGCCGCGCGCGACTCAGCAATCACATCCAAAATCTTTTCAATGTCGCATTCGAACGGTGGCCGGCGTTGAATCAAACGGCCCAACGCGTGTCCCCAAATTTTGAACACTGGTTGACGCATCGCAGTCACAATTCGCTTGGTCATCTTTGCCGAATCCATCTTGTAGCGTGAATGAATGCTGGCAACGATCACGTCAAATTGTTCGAGAATCTTGTCCGGATAATCCAGATGTCCGTCGGCGACGATGTCTGATTCCGTGCCGCGCAGGATTTTCACCTTCACCTTTTCCTGCACTGTGGCAATTTCTTCCCACTGCCGCATGAGCTGATCGATGGTGACACCGCCGGCGTAGAAAGCTGTCGGCGAATGATCGGTGATGGTGATGTACTTCATGCCCATCGCCTCGGCGGCACGCGCCATTTCTTCGACGGAATGTTTGCCGTCTGAATAAGTGGTGTGGCAGTGGACCATGCCCTGAATATCCTCAACTGTCAGCAAGTCTTCTGGTAGCTTGCCGGCGATGGCGGCTTCGATCTCGCCTTCATCTTCCCGCAGTTCCGGCGGAATGTATTGCATACCCCAGCGCTGGTAAATCTCCGCTTCAGTTGTTGGCTGAGACTGTGCATTCGAACGCGTCTTCAATTTGCTGCGCTTGTTTTTCGCCTTTCCGTTACTCGCGGCGATATCCTGCAATTTCGCAAGGTGCGCCTGCGAGCCCGTTTCAGTTAACAACGCCAAAGCGAAATCCGCCGGCCGAACCGCAAGCAATGAAACTCTTGCCCATTCTGCCAGCCGTACGATGCAACTCGTTTTTGTTTCTTCCTCAACCTGTACGATCAGCGGAAAACGCAAAAAGTACTTAACTAAACTCTCGGGGTCGTTCGCGTTTGCTACGAGGCGAATCGTGCCTACTGTTTCTTTCCAGCGTCTTAGCGAACCTGCGTACGCGATTTCGAGCTTATTGGCAGCCGTCGACAGGTAATTGCTTACTTGCTCAGCAGTTCCCAGCGCGCGATGCAGGTGCAGACGCTGTTCTTTTGTTTTGCGTTCGCGGTGGCTGGCAATCGTTTCCAGCAGTTTCTGTTCAGTCTTCGCGCCAAAGCCTTTGATGTTTTTGATCTTGCCGGTTTCCGCAGCCGCTTTAAGTTCTGCGACGGAAGTAATACCTAAAGCTTCGTGAAGCACCGCGATTTTGGCGATCGATAGACCAGGGATTCCGGATAATTCGAGAATCCCCGGCGGGAAGTCTTTCTTTAGACCACGCAGTACTGACGATTCACCCGTCAGATAGAGCTGCTTGATTTGCGAAGCAAGCGCGTCGCCAATGCCGCGCAGCGAAGTCAATTGATCGTTTTTAACGATTGCCTCAAGATCTTCACTCAAGCCGGCGAGCACCCGCGCGCCCGTTTGATAAGCGCGCGCTTTGAAGCGATCTTTGCCGCCTTTTAATTCAAGCAGCGCGGCAATCTCCTGCAGCGTCGCGGCAATCGCGAATTTGTCGAGCTTCGGTTTCATGACTGGGCTAACCCTTACAAGATTTGTTTCAAGATTTGGTCTCGACCCTATTGACGCGAGCGATTGACCTTACCACCGTTGCGCGTAATCCTCATTCGCGCTGCATTCCCGCGGCTTTGCGGCATCCTGTGCGGAAAGGCTCTGCCTTTCCGAAAGCTCAACTCACGGTGGAGGCTATGCCTCATGTTCATGATCTCCAAAGACACGCCCGCTTATTACATCACGTCGGTAACAAACAAGCGCCTGCCGGTTTTCCAAAAAGCAAAAATGAAAGACTTGGTATGTAGAGCACTCGATGAAGCAAGAACCTCCGCAGGGCTTTTACTGTTCGCCTACATAATAATGCCCGACCATTTCCATCTCCTCTTGGGAACGGAACGCAAGCCTTCGGAATGCCTGCGGTATGTAAACGGTATTAGTAGTCATCGCGTCATCAAATTTCTCAAAGAGAGCGGCTACGACTCTTCTCTGGAAAAGCTTGACACCAACAAGGAAGAAACCGCTATCGCTATTCACTTTGGGACCACCATCCCAATCTTAAATCAATAACTGATGAGGAAGTGTTTATTCAGAAAGTTAATTACATTCATCAGAATCCCATCAGGGCTGGTTTTGGTTCAGGATGCAAAGACTTACCGTTGGTCGAGCATTCGGTGTTGGCTCAGGTGTATGAATGAGGACGAACCGCTGTTAATGGATCTCGATGAAATCCGCTGGCATTCCCGCAAGGCGTAGCCTTGCGAAAAGAGGGAGATTGTTGACGGAAAGGCAGAGCCTTTCCGCACAGGATGCGGCAGAGCCGCCGCGCCGGCCTAGACATTACCAGCCAACTAAGCTAGACCTTTGACCTACACAAGATTCCACAAAGAAGATTTGCGTTTGCCTTTTATGATCCTTTGAACTAAGAAATCATTAGGGGAACATAATGCCGATCGCATCAATCAATCCCGCCACCGGCGAAACACTGAAAACGTTTGAGTCGCTGACCAAAGCTCAGGTCGACGAAAAGCTCCAACGCGCAAGCGACACGTTTCGGGTGTATCGCCATACATCTTTTGCTCAACGAACAGCAATGATGAATCGCGCTGCCGAAATCCTTGAAAGTGAGAAACAGGATCTCGCGCAACTCATGACAACGGAAATGGGCAAGCCAATCAAAGGCGCTGTCGGAGAAGCGGATAAATGCGCCTGGGTTTGTCGCTATTACGCCGAGACCGCGCAACAGCATTTGGCCGACGAGCTGGTCGAAACAGATGCCGCCAAAAGCTACGTCAAGTTCCAGCCCCTTGGACCAGTGCTCGCTGTAATGCCCTGGAACTTTCCCTTCTGGCAAGTGTTTCGCTTCGCGGCGCCTGCATTGATGGCCGGCAATGTTGGGTTGCTTAAGCACGCTTCGAATGTGCCGCAGTGCGCGCTGGCAATTGAAGACATTTTTCGTCGCGCCGGTTTTCCGGAAGGTGGTTTTCAAACATTACTTGTTGGCTCAAATGCGGTGGAAGGAATTCTTAAAGACCGCCGCGTTGTCGCCGCCACACTCACCGGCAGCGAGCCTGCGGGGCGTAGTGTTGCAGCGATCGCGGGTAGTGAAATAAAGAAGACGGTCCTGGAACTGGGCGGCAGCGATCCGTTTATCGTTATGTCGTCGGCGAATCTCGAACAAGCGGTCAACACCGCCGTTAAGGCACGCACCATCAACAATGGCCAATCATGCATCGCCGCCAAACGTTTTATCGTCGTCAAAGAAATCTACCCAGAATTTGAGAAACGCTTCGTGGCAGAAATGAAAGCCCTGACGGTGGGCGATCCAATGAACGAGGATACCGACATTGGACCACTCGCCACCGAGCAAATTCTGAAGGACGTCGACGAGCAAGTGAAAACCTCAGTTGCCGCCGGCGCAATTCTGTTGACCGGCGGTAGGAAGCTCGAACTCGAGGGAAATTTCTACCAACCAACCGTGCTTACAAATATTCCCAAAAACTCGCCTGCCTTTTCCGAAGAAGTTTTCGGGCCGGTGGCGCTCCTTTTTAGCGTTGAAAACATTGATGAAGCAATTGAACTTGCAAACGCAACCAGCTTTGGACTCGGCGCTGCTGCCTGGACCGACCATGAAGGCGAACGCAACCGGTTTATTGAGCAACTCGAAGCCGGCTGCGTTTTCATCAACGGCATGGTTGCATCCGATCCGCGCCTGCCTTTTGGCGGCATAAAAAACTCAGGCTATGGCCGCGAGCTTGGGCAGTTCGGAATTCGCGAATTTGTCAACATCAAGACTGTGGTAATCAGCAAATAACCCCGCGTAGCTCGCCGACGCATAACCACCTCCTTCGGCCTAGCGAGCGGCGAATGCAACATTTTGGGGCAATTCTGAAAATGGTTTACAGATCCCCACCCGCCCGGTATAAAATGTCCATTAGCAGCAACACTTGGTAGTTCCTGCTTCCCCCAAAATGCCCCCAACTTACGCCGACAGAGGTTCGAACTGTGTCTGCTTCATGACTCTCTCCCGGAGTAATTCAACAGGTCTCTTAAACCCTGCTTAGCCATCCTGTCTCAAACTACTGGAAGCCAACTCGGGAAGGTAAAAATGCCAACTCAAACCCTGACAACGGACTCATTAAATACAAAACTACTGCTCAAAACCCTCGTTGCCTTTAAGAAAGGCGATTTTTCAGTGCGGCTACCCGGCGAATGGACCGGCGAGGCCGGAAAGATTGCTGACACACTCAACGACATTATTGAGTTGAACGACAAGACTGCGAAGGAAGTGGAACGGGTCAGCAAAGTTGTCGGCAAAGAGGGAAAAATTATGCACCGTGCGTCAGTCCCTGCCGCTACTGGTTCATGGTTACGACTAGTGGAATCCACCAACTTATTAATTGACGACATGGCGCGCCCGACGAGTGAAATGGCGCGCGTGATTGGCGCGGTAGCAAACGGCGACCTTTCAGAACGCATGGCGCTTCAGGTTGATGAGCGGCCACTGAAGGGCGAGTTCCTGCGCACGGTCAAAATTGTGAACTCAATGGTTGATCAATTGAGCTCCTTTGCCTCAGAAGTGACGCGCGTAGCGCGTGAGGTTGGAACCGAAGGAAAACTCGGCGGCGAGGCACAAGTAAAAGGTGTGGCCGGCACCTGGAAAGATCTAACTGACAGTGTGAACTCGATGGCCAGCAACCTGACGAGTCAGGTGCGTAACATCGCCGAGGTCACCACGGCCGTGGCCAACGGCGATCTCTCCAAGAAGATCACCGTCGACGTTAAAGGCGAGATCCTCGAACTCAAGAACACTATCAACACGATGGTGGACCAGTTGAATTCGTTTGCATCGGAAGTTACGCGTGTGGCCCGCGAAGTGGGTACCGAAGGAAAACTCGGCGGCCAGGCGGATGTGCGTGGCGTGGCCGGCACCTGGAAAGACTTAACCGACAATGTAAACTCGATGGCCAGCAACCTTACGGGGCAGGTGCGCAACATCGCCGATGTAACCACTGCGGTCGCAAACGGCGACCTCTCGAAGAAGATCACGGTCGATGTTAAGGGTGAAATTCTCGAACTCAAGAACACCATCAACACGATGGTGGACCAGTTGAATTCGTTTGCATCGGAAGTTACGCGCGTGGCCCGCGAAGTAGGTACCGAAGGAAAACTCGGCGGCCAGGC
>JBPCLZ010000181.1:0-18167 GCA_051002775.1 Pyrinomonadaceae bacterium | reverse complement strand
GATCGCGAACGAGGCCAGGTGATGCTGCGCGCGATCAAGGACGATCTCAAAAAGAATTACTACGATCCCGCTTATCACGGCATGGACATCGAGACGCGCTTCAAGGCTTCAAGTGAAAAGATCAAGGAAGCCACCTCTGTCAATCAAATCTTTGGCATCATCGCGCAAACCCTGCTTGAGCTTGACGACTCGCACACTTTCTTTCTTCCGCCGGGACGCTCCGCCAAAACTGAATATGGTTGGCGCATGAAAATGGTCGGCGACAAGTGTTATGTTGCGGCGGTTCAACCCGGTAGCGATGCTGAAGCAAAAGGGTTGAAAGAAGGCGATCAGATTTATGCAATTGATGGCTTTGGGCCGACGCGCGAAAACATTTGGAAGATTGAATACTCTTACAATGGGCTCCGTCCGCGGGCAGGCATGCATTTATTTGTCATAAAGCCAGACGGAAAACGAGACGAATTCGACGTGTTGGCAAAAATAACGCCCGGCAAGCGCCTTATGGACCTCACTTTCGCGCAGGGCGGCACGGATACATGGGATCTGATACGCGACGCGGAAAACAACAGCCGTCTCAATCGACACCGGTATGTGCAGACGGACGACGGCTTGTTCATCTGGAAAATGCCAGGTTTTAATTTGGAAGATTCTAAGTTGGACGAAATGGCCGGGAAATTCAAAAAGAGCCAGGGAGTGGTGCTGGATCTGCGTGGCAATGGTGGCGGTTACGAGACTACCCTGCTTCGATTGGTGGGGAACGTTATCGACCATGACGTGAAGTTGGGCGATATAAAACGCCGCAAAGAAACCAAGCCCATCGTGGCAAAAACACGCAAAGATGTTTTTGCCGGAAGATTGGTGGTGCTCATCGACAGTGAGTCAGGATCAGCGGCCGAATTGTTTGCGCGGATCATACAGCTGGAAAAACGGGGCACCGTAATCGGCGATCGTTCCGCGGGCGCTGTTATGAGAGCAATGTTTTATGATCATCAAACCGGTCTTGACGTCATTGTTCCCTATGGCGTGAGCATTACCGATGCCGATATCGTTATGACAGACGGCAAAAGCCTTGAACACGTCGGCGTCGTCCCAGATGAAATAAAACTACCCACCCCCGCCGACATGGCAGCGAAACGCGATCCCGTTTTGAGCTACGCCATGTCATTACTGGGTGGGAAAATCACTCCCGAGCAAGCCGGCGAGCTTTTCCCGGTCGAGTGGCGGAAATAAAGAGTCATTGCCTGGAAGAGGATTACTCGGAACAAGCCGGCTTGAGTGAGGAACTACCGTGATGCGCCCAGCATGGCGCCGAGTGATGCTCTCCCGAATTGCCTTTGCAGGCGGCGCGCCCACGGCAATCCCAGTTTCACCACTGCCTTCTGGGGACGCGAGAAAGCGTAGATGTCATACCAAACTGACTTATCTTCCAGCATCTCGATCATGAAGCGCTCTTCACCGCGTTCCGCGTGATCAGGCAAAGTTCCATAAGCAAAGCCAAACCGTTTCACTGGTCCATCCTCGTTAATTGTATAAACAATGCGGCACGCGTTCAGCGACCAGAAGCCGAACGTATGTGCCTGAACGGCGACAGTCGCTCCGGTTTGCAAGGGACTGCCGTGAGGCATAACGCTGGCCCAACCGAGTTCAAGGTGCCGCCATTTGCTTAGCGCGTCGCTGGCGCGCATAAAGGTTTCGCGACCTTCACCAAGCCGGATGCGATTGTGATCGATGGTGTAGCCGGACGGCGCAGCAGTTCGCGTGGCGCCAACTTCGGCGTAGGAAAAAGGAAGGTCACGTTGAGAAGAAATGAACTGCCGAATTATCTTGTCACTGGGCCGGCGCAACAGAAACATTTTGTTTAGTCGCTCTTTGGCTTGTTGCCCGCCGCCGCACGCGCGCGCGGATGGTGATTGTCATAAGCAGCGCGCAGATGTTGGTCAGTAATGTGTGTATAGATTTGCGTGGTGGAAATGTCGCTGTGGCCAAGCAAGGCTTGCACGGAACGCGAGTCGGCGCCGTGTTGCAGCAGGTGCGTGGCAAAACTGTGGCGCAGCGTATGTGGCGAAACATTGCTGATGCCGATGCTTTCTGCGTAACCCTTGATCGTGGCCCAGGCAAACTGGCGAGTTAGTGGTTTGCCACGATAAAGAAAAAGATTTGGATAAGTTGTTTTCCCATACCCCGCTTTGCTGGCCGCGTACTGTTGCAGCCAATGAACTGCGCTTTTTCCCAAAGGTACCCGCCGCTCTTTGCTGCCCTTTCCATGACAATTGACGATGCCGGCGTGAAGATCAACCTCGGTTTGTTTCAGCGAAACCATTTCGGATACGCGCAACCCGGCAGCGTACATCAGCTCCAGCATAGCGCGATCTCTTATGCCTTCGGCGGTCGAGATGTCAGGCGTGGCAAACAGGCGATCAATTTCCTCTTCAGTTAGAAACTTTGGCAGGTAAGAAAACTTTTGGGGCGTATCCAGGTCTTCCGCTGGATGGTGTTTTATGTGGCCGTCCAACATGAGGAATCGAAAAAACCCGCGCGCGGCGCTGACCGCGCGCGCCACGGATGAAGGCGCCAACCCTTCCCGCGAAAGCTGCGCGATCCATTTGCGCAGATCTGCTCGCGTCAAATCAGAAACAGGCCGCTTCGTCTTGCTCGCCCACTGCTCGAGCCGGTTGAGATCCCGGCGATAACTTTCCAGCGTATTGCGCGAGAGTCCTTTCTCGACCTGAATGTAGGTGAGAAATTCTTTGACCAGATCCCGTTGCGTGATCGACTTTGGCATTAGTTCAATCGATGAGCGGGGGCAAGCCCGCCTTCCTGACCTGAGAGGTTTTCATGAGCCTTCAATAACGGCGACATTGAAAGCCTTCTATCAGAAAAGGGCGGTCAATTAACTTAAGCTCATGGTCGGGAAGGCGGGCTTGCCCCCGCTCTTTCGTCCGGGATTATAGACGAGGATGAGTGGAGAGGTGCCCTTTATTCGTAGCGCAGACACTCTATTGGATCCAAACGGGAAGCTTTGCGCGCCGGCCACACGCCGAAGATCAGACCAACTCCAACTGAAACGGTGAGTCCGGAAACAACTGCCCAGGTTGGGATCGATGCCGGCAAATCCGGGACGAGTAGCATGATTATTCGACTAATACCGACAGCGAGGATCACGCCGAGAATACCGCCCAGAAAGGTTAGAGTCATCGCCTCAAACAGAAACTGTCGCACGATATCTCTGCGCCGCGCGCCGATTGCCTTGCGGATCCCGATCTCTTTCGTGCGCTCCGTGACGCTGACCAGCATGATATTCATCACGCCGATGCCGCCGACCAGAAGGCCCAGGCTGGAGATGGCGATGGCGATTAGTCCCACCATCGCGGTGATGCTGTCAAACTGTTCGATAAACTTGTCGGCAGTCTTGATATCGAAATTGTTCGGATCGCCAAACTTAACGTTTCTCCGCCGTCGCAGTATTTCCTCTGATTGCTGCAGAGCTTCAGTCGTTTGGCCCGTACGAGCTTTGATGACCAGCAGCGTGTAGCCTTTTGCGGGAGCGATTTTTTGCGCGGTACGAAAAGGAATCATCACTGCATTGTCTTCTTCGTTCTCCCCAAAGAAGCCCGCCTTCCGCTTCTCCAACACACCCACGACCTCGAAGTTGTAGCCGCCCATGCGTACCTTTGTGCCGGCGATTTGGTTCTGTCCCGGAAAGAGCGCGTCGGCTGCGTTGACACCGATGACCATGACGTTAGCTCGCTGTTGGTCATCGATGTCAGTTATGAAGCGACCCTCTTTCATTACAATGTTTGTAATGCCGTCGTAATTTGCGGAAACGCCTTGCGTGTCTCCCCAACGGTAGTTGTGGCCTTCGAAGGTGATATTGTCATCAAAAGGTCCGCCGCTATAGCCGATGTTCGGGGCCTGGTAGCCTACCTCTTCCACCGCGCTGGCCTGAGACGCGATGGCTTCGGCGTCATCGACCGTTAATGGTTTTCGCAGCCGCTCCAAACGATCCTCGCCCGTGTGTGGTCCGGTTGATAAATGAAAAGCGTAAATGTTGTTCGTGCCGTATTCCTCGATCATCGAGACGATGTTCTGGCGCAGACCGGTGAGAATCGAAGCGATTGTAATTGCCGTCATCACGCCAATAACGATGCCGAGCACCGTAAGAAAGCTCCTGAACTTGTGAGAGCGAACGCTGTCCAGGGCCATCCCGAGCGTTTCGCGCAGCACACTTTTTGGAAGTCTCAGTTTCATCTCATCTAAACGCCGGTCGAGTAGAGGCAAATTACTCAAGCAAGAAAAGTCTCTGGGTAGGGAAGGGTGGCTTGCCCCGGCTCGTTAGGAGCTTCCTCAACCAGCGGGGCACCCTTCCCACCCATGAGCTTTTCAACTCGCTTAATACAAATTGTCAGTCGCTGCCTTTCTAGGTCGACTGCGTCAGCGCAATGATCGGATCGAGCCGTGCCGCTTTGAAGGCCGGGTAGATTCCCGCGATCATTCCCACCAGGGTTGACACGATCAACGCCAGTAGGATGTACCCGAGCGTGATCGTCATGGTGATGGAAGCCAGAGCCGTGATCAAAGTCGTTACACCCCACGATAAAAGCAGGCCCAGAACACCTCCGAGCGCGCAGAGAATCGCCGATTCAATTAGAAACTGAAGCAGGATGTGTTTCCTCGTGGCGCCCACAGCTTTGCGCAGCCCCACTTCAAACGTTCGTTCGGTGACGCTGACCAGCATGATATTCATCACGACAATGCCGCCGACTATCAGCGTAATCAAAGTAATGGGGACGACAACCAAAGCAATGCTGGCGGTGAACTGATCGATCTGGTTGTTTAGTTCATCCACATTTACCAAACCGAAGTCGTCGTCTTCGTTTCCATTGAGCCGGTGCTTATTTCTCATCGCGACGCGCGCGTCCTCGATTGACGCTTGAAAAGTTTCGCGGCTGCGACCCTTGCCGTGGATCTGCAATCCGTTGCGCCCGAATATTTGCAGATGGGTAGTCACAGGGATATAGATGTGGCGATCCTGGGAGTCTCCGAAAAACGAACCGCGGGCCTCTTCAACTCCGACGACGCGCATCTGATGCCCTCGAACCTTTAGAACTTTGCCGACTGCCTGCGTATTAGGGAAAAACTTCTCTTTGATGTCGTTGCCCAGAACCACAACAAGGGCGGAACGCTCAACCTCATCGGGTGCGATAAAACGCCCCTCGGATATTGTTTTGTCTTCAATGTCGACCATGTTGGCAGTGACGCCAAAAACCGCCGCACCGGGAAAATCGATACCGTCCTGCTTCAGATCGGTCCCGCCTCGGACGCCGGCTCCCACTTCCGCGCAACTCTTGCAATGGTCACGCACCCACTCATAATCGTCCCAGTTGAGTCGTTTATTGCGCCGGTTCATGCGTTCAAACTCATCGTCACTGAGGCGGCCGGTGGCGGCAATCCGCGCGATCATAAAGTGGTTGCTGCCGAGTATTTTCCCCACCTTGTCAACGACGTATGTATTTAACCCGCTAATTGATGCGCCCACGGTTACTACCGAAGCGACACCGATGATGATGCCGATCAGCGTCAGGAACGCGCGCAGTTTGTGCGCGAAGATCGACTGCAGCGCGATCCTCAAGGCGTCGGAGTAGAAGGAAATAAAGGCTTTCATTGAAGTGTTGACCGCAACGACGTGGCAAAAGACTGTACGCCGGCATACGGAATAAAGTTTGATCCGGATTTTCGGACGCACGAAACCGGCGCCGGATCCATCAATAGGATCAACGCCGGCCGCAAGGTTTTATTAACAGTTACGTTCGTCTAGCAAGCCGCTCACGTCGAACTCGATCGCGAGTTCCAGACCGCTGTAAGGTGGAGTCAATTTGCATCGGGCAAGAGGTTTTGCTGTGTTTGCATAGGAACATCGGGGAACGACCCGCGCCCGAAGAAAACATGCCAGGAAAACGCATTCAGCAGCGGAAGTCGCAGCGCGGCACAACCGAGTTCCAGCAGTCCCGGCTTTCTGATATTTGACACTACCCGGCGCATCCAAAGTCGTGACGCAAATCGCGCGCGGAACAACTCGCCTGAATAAGCCTTGAACACCTCAACATTTCCCGTCTCCAGATATTCAGCAACAACACTGGCGGCCAGCGTTGACAAGCGCATGCAGGGATCGAGGCCACCCGCCGTCAGCGGCGAGACCGCGCCAGCCGCATCGCCAATCAGCAAGCCGCAATCGTTGGCGATGTGGCGCAGAACGCCGCCAACCGGAATTCGCCCGCCGCGTCGCTCGATCCGTCTTGCCTGCTTCAAAGGGAAAATATCCGCGAGGCTTTCATGAAAACTTTCCAGCGCCCTCACTGGCGTGAACATGGAAGGGTAACCGCCGACCCCAATGTGGGTCTCTTCGCCATCGTGTGCGACCCAGGCCAAATAACCTGGAGCCCTAACCGGATCCAGAAAGCAATGAAGACGAGGGGGCCCGTCCAACGGAACATTTATGAGTACATCCTCAACACCAACGATCCATTCGCGATTTACATCGAGCTGAAGTTCACGCGCAACACGGGAATTCGCCCCATCAGCGCCTATAAGGTAACGAGCTTTTACAGACCTGTTGATTGTGCGTTCCTCAAGGCGAAGAATCAGTCCTTCTTTGGACCGAGTGTGGCCCACATAGCTGGTTTCTGGAAGCCATTCAACTTGTACTCGAAGACACTGCGCGAGGTACCGGTTGTAAAAAAGAGCCATTCGGCCAATACGAAATTCCTGATTCTCACTTCTCAACTGCATCGATCGCCTCGACGGAGAATACAAGGTGACATCGCTTATTCCAGGGCCGAGACAGTCTTCCGGAATATCAAAATCTTCCAGCGTGCGCCGCACAAAAATGCCGGTTGTGTGTATTGCTCGATCAACTGAAGGTTTCCGATCAACGAGCAAGATGCGAAAACCACGCCGGCCAAGGAGTCTCGCGCATTGCAGCCCAGCGAGCCCGGCGCCAATTATGACTACGTCATATTCTTCCATGATTTTGAATTAGCTTCTCATCGCTGTCTGCCAGGTAGTCAGTGAAGATTGAAGTCTAGATCTGAAACAGAGCCTTCTTGTGCAGCGGACTGTTCTCGTGCCCAATTACGAAATGTGTTGCCAGTTCGCCTTCACGAATCAGCAAGGCCGGGCTTTGGATATCAGCTGGCAAATCAAAGACAACTGTAGTTTGGTAGTTTTCGCTTGGCCGGAGCGGAGACGTTAACGGCACGCCCGCTTGATTTGAAATTTGCAGGAAGCGCTCGGCCTCGGCGGAAGGAAAGTACTGCTTTCCACTAGCATCAATCACGACCAACACGCGCGAGTTGGGATAAAGCAAGCTATTGCCGCGCCTTGGGCTTATTGTTTCTTCGTCGAAGCGGGTCTTAATTGTGATAACGCGAAATTGTCCTGCCGCTACCAATTGATTGCCCGCATCACCGAGTGTCCTGGTAGTGCGCGAATTGATAACTGAGTAAGCGAGATGGCAATCAATTTCACAGAAATGCTTTTCCTGTCCACGTGCCAGCACCCGTTCGCTGCTCCTCCAGGAAAAAATTAATAGAAAAGAAAGATAGAGCACGGCTACAACTACGATCGCTGACCCGCTTAATTTCGCTAAGCGAAATCTTTTAGTGATCACAGAAAAGATAAGCACCAGCGCTAGACCGAAAATCAGCGATACCGTGCCCAGACAAAGTAGTATTCCGATGGGCGCTGCCAGATTTACGTTGGTGAACATTGGAGTCCCTCCAGCCAAGTTATTCAAAGCGCTTTGTCTAGCAAAGCGACGAGGCAAAAAAATAAATTCAGCGATGGCGCACTTGTTTGATCAGTGTCTCCATGTGGCTGACGTAGCTTTCGAGCGCGCGTTTTCCGGCAGTCGTTAACTTGTATTCAGTTTTTGGCAGTCGCCCTTCAAATGATTTGGTGCAGGCGATGTAGCCACCGTCTTCGAGCTTGCGAGCATGCACGCTTAGGTTTCCATCCGTCGTGTGCATCAGGTTTTTCAAATCGTTGAAAGTCAACGACTCGTTCGCGGCAAGTGCGCTAATGATGCCGAGACGCATGCGTTCATGAATCAGCCGGTCTAACGAATGCGTGGGATGTCCCGCTTTAACGGGCGGCGGCTCGGCGCTGGCGGGAGTTCCGCTTGTTTCACGTTTCTTGTGCGTCGAATGTTTTACTGCTGCGTTTCTAGCCACCATATCTCCTTGCGATAATCACTCCGAAAACAATGTGTAGGCCGCCGAAACCGGTAGCCATAAACCAGTTGGCAAATTCAGCGGGAGCAAAAAGTGTCGCCGCGCCGAGGGCCATAAAACCCAGGCCCATGATCGGAACCACGCTTACCGAAAACATTCCGCCGGTGACTACTCCGGTTCCATAGAGCAATAACCAGAGTCCCGGAATAGCGTTCGTCGATCCGGTGCGATAAAGCACCAGACTCAGGATGGCGCCCGCGAGCAGTGGTGGCGACAAACTAAACGCGACCTTGCGGCCGGGTCCGGAAAGCAAAGGTGTTTTGGTTGCGCGGGCCTTGCGGTCCATGGACCAGCCGGCAATGAGCAGCGCCACCAACGCTTCGGCAAGCCAGATCGTGAGCCAGTTTTTAAAGCTCTTCTGCTGACTTGCGACGAAACCTGCAACTAATGCGGTAGCGCCAATGGCAACCAACCCCCATCCGGCAATAGCTGTAAACGCAGTCGCGCGTTCCATTGTTTCCCGAATAAATTGGAGATTGTCCATCGCGCGCGTATGTAACGCAGGCGGATCTTCTATTTTCGGTGATACCAGGTGGATTGAGCCCATAGGCGGCTATCTTAGCCCTCGCGAGTTGCGCCGTCAAGTACTTTATAGAACAAAGAAGAATAGGTTCCGGACCGCATGGCCGAGGAGTGGGCCTTTTGTTAGATTTCAGCTGTACTGGGCTGGATGGCAGTCCGTTTTGTGGTGAACGACGCCCGCCGCCAACGAACGATTAATAAAACCAGCGCCCCGAGGCCGACCACAATGCTGATTAGTTGTGAAGTTGAAAGGCCGGTCAAGCTAGTCAGACCAAAGACATCGCCGCGCGGATCGGCGCGAACGAATTCAATCAGGAAGCGAATGATGGCGTAAAGCAGCGCATAGAGCAGAATCACCTGGCCGCTAAAACGCTTGTGCTTGTGCAGCCATAGTAGGAAGAAAAAAACGATCAGCATCGAAAACGATTCGTAAAGCTGGGTGGGATGCAAATGCACATCGATGGGCACTCCGGTGATTTCATGACCCAGCTCTGTAAATTTCACGCCCCACGGCAGCGTGGTTGGTTTTCCCCAACAACAGCCCGCTGAAAAGCAACCAAGCCTGCCAAAGAAATTCCCAACCGCAATGCCCGGAGCACAAGCGTCTGCAGTTTTCCACCAGGGCAACTTGTAGCGCTTCATTAAGAAATAGCCGGTGACTATCGCGCCAAGCAACCCACCATAAAAGACGCCGCCGGAGCGAAGAAAATCAAGCGATAGAAGTTGCAACGGGTGATCGCGATACTCTGGTTCAGTAAAGAGCATTAGAACCTTGGAGCCGATCAGCGAAGCGAGCAACATCCATAAACTGAGGTCGTAAATTCTTTCTTTGGGCAGGCCATCGCGCGCGCCCAGCCTTACCGCAATCAGGATGGCGCAGAGAAACGCGAGGGCGAGAAACACGCCGTAAGTATTAATGGGGAAGTTGCCGATGCGAAAGAGTTCAGGAAACATGGAAGAGCCGTAAATTGTGAATCGTAAATCGTGAAAAGTTCAAAGAAAGAAAAGAATCGGAGGTCAGAGATCAGAAGTCAGAGGTCAGATTGAAAAGAAGATCAACTGGCTACTGACTACTGACTACTGACTGCTTTTTATCAAAAACCAAATCGTAAGCGAGCAGCAACGCTCCGATTGTGATGCACGCATCGGCCACGTTGAAGGTGGGCCAGTGATAGGAATGCGCATGCAGCACAATGAAATCGATTACATAACCCAGCCGGGCGCGGTCGGTCAGGTTACCGGCAATTCCAGCCAGCAATAGCGCGCAGGCGCCTAACACCCGGTCATCGTTGCGCAGCCTGCGCATGAAATAATAAAACACGGCAACCGCTGCCACTATTGCCAATCCCACGAAGAACCAGCGGCCAAATGCTCCGCCTTCCTGCAACTGTCCAAAAGCGATGCCGCGGTTTTCTGTATAGACGAAATCGAAGAAGCCCTGGATGACCGTGCGATCGCCTTGAAAGCGTAGAGCGCGCACGGCCCACGCTTTGGTGGTTTGATCGACCATGTAGAGGCCGAAACTCGCAAGCAGGTAACCAAAGCGCCAACCGAGACGAGTTCGTGCGTTGTTCAATTCAGTTTTATCAACCGTCGCATTCATCTTGTTGAAGTTTCACTATTTGCGGCTTTGCCGCCTTCCGTGCGGAAAGCCTATGGCTTTCCGCTAGAACTAAGCTTTGTTGAGGCTACGCCTCCGTTTGAGGCGCAGCCTCAAGAAAAAACATCGCCGCCGGGAAGGCGGAGCCTTTCCTCACGGACTGCGGCAAAGCCGCTAAACCTTTGGCTCCTGCGGAGCTTCCTGCTCAATCTCTTCAAGCGCTGCAACGCACCGCTCACACACGGTTGGATACTTCTGTGATTCGCCGACATGGACGGAATAGTTCCAACAACGTTCACACTTTGTGCCTTCAGCTCGCTCTACCTGAACCTCAATTAACGGTATCGTGCCAGTGGAGATTCCATTCTCGGGTCTCAAGTCCGCTTGCAACAAATCTGTCTGGGACACGATGAAAATGTAACGCAGTTCGTCGTTATCCTGGTATTGCTTTAGCAGATCGTAAATCTCCCAACTCACTGAAACCTTTATTTTAGCGTCAAGGGGACTACCGATAATCTTAGCCACCCGAGCCGCTTCAAGTTCGCGCAATACCTCTTCGCGAACGTTGAAGATTACTTCCCATCTCCGCACTAATTCCTCATCATGACCGGGACGCGCTTCCGGAAATAGAGCGAGATGTACAAACTCTTGCCGCCCCTTTTCCTGCGGCAAGTTTTCCCAGATCTCATCCGCGGTAAAAACCAGGAGTGGGGCGAGCATTCGAGCGAGAGCGTCCGCAATGCGCAGCAGCGCCGTTTGTGCAGCCCGCCGCGCAGGGTGACGTGGCGCGAAAGTATAGAGACGATCTTTCAGAATATCGAAATAACGAGCCGAAAGCGTCACCGTACAGAACCGATATAGCGCATGATAAGCGGTGTGAAATTCGTAGACATCATAGGCTGCGCGCATGGTTTGCATAACCGCATCAAGTTCGGCCAGCGCCCAGCGATCGAGTTCCAATAGCTGATTATCCGAAACACCATCACGCGCCGGATTAAAGCCATGAAGATTGCCCAACGCAAACCGCGCGGTGTTACGAAGTTTGCGGTAGCCATCGGTGACGCGCTGAAGAATCTCCTTCGACGAGCGCATGTCATCGAAATAATTTGAGGAGGCACACCAGAGTCGCAGTATGTCAGCGCCTGATTCCTTGATTACTTCATCAGGCGGCACCGCGTTGCCACCCGATTTGTGCATCTCCTTGCCTTGCGCATCGACGGTCCAGCCATGCGTGATAACGGCTTTGTAAGGAGCACGATCGTGAGCGGCAATGCCTACCATCAACGAAGAATTAAACCAGCCGCGAAACTGATCGCCCCCTTCGAGATAAACGTCGGCGGGCCAACGCAACTCTTCGCGGTTTTCCAAAACCGCTATGGAAGATGAGCCGCTGTCAAACCAAACGTCGAGGATGTCAGTTTCCTTGGTCCATTCGGTCGCACCGCATTGTTTGCATGAATAACCTTCAGGCAACAGTTCGCGCGCTTCTTTCGTGTACCAGGCATCAGCGGATTCACGCTCGAAGATGTCAGCGACATGATTGATTATTGCCGGTTCAGCTACCGCTTCGGTGCATTTAGCGCAGTAGAAAACGGGAATTGAAACTCCCCAAACGCGTTGCCGCGAAACACACCAGTCGGGCCGTCCTTTCAGCATGTTGCGCATACGCACTTCACCCCAGGCCGGAAACCACTTGACGCGCTCGATCTCGCGCAGAGCAGCCGCGCGCAGAGACGTTTCGCCTTCTGAGAAATTCTCAGTGAAGTTGCTGCGGTCGCGGCCGTCTTCGTCCTTCTCAATCGTCTCGACAACCGAGCCGACCGCGCGGTCCATCGAGATGAACCATTGTGGCGTCGCTCGAAAGATCACCGGATTCTTGCAACGCCAACAGTGCGGATAACGATGGCTAAAACTTTCAGTAAACAAGAGCACGCCGCGCTCACGCATGAACTCAACGATTTTCGGGTTAGCCTCAAAAACGCTTTGGCCCGCAAAGTATTCAACGTCGGGCGTGAAGTGGCCCGCATTATCGACCGGGCAGTAAATTTCCAGACCATAGCGCTTGCCGATAACAAAGTCGTCGTGACCATGACCAGGCGCAGTGTGGACGCAGCCCGTACCCGCCTTGCCCGATGCCTGTTTCTCCCGTGCGTCTTTCACGTCCAGTTCAGTTTCTGCATCGGCTTCGCCACCGAGCGTCACGTGCTCACCGACCATCAGCAGCGACGAACGGTCAATCCAGGCGTGGCGGCACTCGAGCCGATCCAGCTTTGCGCCGGGGAAGCTGGCCAAAACTTTCACCGGACCCGGTTTGCCACCTTTGTCGCTTTGCGCCAGTTCACATTTCTCGACAACAGCATCCAGTAACTCACTGGCCACAATGTAAACTTCGTCACCGTTTTCAAACGCAGAGTATTGATAATCCGGATGGACAGTAATGCCTAAGTTAGCCGGCAGCGTCCAGGGCGTCGTAGTCCAAATCAAAACAAAAACCTTACGGCCGGCAAGCGCCGGATCGATCAACCCAGGATCACTCGATAGCGGAAACTTCACATAGACCGACGGGCTGGTGTGCTGATGATATTCAACTTCGGCCTCGGCCAGTGCCGTTTGATCGTGAATGCACCAGTAAACCGGACGCGCGCCTTTGTAGACGTAGCCGCGCTCCACAAAGCGCCCAAACAGCCGCGCTGTTTCGGCCTCGTAATGATTGGACATCGTCAGGTACGGATTGTCCCACTCGCCCAGAATGCCCAGCCGTTGAAAGTCGCGAGTTTGACGTTTCAAGGCTTGCGCGGCGTGTTCGCGACAGGCACGGCGAATCGCGACCGCCGGCATATTTGCTTTCTTCGCGCCGAGCTTGCGATCGACGTACAACTCAATCGGCAATCCATGGCAGTCATAACCCGGAACGTAAGGCGCGTCGTATCCCATCATGCTGCGCGACTTGACGACGAAGTCTTTCAGAATCTTGTTCATCGCGGTGCCGAGATGAATATCGGCATTCGCGTACGGTGGGCCATCGTGCAGGATGAATTTGTCGGCGCCGGCGCGCGCTTTTCGAATTAATTCGTAGAGATTGACTTCCGACCATTTTTTCAAGCGCGCAGGTTCTGTCTGCGCCAGATTTGCCTTCTGAGAAAATCCGGTCTTCGGCAGGTTGATGGTCTTTTTCAGATCGAGTGGGGTTTCAGTAGACATAATTTCCGAGTATCAGAATCATTAATACTAACAGCAGAGTTGTTTCGTCGCCAAAAACCTTTGATGTGTCTAGGTGGTTGATACTCATTCGTTCACCACCGAGGCACAGAGAACACGGAGGACCCACAGAGAAAACTAAAAACCCGAACCAGATCCGCTCGGATGATGGTTCGGGCTTCTGTCTCGGCGTTTTGTCGCAATCAGCCAATAAACATCTCATCCTCTCCGTAGGTCTGATTGATGGGCTTCGGTAGCGGCGCCACGAGAACTTCGAGGCCGCGGCGGAAGCCCGCCATAATCGCAGCGATCTCGCGAGCAGGCTCAACCACCCGGCGCTGAATGAAATCCGTTGTGGTAACGATCTGATCGTGGGTCCGGTCGATGGTACGGCTGACCAGTTCAACCTTATCGCGCGCCTCACCGGCAGTATCGCTAACCAACTCCTTTAGTTCGCCGACTTCGTTCTTGATAATTGCCAGCGATTCGGAAAGGTTCATGGTGGCCGTCGACAGGTGGCCAGAAACCGCGTTGAACTGTTCGGCGATCTGCTTCCCCTGGACGGCGATCTGTTTGCCCTGCTCGCTTATCACCGTGACACGCTCGATTAGTGGCTCGAGTTTTTGTTCCAGTCGAGTCACTGATTTCACGGCGCGATTAACAAAGACCGCTATCGCGATCATGGCTATGGCAATGATGATAAAAGACGCAGCTATCACCACCATCACCCAGAACATAGGATCGTTTGTGTTCATTTGCAGGGCAAGCATCGTGTGATCTCCGATTACCAATTTCCGATTTTCAAAAACCGACCTGAACCTTCACAGTTGCCAGTTTAGTCAAAGACAATCGGCAATCGGCAATCGGCAATCGCAAATCAGCAGTGCGCTAGTTCGCTTTCTCGGTGTACTTGGGCGCCGCTTCAATCCGGCCGGACATTTCCGTCTTGCGCTTCTCTTCCTGATAAGCCTTCTTACCGGCGTCAATCGCCGCCGCGACGGTGTTGGTTTGGCGGCTTGCTGTTTCGCGAGCGGTTTGTGCTACCTCGCCAACTTTGCTTGACGCTTGCGTGTAGAGATCGGAAGCGCGCTCGCTTGCTTGCGAGTAAAGTTCGGTCGCGCGTTCGCCCACTTGTTGTGCCGCCTCGCGCGACTTGTCAATTCCTTTGCGCGTTGCATCCGCAATGTCGCCGCGCAGTTCTTGTCCCGATTTAGGAGCAAAAAGAAGAGCGATAACAGCGCCGATGCCGCCGCCAATCAAGAGATAAGTAAGACGCGTAGATACGCTGTCTCCAGAGTCACGTCGATAATCATCGTTTGCCATAACAAAAGTCCTTTCTGGGGAAGCCACGGCCTCCTGGGCCTGGCTGGTTAACATATTGAATTGGAGATTTTCAGACTCGGACTATAACAAACCCATGTGAAGCCGCGCAAGAATGGGAGAGCATCAGGCAGCTGGCAATGGACCAGCGGCGACGAGCTTTTTTCGGCGAGCATCTACGGTGAGGTTCAAACCTTCGAGACTTCTCGCACCCAGTAAAAGCAGGTCTCCTTTTTCAGCAAAGACAACCTCATCCACCGTAAAATGTTTATCGAGACGAATTATGGCAAATCCCACACTCCGTGTAACTTGCTGCCCGTTTGCCATAATAAACGCCACGTCCTTCTTCTCTCGGTCGACACCAATCCTTTCGAGAGTCGTGGCCGGCACCCAAGTGTATTCGCTACCCGTGTCTACCAGAATTCTCGATAAGACTGCGGACTTTTTGCGGTCCACCGAGTTCTCTATCTTGCATTTAGTGTAGAAGGTTCCCATTGTTGTTGGTCCACGTTTGAGACATTATGATGTTACTCAGCCGGTGATGCAACGAAGTTTTGAAACCCGTGATCTTAATCTTCGCTTATTTCAGTATCTGACCGTTTACCGTTGTATTGATCGAGTTTGCGGTAGAGGGTCTTGCGGCCAATGCCAAGGGCACGTGCGGCGTGAGTTTTGTCGCCATGCGTGTAGTCGAGCGTAGCTTCAATTGCCTGCTTTTCTATTTCATCCATCGATGAGGGCACCGTCACTTCAAACGTCGTAGTGCGCCCTTCGCTCGCGGCGCGCGCGCGTTCCACTTTGAACCGATCCTGTTCCTGCAGAGCGATCTTGCTGATCGCTTCCGGCAGATCTTCCAACTCAATCTGCCGCCCGGAAGCAACGATCACCGCGCGTTCAATGGCATTTTCCAGTTCGCGCACGTTGCCCGGCCAGTCGTAGGTAATCAACGCCTGCAAAGCGTCTTTCGAAATGCCTGAGATGAAGCGTCCGGTTTTTTGTTTGTAGTGTTCAAGGAAGTGAATAACCAGCGGATGAATATCTTCCGAGCGCTCGCGCAACGGTGGCAGGCCAATGGGAAAAACAGACAGGCGGTAAAAAAGATCGCGACGGAAGGTCCCGACTTCGGTGGCGCGTTCCAGGTCCACATTTGAAGCCGCGATGATGCGCACGTCAGCTTTCAAAACTTCACTGCCACCGACGCGCGTGAATTCGCCATCCTGCAAAACGCGCAACAGGCGAACCTGCGCTGACAAACTCATCTCGCCGACTTCATCCAGAAACAACGTCCCGCCGTTTGATTCTTCGAACCTTCCCTGGCGTCGCGCGCGGGCGTCGGTGAAGGCGCCTTTTTCGTGCCCAAACAGTTCCGACTCGAGCAGTGTTTCCGGAATGGCGCCGCAATTGAGTTTCACATAAGGCTGGTCCTCGCGACCGGAGTTGTAATGAATCAGATTCGCCAACAACTCTTTGCCGGTGCCTGACTCGCCCTGAATGAGTACCGTCGTCTGCGTGTCAGCAACGCTCAACGCCAGCTCTATGGCGCGGCGAATTGCGGTCGTTTGGCCGATAAGCCGGTCTTCGCCATAACGTTCATGCAGCGCGTCGCGCAAGTGCATGACTTCGGCTGACAGTTGATCTCTTTCCAGCGCGGTGCCGATTTGATCGGCAATACCCTCGACCAGCGCGACTTCGTGGTCCTGAAAACCCTCTCGCGCTTCGCTCCACACCAGACCAAGCAGGCCAAAGGTGTGACCGGCAACGCGCACCGGCGCAACCAGCGCGGCACGCCCTCCAAGTATCGAATTGAACATCAGGCGAAACGGAAACGGGAGATCGGAGTCCAGCAGCCGCAGAGTTTTTCCTTCCGCCAACACTTCAATAGCCTTCGGGAACTCGGTGAGATCGAGTGACTGCGCGTGCTCCTCAATCAAGCCCTGCACTGATTCAATGGTTGCGTGCGGCGCGGCTTTGAAAGCGACCAGACTGATGCGCCCGCCTTTGGGATCAATCACGCCCAGCGCTGAGTAGTCGGCGCCGACGAGCGTGATCGCCCGCTCGAGCACGAGGGAAGAAACTTCTCGAAAATCTGAGCGGGCATTGATCGCGTTTGCGATTTCCAACAGCGCCCGCTTTGTTTCAGCCTCACGCTCCTTATCGGTGTAGAGACGCGTGTACTGGTAGCCCACACCGATTTGTCGCGCAATCGATTCCAGAAACGCGACCTCATCATCAAGCCAAACGCGAGGTGTGCGGGTTGTATGCATACCTACCAAACCGAGTACGTCATCACCGAGAAGCACCGGCACAACCAATAACGAGCGTGTACCCAAACCCTTCGCCAGCAAACGGAGTTTCTGGTCGAGGTCAGGCGCGGAAGTATCGTCAAAGCGGATTGGCTTAGTGAGATCAACGTGTTCCGAAAGTTGTTTTAAATTAATTGGAATGGTGGTGCCCAGACTTGAAGGAACATCCTCGGAGGCGCGCCATTCATGGCTGATTCGTAATTCAGTCGGCGAAGTCAACTGAATAACGTCGCAGCGATCGACGTTCATCATGCGGCCTAACTCAGAAACAATAACGGTCAGAAAGCGATCGAGGTTGATTGCAGATGGCAGCGTCAAGGCGAGGCGATTGATAATTCCTTCGCGCGCCTCATGCATCTTGATTTTGCGCTCGAGCGAGAGAGATTGGGCAGTGTCTGACATGGGGATTAGTTCGCTGAGGATCATAACGAACCGCTGGCGCGTAACGCAAACTGATGAAGATGTCGATAAACTTTATAGTTTGAAGTCTTTCTCCCTCTCCCTTTGGGAGAGGGTTGGGGAGAGGCCTTGTGCGCGTCAAGCTTCGCACCCTCCTCTAACCCCTCCCAAAGGGAGGGGAAGAAACCCAGGCTTTTAAACAACTGATCAAACGCTCCTTCAGTTTGTCACTTGTTTGGAAGCCTTGATCGACAAACTAAAGGTTGTCGGACATAATATTTGCATGCCGATTTACGAGTTTGAATGCACAAAGTGTAAGGCCCATACCGAAGTCTTTCAGAAGATGAGCGACAAGCAGCCGACCAAATGCCGCAAGTGCAGCGGGCGTTTGGAACGACTGGTTTCCGCGCCGGCGATTCAATTCAAAGGATCGGGCTTTTACCTGACCGACTATGGCCGCAGTGGGCAAAAAGACGCGGAAAAAAAGGAAAGCGAAGCAACCACCAGCGACGATAAAAAATCAGATAAATCAGATAA
>JBPCLZ010000180.1:0-5671 GCA_051002775.1 Pyrinomonadaceae bacterium | reverse complement strand
GAAACATAAACGCCAGCAACACGGGCAGTGCTGTTTTGAAAGTTTTCGGCCGGTGGGCGTAAACGATGGCGCTGATCGCCGCGGCAATGCCTGCGAATCCAAGCAAGCGTGTGGCGGTGACCAGGTCAATGCCGGTGAGTCCGAGCGCGGCACAGCATAAAACCCAAAGCAGATTCGAATAGCCTTCGACCCTCTCGCCCGGATTCCATGTCAATCCCAGTCCTGCAAGCAGCCGCTGCGAGTAGCGCAATGAAATCAAGGCGTCATCCGCAATGAACGGCAGGAAATGGTTCGCGTGAATTGCGAGAACGGCAAGCGCAACAACTACAAGGACGAGCGTAACGGAAATGTTGATGCGCTTAACTGACATTACAAAAGTGTATTAACGCGCCTTTCGTAAACCAAACTGCTGGCTTGCGAGCGCGCTGCTTTTCATTTGGACTGCGGCGGCTTGACGCCGCTTTCCTGTTGGACTGAAACTCGGTTAAAGAAATCAGTTTACGCCTATGAATCGTCAAAGCGGCGTCAAGCCGCCGCAGTCCAAATAGAAAGCGGCAACGTTCGCAAACTAACAGTTTGCTTTATATTCAATCAATGCACTTTCACTATTGTCCGCAGCGGCTTGGAGCCTTTCGATGCGAACCAGGCGACGCCCTCCTGGACCATGTCGACCTCGAGCACATAGCTGCCGGCGTCGGTCGGCGCGGTAACCGTTAGGGGTACCTCAATTTCTTCGCCGGGAGCGAGATCGTAAAGCAGCACGCTTCTGCCGTCGTCGTTTACAACTGCCACATTGTCTTCGCGCAGCCAGTGGTTTCCAACTAACAATCTGAAGTTGCCACTGCCGTCCGCCAACGCCGGCCAAACGCCAATCCCCGCGTTCCGCACCTTCACATAGATTGTTTCTTTCAAACCAGCCCGAAGATGATCCGGCAGCGGTTGGGCCCAACCAATTTCAGCGCGCATATTTTCGCCGGCGAGTGGTCCAAGCGTCGCGGTAAGCGAGATCTGTTTCCCGTGTCCTGCCTCATTCGGACGCAGCACCTCGATAAGCGCCATATGAATGCGCGTGTGATCGGAATAATACGGCATCACCAGCGGAACGACTTTTCCGGTTGAGAGACCCGAGTTTTTTATACTTTCGATCGCGTTCCTGAAGTGTTCGACATAGCACAGAGAATACACCCTTCTGTCTCCAAGCTCGGCCAGCGCGCGCGCAAATCTCGCTCTAGATTCTGTCGTGCCGAAATATTCAGGCATGTAAAGGCACAACGCGGGCACATCGGGTTTAAGTTGCACCTCAATTCCACTTTCGAGAGCGCTTGATTCCGCCCACGCTCCGACAGGCGAAATAAGCGGCTTTTCTCGGGAGGTGAGAAAAGATTGGAGTGAGTAGTCCCGGACGAAGTATTTCGAATCATTCAGGAAGGCCCGCGGATTGTCGAAGAGAGTTGGCCGCGACGCCCATTCGAAGCGGTAGACATAAACGCAAGCGACAACGGTCTGCGTTGCCAGGGTGGTCCACAAGGCCACAGCGGCGATTCGTTTGAAAATCTGTGACCGGTCAACCGCTTGCGCACGTTGAAAAAGTTGTGCGGCCAGGACGAGAACGATCACACCGCCGACCAACTCCAGGTAGGTAGCATAGCGAAGCATCCCGGAGAGCGCGCTCCAAAGGATTGCGCCGATTACAACGATAAAGCATACAGCTTGCAGACGCCGATCCTGATACTGGGACCGCGGGCGTCTCGCCCGCCCGGCTACGTTACCATCCATCGTTGAATGGTCGGATTGTTCGCGCTGCGCGCTCATTGCGGGCGGGAGGCCCGCGGTTCCAGTTTTAAGTTGACGCTTCAGGACTAATCCGACGATTGCAGCGGTAAAGCCAACCGAGATTCTGGCGGCGTGTGGACCGAGATCCCCCGCAGTATGTTCGATCTTGAAAGGCAATAACACCGGCCACAGTAAAACCTCCCACCACTTCATGTGCAGCCAGCGCGGATCGTCCACCACCGGCCCCCAGCGCACGCCGAGATCGTTGGTGGGCCAAAACGGTGAAGTGAATAACTTGTTGAAAAGAGGAAAAACCGGATTGCCGGTTTGCCAGTAGATGTAGAGCGTATAGGGAATAAGAGGTAACAAAAACGCGCAAACAATTAGCAGAAACTTTCTAACCAGTTCTTGCCGCGGCTCGGCACGGCTTACGTTGTATGCGTAAACCAAGAAGATCGGCGCTGCAAAAGCGAGGTTAGTTAACTTGAATGCCGCACTTGCTCCAAGGTAAACCGCAATCCTAACAGCGTCGCGGCTGGTGTTTCTTTCTTCCGCGAATAAAGCTATCCGAGTCGCTTCCAGCAGCAACGGAAGTGCCAGCAGGTCGACCATGTAGTTGTTAATAATGAATAGCAGATGCTCGGTCAGCGCCAGCAGTAGCACGCCCGCGCAGGCAAGCCAAACGTTTTTGATGTACGGCCGTAGAAACTTCAGCAGCAAAGTTGCCACCCAGATCACGACCAGGTAATTGATGATGGTGCCCAGACGATAACCCAGCAGGTGGCGGGAAATTCCTGTCACCATGTCCGGCGCGGGATTAAAAGGGAAGCGCGACGGAAAAAAGTCAGCGCCGGTGAACGGCAATCCTCGCAAGGCACGTTCGGAGTTGATCAGCCGGTAGTCGAGCACGTCAAACGACGTGTCGGGAAATGCCGCGCGCATCGCGTAGATCAAAAACAGCGGCAGCGCCACGACCAGCCAAAGTTGATGCGGAATCTTCTGCTCAGTGCGATCTTTGGTCTGCAGGTGCACGCCCCAGATAATAAGGGAGACCAGGAAGGTGAGAATCCATGCCGGCGCGTTGGAGTTGACAACCCAGAACCACTGTCTTACGAAAGCTGTGATGTAGAGGAGAAGGACTACATCACCAATTTCCAGTTTGCCTGGAAACGATTTCAACTTCTGCGAGAGCAGAGGGCGAAAGGTTTCTGATGACATTTCTGGTCTGGTTCTTCCACCATGAGACGCGGACTGCCCGCCTGGGGACCCCGGTCTCCTTGAGGCCGGGCCTAATGAAACTGAATGACGCGCTGGCGGAACAAGATATGATAAAGTCCGCATCGCCTGCAACAACCGCGTAGCCGAGGACAAAGTCCACCTAAAAGAATTTCAAATGAGTCGCACCGAATCCAACAATTCTGAGTCTTCTGCAAACGAGTATCCGGCGTGTCTTTCTATTGTTGTGCCTGTTTTTAATGAGGAGTCGACGTTGGAAGAGGTAGTAAACAAGTTGCTGAAGGTACCTTGTCTACTTGAAATAATAATCGTTGATGACAGTTCAACTGACGGTACCGGCGAAATCGCGCGCCGTCTTAGCGAGGTCCATTCGCAGGTGCGCCACGTCCGTCATCAGCGGAACTCGGGCAAGACGGCGGCACTCAAGACTGGGTTCGCGTTAACTTCCGGAGACGTGGTGATTGTGCAGGACGCCGACCTCGAATATGACCCAATAGACATCTATGGGGTCATCCGTCCGATTCTCGAAGGCCATGCCGACGTAGTCTTTGGCTCGCGGTTCCTCGTCCGCCGGGCCGCCCGCGTTCTTTATTTTTATCACTTCCTCGCGAATAAGTTTCTGACCTTTCTTTCAAACGCGCTGACGAACCTGAACATGACGGACGTCGAAACCGGTTACAAGGCTTTTCGCGGCGACATTATCCGCAGCATGATCATTGTTTCGAGCGGCTTTGGTTTCGAAGTTGAGGTCGCTGCGAAAATAGCGAAGTTGAAGGTCGCGATTTACGAAGTGCCGATCAGCTATTACGGCCGCACCTATGCTGAAGGTAAGAAGGTCCTTTTTAAGGACGGTCTGATCGCGCTTTGGTTCGTGATTCGTTTCAATCTTTTTTGCAGCCGGCGCTCTTCGTTTCGCGAATTGCCGGAATTGCAACCACGGCCTAACCGCGGCACTGCCGTTAAGGCTCCGGAGCTGGCGGAATGAGCGCGCCCGATCCTGATCCGGAAAACCCAGCAGACAGCGTCCCCTCACTCACCACCGCGAACAACACCTTCGAGTATACCGGCCGCGAACTGGAAGCGATGGCAGGGGCGTCCAATTATCATCGCTGGATTATCCGTATGTTTGCGCCGTATCTCAGACGCCATATCGTGGAAGTTGGCGCCGGACTCGCTTCCTTTTCGGAGCTCATCCTACAGCATCATAAGTGTGAAACTCTTTCGCTCGTCGAGCCGTCCGCCGAAATGTATAAACAGTTGCAGGTTAAGGCGGCATCATTAAGCGACAGCACGGGTGGCCTGATGGTTCATACGTACAATGCCGACTTTGTGGCGGCTGCGCCGCTCATCATGAAGTGGCAATTGCCGGATTCGATTATCTACGTCAATGTTCTGGAACATATTGCCGATGACGACCTGGAACTGAAGACGGTTCAGCAAACGTTGACGGCGGGCGGCCGCGTGTTCGTGTTTGTGCCGGCGTTGCCCTGGCTTTACGGTGCTTTCGACGAACGGGTTGGCCATATGCGCCGTTACACGAAACGCGGTCTCGAGGAAAAACTGCAGCAAGCTGGATTCAAAACCTTACTATCATCTTATTTTGATGTCGCGGGTATCGCTCCGTGGTGGATCAAATACTGCCTGTTGAAGTCCATTACGATGGAGCCGGCGAGCGTAAGGTTTTATGATCGCTTTGTTGTGCCCGCTGTCAGTCGGTTGGAGTCTGTTGTTCGCCCTCCGCTGGGGAAGAACCTAATCGTCGTAGCGGAAAAGTTTTGACAAACGGTGCATGAAGAGTAGGCGACGATGCTCTTACTGGGACCGCGGGCGTCTCGCCCGCTTACGTAGAATGCCACTCTGTTTTGGTTATCCGGTTTACTCGTGAGTCGAGTGAACCCGCTGTTGCGGCGGGCGAGACGCCCGCGGTCCCAGTAGCTGCTTTAGGCGCGTCCTTAGTATCAGCCAGCCGCATTGATCAGTTTTTCCACGACCGTTTGCCAGGAGAGATTCATCGCGGTCAATTTCTCTTTGCCGCGCTCGCCCATCGTGCGTGCGCGCGTCCGATCATCGTAAAGCGAATCGAGCGCCTCGGCGATTGCCCGCGGCTCCGGTGGGACCACGAAGCCTTCTTCCTTATCCTCTATAAACTCGGTTGCGCCGCCACCGTCACTCGCCACCACCACAGGTTTTGCCGAAAGCATCGCCTCGAGAGTGACATAGCCGTAGTCTTCATCAAAAGGCAGATAACAAACGCCGAGGGCCTTGGCATACAACTCAAGCATTTCCGATTCTTCGACAAACCCCCGCAGACACACACGAGCACCAACCTGGTACTTCTTAATCAGATTCTCATAGTGCTTTGGATCTCGTGACCCGCCGGCCAGAACTAGCTTAAGGGGAGTTTTCAAGAACTGCGCCGCCTCGATCAAAAGTTCCTGGCGCTTCTGCGGCTCGAGCCGGCTGGGGTAAAAAATGTAATCGCCCTGTTCACCAGTCCGCAAATTCGCAGCCCGGGGCGGTGGATGATAGAGCGGTTCGCTCTCGACGTTGTTATATCTACGAAGCCGGTCGGCGACAGTTTTCGAATTTGCAAAAACTTTTTTTGCTGTGGGTATCAGTCGATTATCGGCCTGGCGGATCCACGCGCGCACCTGCGATCCAT
>JBPCLZ010000179.1:0-58647 GCA_051002775.1 Pyrinomonadaceae bacterium | reverse complement strand
ACTTTATCTCGATATCAAACGGCATCAGCAGCATTGGATCGCCGCTCTTCGCTTTATCCATCAGCGCCATGAAGCGCAGAGCGCGGCGCGCATCTTCGGGCAGCGCCGCCATAACAGCCCGCTGTTGTTCGCTGCGCACGCGCGATTCCTGGCCTTCTTCGTTTAAGAATTGCTGCAATAGCGTTCGTGGATAAGGAAAGATAACGCGACGCACGCGTTTGTCCTTCGGAATTTTTGCTAACTCCTTCGCAATCTCAACGGCGCGGTCCAAACCGCCGAACTCATCAACCAAGCCACGCTCCTTTGCCTGCGCTCCGGTCCAGACGCGGCCCTGGGCGATCGAGTCGACATACTCCGGCGTTTTGCTACGGCCCTTTGCCACCTTGGGCACAAAGTCATCGTAGTAATTCCGTCTCACAAGCTCTTCAAATTTCGCGCGCTCTTCCGGCGTGAACTTTTCCGATTCGCGGAACATGCCGGCTTGTTTGCCGCGCAACACGTATTCATTGGAAATTCCCAACCAATCGTAGAAGCCTTTGATAACGGGCTTGCCGGCAAACACGCCAATCGAGCCGGTGATGGTCGAAGGCTGCGCAATGATCTTGTTGGCGCCCGCCGCGATGTAATAACCACCCGAGGCGGCGACGTCACTCATTGAAATCACGACTGGTTTTTTCGTTTTCGCACCCTCGACTGCATGCCAAATGATGTCGGACGCGAGTCCTGAACCACCGGGACTGTCAACGCGAATCACGATCGCTTTGATCGATTTATCATCACCAGCGTCCCTAATTGCTTTGGACAGTGTGTCTGAGCCAATTGACTGATCGCCGGTTGGACCTTCGTTGGATTTTCCCGACCCAATATCGCCGGTCGCATAGATAACCGCGATTTTTTCGCCCTTATTCAGTCCCAGGGATTCCGGATCCACGTCACTGTAGGAGGAGCCCTTAACTATCCGCAGTTGGTCCGCGTCTTTGTAACCAAGGTTAGCTTTCAGTTCTTTTTCAATTTCGTCGTGATAGGCGACGCCGTCAATTAGGCCCAATTCTTTTGCTTTGGCGGCGCTGTAGGGAGCATCGTCAATTATCGCGCGCATCTCATCCGCGGATTTCTGGCGGGCTTTCGCGATTGTTTCGACATAACGGTTGAAGAGATCGTCCAACAACGAGTTAATGAACTCACGATTCGCTTCCGACATGTCCTTGCGCGTGAATGTCTCTACCGCCGTCTTATACTTGCCCATTTGGACCATGTCCGGATAAATGCCGAGCTTGTCCAGCGAGCCGCGGAAAAACATTACATTGGCGCCGAAGCCATTAATGAATAATTCGCCCGGAGGAGCTACATAAATTTTGTCGCAAGCGCTGGCAATGTAGTACTCCTTGTCAGTGCCGTACTCGATGTAGGCATAAACAGGTTTACCCGACGAGCGAAAGTCGGCAATCGCGTCGCGAATTTCTTCACCTTTTCCCATGCCTGCGCTGGACATGTTGATGTCGAGCAGGATCACCTTGATGCGGTTGTCTACTTTGGCTTTGCTGAATTGCAGGGTGAGATTGGAAAGCGATTGATCGGTGTTTCCCAAAAATCTTCGTAGCGGATCGTCGGGCACGTAATCCGGCAGAGAGCCAGCGACGCGCAGCGCCAGCACGCTGTTGTTTTCGATGCTTGGCTCGCCTAGCCGGAAGGTCGAAACCAGCAGCGCCAGGCCGATGAGCACCACTAGAAGTAGAACCACCACCACGCTGGTGATAATTAGTACCGTCTTGCGCGTTCGTGACATTGCCATAGTATTTCCAGCCTCAAACTAGAGTAATTGAATGATTTCTTCGCTGTGTGAGTACGTTTGGCGAGGGAAAAAGGTTTAAAAAAGGCCAGAAGGCAGTAGGCAGTAGGCAGAAGGCAGAAACAGAAAACAGAAGGCAGTTTAGAGGTGATCTTATTGCTGCCTTCTGCCTAGTGCCTTCTGCCTACTTGCTTTTCACGATCCAGCCGCCGCCGACAACCTCATCGTCTCGGTAAAACACAGTCGCTTGACCGGGCGTGATGGCGCGCTGCGGCTCATCAAAAGTGACTTGTACCCGATTGGTCTCGAGCGGCATGATCGTGGCGGCGGCTGCATTGTGACGATAACGCACCCGCACCTCGGCCCGCACCGGCGCAGTTGGTTGATCCAGCGCGACCCAATTCACCCCGGCGGCCGTGAAACTCCTGCCGGCAAGTTCATCATCATCGCCGACTACCACCCGATTGCGCGTTGCGTCTAGTGAAATAACATACAACGGCTTGCTGGTTGCGATGCCGATGCCGCGACGTTGGCCCACCGTGTAACGATGAATGCCGCTGTGGCGGCCAATCGTTTCACCTCGTGTGTCCACTATTTCGCCGTCACCGGGCAGTCGCTCCTCAGCATTTGTAGCTGCGAGATAGCGATGGATGAAGCCGGCATAGTTGCCGTCGGGAACAAAACAGATCTCCTGCGACTCCGCTTTTTCCGCCACCGCCATGCTGTGATCCCGCGCCACTTCGCGCACCTGCGCTTTCGACATTTCACCCAGGGGAAACATCGCGCGCGACAGTTGATCCTGAGTTAGTTCCCACAAGAAATACGACTGGTCTTTCTCAGGATTGCGCCCGCGGAAAAGCCGGTAGCGATTCGCCGCGTCGTCAAACTCGACCCGCGCGTAGTGACCCGTCGCTACTTTGTCGCAACCGAGGCTCGCCGCCAGACGATCGAGTGAAGCAAACTTCAGCCGGCTGTTACAGGCCACACAGGGAATCGGCGTCTCGCCACTTAGATAGCTCGAAATGAATGGCTGGACCACATCGCGCTCGAAATCTTTCTCGAGGTTCAGCACATAAAACGGAAAGCCCAGTTCCTCGGCTACTCGACGCGCATCATAAACGTCGTCGAGTGAACAACAACGCGAAGGCAGCGGATCGCCATTCTCGTCTTTGTTGATGCCGCGCCGCTGATCCCAGAGCTGCATCGTGAAGCCGACCAATTCATGGCCCTGCTCCTTCAAAATGGCTGCGGCTGAAGAAGAATCGACGCCACCGGACATTGCTACTGCTATCTTCATGTTTGTAAATCGTAAATCGTAAATCGCAAATCGATTCGGCCTGACTCAAATGGCCCTTGAAACTGAGAACTCCCTGCAGCTTCAAATATGCTTACAATAACGCTTCGGGTTACAACGTAAGACGCCGAGCATGTTAGCATTCACAGTTAAGCCGAACCAAAAGCACTATTTACGATTCACGATTTACGAGTCCTATGCCCGAACGCGCCATCGAAGAATTCCAGATCACCGAAGAGCCGTATTACCTGCCCGTAAACGGTGAAGTCGACCTGTTTACCGCGGCCCACACGGCGCGGCTGCCGGTGATACTTAAAGGCCCAACCGGCTGTGGCAAGACACGTTTCGTCGAGCACATGGCCTGGCGGCTCGAGCGGCCGTTGATTACCGTCGCCTGTCATGAGGACCTGTCGTCAACCGATCTGGTCGGCCGCTTCCTACTCGAAGGTGAAGCAACCGTCTGGCACGATGGTCCATTGACTTCGGCCGTACGCAACGGCGCGATTTGTTATCTCGATGAAGTGGTCGAGGCGCGCAAGGACACGGTTGTTATCATTCATCCCCTGACGGACCATCGGCGGCGGCTGCCGATCGAAAAGCGCGGAACGATACTCGACGCGCCAGCAGATTTTATGCTGGTGGTTTCTTACAACCCCGGCTATCAATCCATTCTCAAGGATTTGAAACAATCGACGCGGCAGCGTTTTGTGGCCATCGATTTCGATTACCCGCCTCCGGAGTTGGAAACTGAAATCGTCGCGCGCGAAGGCGGAGTTGACGAAGGCACGGCACGCGACCTGGTACTCATCGGCCAGAAGGTGCGCAACTTGCGCGGGCACGGCTTGGAAGAAGGCGTCTCGACGCGCCTGCTGATTTACGCTGCCCAACTAATCACTCTCGGTATCCCGCCTGTGACCGCCGCAAACGTCGCCATGTGCTCACCCATCACCGACGATCGCGAGCTGCAACGCAGCATCCGCGAGATCGTCACGACCGTGATTTGATTTTGGTTCGCGTCCATCCTGTTTAGCTATGCAGCACGATAACGACGATCCTAATACTCACTCTGAGCACCAGTCTTTTCTCAAGCTAACGCGTGACATCGCTGCTTTGCCGCTAGAGCAATCCGCCGCGGCGCTGGAAACGGGAGCGGCGATAGCAAGCATCTCTCTGCGCGCGGGAATTGAGTTTCTGCGGGCCGCGCCCGAAGCGGCCAGCGTTCTGCAAGCGGATGAGCTTCGTGAATGGGGGGAACTGGGCCGTCGCTTGGCAATGAGTGATGTCGAGACGGCAATTACTTTTTTCACCACCGGCGTCACTGATCTACAGCCTCTTTCTTCCGCAGCGCGCACGTCTCTCTTTCAGCTTTGTTCGCGGCAGCTTGGCCTATCCATTGCGATTGCAGTTGATACTTTTCGTACGGTCCCTGCGCTGCTGAATAGTATTTCCGATCCTAATTTGTTGACGCCATTGTTGGAGGTTGCGTCCGACATCGCGCGGCGTTCTGCTCGGCACAGTGCCGACTTTTTGAATCAGATTCCGGAAGTCGTTAAGCGGCTCGAAACCTTTCCCGGGCCTGACGTTTTACAGAAATCAATCGAGATGTCGGCCGGCTTCGCCTCGCGCGCCGGCGGCATTGCGGCTGATGCCTGGGGCTCGCTTCCTCAAGCGCTCGAAAGTCTCAACAACGATGAAGCGATCAGGTTATTGGATCAGACCGTGGCGTTTCTCGAGCGCGGCGGTGGCGCAGCGTTGCAGTTGCTGCTGGTCGGCGGCGAAATTCTAAGACTGTTGCCTGAAGCGTTTGACGAATGGCTCGAATTGCTTCGGGCCGTGGCCCAGCATGGCAACGCGAGTCTAGTTGCCTTTGTGCGCAGCAGCCCCCGATTTGTGCGCAGCTTAATCTCGCAAACAGATCACGCGCGTTCAGTTAACCTCGCAATTCGTGTTATTCGAGTTACGCGCAGCATTGCGGAAACTGACGGCGAAGCAGCGCTTGCCTGCTTTCGTTCCAGCGCGCTCGCGTTGCGCGGCGTAAGTGTCGAACAGTTTGAAGAGTGGGCGCAGCTCGGACTTTCTTCAACTCGAAAGGACGCGCGCGCTCGTCGCAGTTATTTCGCGCTGGAAACACGCGGCAGTCATGACGCGTTGCGAAGTGGTAACCAGGGACTGACGCTTGACTCCGTTTCGCACATTCTTCGTTTATATGTTGAGGGTCTAACCGGTAACGAAGTGGAAGTTTGCTCGCTGGCGGCGGTGCCGGTGGAAGCGCGCATCGGCGATGGGCGCACGATTCATCTGCCGGCCACGGTTGCAGAGTTCGGCGATGATGAGCTCGACTTTTGTCTCTACAAAGTATTAGCGGCGCATGCTGCCGGGCAGATTGAGTTTGGCACATACGAGCGCGGGACGGCCGAACTGCGGGCCGCTTATGTAACGATTCACGAGGAGTTTGATGCGGGCAACGATGCTGCTCGAGATGCTTTTGCAGTGGCTGATGAGATGGTAGGACAGATGTCCTCGTCTGTCCCTGCTCCCGAAGAAAACGGGACAGGCAGGAATGCCTGTCCTACCGATGTCGACTATCGCGGTGTCTTGCAATTATTTCCTGATAAACAACTGGCAAGCAGAATTTTTGGCACGCTGGAAAATTGCCGCATTGATCGACGCCTGCGACTGAAGTATCGCGGGCTCGCGCGCGACCTGGATTTGATTCGCGAGCATTTGCGACGCAGCCGACCTTCGGTCCTTGAGCTGCCGGCGACGATGGTTCCCTTTGAATTGCTTTTTCAAACGACGTTGTTGGGCGGCGCTACCGACGACGCGCGGCAGTATTACAGCCAGATTGTTTCCGAGCTGGAAACAGTAGCGGAACAATACCTGTCCGCGGATGGAGCAACCGTTGGCGATAGTTTGATGGCTACCAGTCGCGTCAATGCGTTGTTTCAATCAGTGACGCCCGCTGATGAGTCGGTTCAGCAGTTGGAAAGCGAAGCAGACTTTTCCGAGGTTGAGGAGGAGCAAGTCGCCAGCGAGAGTTTCAAGCGAACGCAAGCTCAGCCGGATCCGCAACGTCGTGACGCGCGCGAGTTGTTCAACGCCTGGAACGATCCCAATACCCAGGGCGAGCCTGATGAACTTGCCGGCGCGGAAAGTTGGACCGAAGGAGAATTTCCGGAACAGGCAACTGAAGAGGGCGAAGTTGCCTACAACTATGACGAATGGGATCGCGAGCTTACTGACCATCGGCTAGGTTGGTGCCGGGTCATCGAGAAAAAGGTTAAGCACGGCGATCGTGAATTCGTTGAGCAGACGCGCGATCGCCACCGCGGAGTCATCTCCTCAATCCGCCACCAGTTTCAATTGATGAAGCCGGAAGAACTAGTGCGCGTTACAAATGAATTAGATGGTGAAGAGTTTGATTTGAATGCGGTGATCGATTACGTCATCGACCGCAAAGCCGATGGCCAGCAATCAGAACGTCTGTATACAAAGCGCCTGCGCCGACAGCGTGACGTGGCAGTTTCTTTCCTGCTGGATCAATCGTCGTCCACAGCGCGCACTATTGGCCGGCATCCGTTGCAGCCGTACACACGGCCGGGCCGGCGCATTATCGAGATCGAAAAGGAAGGCCTGGTGCTGATGAGCGAGGCGCTCGAAGCCGTCGGTGACGCATATTCAATAAACGGCTTCACCTCAGAAGGCCGGCGCAACGTAAAGTTTTATGTAGTGAAAGACTTTGCCGAAAAGTATTCTGACGAAGTGAAAAAGAGAATCGGCGGCATCAATTTTCAAAACAACACACGACTCGGCGCCGCCATTCGTCACGCCACGGCCAAACTCGCGAAACAAACTGCGCGAACGCGGCTGCTGATAGTCTTGTCAGACGGGCGGCCTTATGATCACGATTACGGCGATGCGCGTTACGCGCGCGAAGACACGCGCGAAGCTTTGCGGCAGGCCAAGAACCAGGGCATTACGCCCTTTTGCATCACCATCGATCGCGAATCCGAAGCCGAGCTAAAAGATCTTTACGGAGACATTGGCTATACGATCATCGACGATGTACTGACGCTGCCGGAACGGATGCCGGGAATCTACCGGCGGTTAACTACTTGATTGCTACGCACGCCAATGATTATGCTGGATCGAACCAGTTGCTAAGTTCGCTCGTCTTTTAACCTCATCACCGAAAGGACAACTCAATGAACCATGGAACCGTTTCTGCCGAGATCGCCGAAGGTCTCCTTGCTCTCCACGAACGCATTGCCGACGCCAATATCCCTTCATCCAAGCTCGACGAATCAATCAATATTGCCACCTGGAACATTCGTGAATTTGGAAAGAAGCCACGCACTGCAGCGGCGATTCATTACATCGCTGAAATCCTCGGCCAGTTTGACCTGATCGGCGTGGTTGAGCTGCGTGACAATCTGAGAGACATGGGCCGGGTGTTGGAGATTCTTGGACCGTATTGGCGCGCGGTGTACTCGGACATGATCCCGGACGCGGGCGGCAACCGCGAACGGATCGCTTACATCTTCGACAAGCGCGCGGTGGTTTTTAATGGCCTGGCGGCGGAGGCCAATGAACCGAGAAAGAAAAAAGGCTTCGAGTATCTTTCCGAAGGATCGTTTTGGCGCGCGCCGTATATGGCGTCATTCAAGTCTGGTAGCTTCGACTTTGTGGTGTTGACTACGCACGTTCGCTGGGGCGACGACGAAGAGCCGCGCCGGCTTGAACTTGAGCGATTGGCTGACTGGGTCGAAGCGAAGCGACAGGAAGAAACCAAAGAAGACAATGACCTAATCATCATGGGCGACTTCAACATTCCTTCGAAGACCAGCCCGTTGTTTAAGGCAATCAGCAAACACGGACTACAAATTCCGAAGGCGCTGGCGGGATTGGAACACGGTAGTAATCTGGCAAAAGACAAACGCTACGACCAGATGCTTCATTATGCGGGATTCCCGGAAAACTTCACGAACAAAGGCGGCATACTGGATTTTTACATTGATGCTGCGCACATTAAAGATCTGTTCCCCGGAATGAACAAAACTGATTTCACTTATCAGATGTCCGACCACCTGCCCCTTTGGATGCAGATGAATACTGATATCGAGGGATTTGAGCTGGAGCAGATCATTCAGGGCCACGACGATTAGCTAGTGGCACGGACTTTAGTCGGTGCAGCCTAGCAGCAGAACATAGACTAAAGAAAACTCTGATCGAGTTTCTTCCACACATAGCGTCGGCTCGATTTTAGCCCGGCCTTTCAAGGGTAATAATATACTTGACTGACCATAGAATCCGTGCTACCTTTACAGCATGGAAACCCCAAAGACTTTACAGCAAGCGGTAGTTCACTTCTCCAAACCTGAGAACTGCAACGCCTTTATGATAGCGATGCGCTGGCCGGATGGCATAGTGCGTTGCCCGACTTGTGTTGCTGAAAAGGTAACGTATCTGGCAAAGGCTAATCTGTTCAAGTGCTACGAAAAACACTCCCGCGCTAAGTTCTCCCTCAAGGTAGGTACTATATTCGAGGACTCGCCTTTAGGTTTGGACAAGTGGCTTATGGCGATCTGGCTGATTGCCAACGCGAAGAACGGCATTAGTTCCTACGAGCTATCCCGTCACCTTGGCATCATGCAAAAGTCTGCTTGGCACATGCTTCATCGCATCCGGCTGGCAATGCAGAATGGCTCTATCAACAAGCTGCGCGGTTCTGTCGAGGTTGACGAAACATTTATTGGCGGCGCGGCGCGGAATATGCACAAGGGCAAACGTAACAAACTTTGGGGGACGGGACACGGTGGCAAGGTTGCCGTCATGGGTTTGTTAGAGCGCCACGGTGGCGAGGTTCGCACGATGGTTGTCGGTGGCACTCGCAGACATCACCTTGCGCCCGAAGTCCGAAACCACGTTGAAGGCGGCGCGACGGTTTACACCGACGCACATAGTTCCTACATTGGCCTTGACGATACATATATACATAACGTGATCAATCACGCTCAGCAATATGTAAACGGTCATATTCACACGAACGGGATCGAGAACTTTTGGAGTCTACTGAAACGATCCCTCAAGGGTACTTACGTTGCCGTCGAACCGTTCCACCTTTTCCGTTACCTTGACGAACAAGCATTCAGATTTAACAAGCGCAAAGGTACAGATGCCGATAGGTTCACTGCACTAGTTTCCTTGATTACTGGGAAGCGTTTGGAGTACAAGCAACTTATCGGCAAACCCTCATGCTAGGGATGGCGGGAAACCGCGACAATTTAAAGGAAAAAGAATGAGAAAGTAGAGAAGGCCATGAGCGGGAACTCACGGCCTTCAAGAACTGTTTCGAATTATTGCCAGAACTGCTACCCGTACCATGCTACCAACATTCACGGGCGGCGGCTCGCTATCTGTGTATCACAGGAGGCGAGATAATGGCAAGAAAACGAAACGACATATACCATGGACGCGACCCGCGTCATATAGCTACTTACGGCATATATGAGGCTTCCCACATTCTCAAAATTCCCCCAGACACGCTACGAAGTTGGATACGTGGGCGAAGCTATCCCACTGAAAGATATGGCAGTCGGACGTTTCATCCATTGATCGAACTACCTGACAAAGATTTGCCGCTGCTCTCTTTTGTGAACCTGGTTGAAGCACACGTGCTTGACGCAATCAGGTACAAGTATAGAAAGCCACGCATCCCCCTGCCGAAAGTGCGAAGCGCAATGCAATACTTGCGGGATAAATATGGCTCTGCGCACCCGTTAGCGGAGTTTTGGTTTCAGCAAGCGGGCGTTGATCTGATAGTTGATATTGCGGGGCAGCTAGAAAACGCTTCGAGAAAAGGTCAGCTTGAAGTTCGGGAATGGATCACGGCTCACCTAAAGCGGATTGACCGCGATCCTGCCGGTGCGGCAATCGCCCTTTATCCCTATTTAACTCGACATCCTCAACAAACGGAGGAACCCAAGCTGGTTCTGATCGATCCTCGCATCTCGTTCGGCAAGCCGATCATGGTCGGCGTAGGCGTGCCAACGGCTGTCGTAGCTGATCGGCATGAGGCAGGCGAAAGCATTGCCGAACTAGCGAAAGACTATGCGTGCGAGGCGTCAGAGATTAAACAAGCAATCGACTTTGAGTGCGCCTTACCAAAGGCTGCTTAGGCGAACCACTTTTTTCTTGGAACGCTCGTTTGCTGGAAACGTGATATTAGGGGAGCTTCGTAAGGCTGGCTTGCGGATAGAGTCGCATCACAAAAGATTCCGTCACAATACTTTGGACGAGGTTTGGTTACCAGAAGTAGGGGAAAAGAAATGGATCGTGTTGATGCGCGACAAGGCCATAGGTAGGCATCTACTTGAATTGGACGCGCTCTTAGATGGCAAGGTTAAATCGTTTGTAATAAGCACAAAGGGTTTGACGGATGCGCAAAGCGCCGCGATCATTATCAAAGCGTTGCCAAGGATCATTGAGATGATTGCGCAGAACAATTTTCCTTTTATAGCCAAGGTGCAAAAAGACAGTTCCGTTGAATTATGGAAAACAGAACCAATGATCCACAAAGGGGTTCAAAAGAAAGGGCGGCGACAGCGAAAATGAGAAAAGCAAAAACAACTAAACCATCGTCAGAGGAATACGCACGCTTTGAGAAACTGGCAAAGCAACTTATTGCCGTCCCAAAAAGTACGATAGACAAGCGACAGGCTGAATACGAAAAGAAGAAGACTGCGAAGAAGCGCAAAGCCGCCTAAAAAATAAAAGATCGTTAAATGATGTGTTCATGCTTTGTGCTTGGACCACCTAGGGTTATAATCACCACGTATTGCGATCAAGTTCGGAGGGCGTTGACGCCTAAAGGCGAAAAGATCGTGATGGTTGTTTTAGGGCACATCAATTTTGAGTTTTTATCGTTGCCCCTCACCGAACTTTCCCGCAATACAGTTTGGATAGCTGTCTAGAATTGACTGGCGATGCAGCGCAGTCTTTTTGTAGCGGCTTGTATAAAAATGAAGCCGCCGTTTTTGGCTTAGATTGGCGAATCGTAGGGACCAAAAACGGCGGGCTTAGTTACTACTCTGTCTTAATTCCAAGATTAGAGTAGCACACCTAAGCCTCTTCACAAAAACCCCCAAACCTACGATTTGCAAAAGGTGGGCACAAATGAAGACTTATTTAGTGGGATACGACCTCAACGCTCCTGGTAAAAACTACGATCCTTTACTTAAAGCCCTGAGAGAGGACTTTGAAGGGTACTACTGGCATCACCTTGACTCTACGTGGATCATAAAGACGGATTTGAGTGCGACGGAAATCCGCGACAAGTTGAAGCCGCCATTGATTGATGGGAACGACGAGCTTTTAGTCGTTCGGCTGCAAGGCAACTGGGCGACATGGGGCATCTCCGAGAAAGGCAGTCAGTGGCTTCACAGCAATATGAGCTACGACTAATCCACTTTACTTATCAGAGGCGGGGCCGCTATCGGCCTCGCCTTTCCCTGTACGCGCGTGCCCCCTATGACATCGGCGTCGGTGAGCAATTCATAGGGGACGCCATCAACCTTGATTACCGTTCCCTTGGGCAACGTAACTGTTTGATCGGAAGGGGTAGACATGAGCATAGAAGTTGATTTCTCCGGGCTTGAAAAACTACAACGAAAACTGCGAGAACTGGAAGGCGATCACAATGTTCCGTTACCGGAGCTAATGCCCGACAGTTTCATTCGCCAACACACGAATTTTCAATCGCTCCAAGCAATGCTTGACGCTGGCGGCGTCAAAGAGGACGAGGATATTGACAGCGACGAGTTTTCGGAGTTCATCGCTGATCGTACTCGGTTCAAGGGTTGGAGAGATTTTTGCGAGTTCGCTAGTAGCGAGTGGGTTGGCCGCCAGTTGGAACTTTAGTTCCCGCCGCACGTCCAACAAAGTCTGAACGGCACTCAAGGCGCTTTTCGCGTCTACGGTGATTCTCGCCTTCATGCTTTAGAGGAAAGCATAGATTGGAAGTTTATTTTTGGAGTGTTAAAAAAGGGCGCTACCCGTCCTCGCCAAAGGTAAGTAGCACCCCCTCAAGGGTGAGCGTAGCAGATTGCTTTATAAACCTTGTCTGCCTCACTGAGCAAGGATTACCATGCCCGCACCTCGTACACGCCCATTAACGGATACCTCGCATTAAACAAGGAAGGTAAGCCATGCAGGAAGAGATCCTCATTCAAAATCTAGAACAAGCAATTCAAGTTGCGGAAAGAGCTGGTTACGTACACCCCCTCGTGGGTTTCGTCGGCGCTCTTGGCGGGGGCTATTTTTGCCGTGAGTTTATTGCCGTGAGTTTATTAAGGCGAAGGAAGAGGCAAAGCGGCAGGGAGTAGGCATCCCCGTCGTGGCATGGTGTGAACTCATTATAGGCGGCTTGATCTTCATATTGGTCGCTTGCTTTGGCCTACTGAACGCCTATGAGAAGTCTAAACCACCCGGTCGGAAATCTTACCCTTACTAGGTGGTCAGTCAAGTATATTATTACCCTTTCAAGGCCGGGAAAAGTCGTAAAGTTTTAGCGTCGCGTAGCGACGCCCGAAGAATTCAATCGTCGCTACGCGACGAGACTCGCTAACCCTCCTGATCCCGGCGTTAAAACGCCGGGCTAAACTGACACCGACGCTACGCGTCGAAGACCCTTATTCAGAACTTCCTAAGGAGCCTGTGCTACTCGATTCCGTGTCCGCCGCCGCCGGGCGTTTCGATGCGCACGCGATCGCCAGCTTTCAGTTCCCAGCTGCCCTTTGATTTGATCTTGCGCGTTATGCCATCACTAATGATTGCAGCCGAGCCCGGCTTTCCATCCTCGCCGCCGTGCAATCCATAAGGCGCATTCTTTCTCCGATCGGCAAGCAAAGACATTTGCGCAGGCGCCAGCGTTTCGATCTCGCGAATCACGCCATCGCCGCCACGATGTTTTCCCTTGCCGCCTGAACCTTTGCGAATTCGGTATTCACGCACGCGCAAGGGATAAGCGTATTCGAGCGCTTCGGCTGGAGTGTTGAGGCTGTTGGTCATGTGCGTATGTACTGCGCTCATGCCATCGGCTTGTTGCCGCGCGCCCATGCCGCCGGCAACGGTTTCATAATAGGAAAACTCTTTTCGCGAGCGGGGATCAATGCCACCGATCGTCAGATTGTTCATTGTGCCCTGACTGGCTGCCGGAATTTTGTTGGGTAACGCCTGGGCCAATGCTTTGAACAACACATCAACGATGCGCTGCGATGTCTCGACGTTTCCACCTGCCACCGATGCCGGATGAGCGGCATTAACAACCGTACCTTTTGGCGCGATTACTTCGATTGGCTGCAAAAGGCCGGCGCTGGCGGGCACATCGTCCCCGAGCAGGCAACGAAACGCATAAGACACGGCAGAAACCGTGATCGCTTCCACGGCGTTAATAGGACCGGCAACTTGCGGTGCACTGCCAGTAAAATCAACCTGCGCTCGCGAACCCGCGATACTAATCCGCACCTTAATTGGAACCGGTGTGGCGGAAATTCCGTCGTCGTCGAGCGCGTCGTGCGCTTCATATTCCCCATTTGGGATCGTTGCAATGCCGTGACGCATAAGCCTCGCGGAGTACTCGATCAAATGCTCAGCGTAGTCAGCGGCTTCGCGTTGACCGCGACGCTCGATGATTTCCAGTAGCCGAGTGGCCCCGGTTTTTAGTGAACCAATCTGCGCTTGAAAATCGCCACGCCTTTCGTCATGACTGCGAACGTTTGCCAGTATCAATCGCATGATGTCTTCATCAAGCACACCGTTTTTCACCAGGCGCACCGGCGGAATGCTCAAGCCTTCGCCGTAGATGTCCGTAGCCAATCCCATCGAGCCGGGCGTGCCGCCGCCGATGTCGGCGTGGTGAGCGCGGTTGGCAACGTAGAAAAGACAGTCGGCAGTAGGCAGTAGGCAGTAGGCAGAAGACCGAATCTTTCTTTCTGCCTTCTGGCTTCTGGCTTCTGCCTTCCGGCTAAAGACGCCCGTCACCAGCGTCACATCCGGCAAATGCGTGCCGCCCGCAAACGGATTGTTGAGAGCGACCACATCACCGGGCTTTAGATCTACTGCGCGCAATGCGGAGGCCACCGCCATCGGCATTGAACCGAGATGGATCGGCATGTGATCGCCCTGTGCAATCACTTTGCCGCGCGCGGCAAAAACCGCGCATGAATAGTCGCGGCGTTCTTTGATGTTTGGGGAAAACGCAGTGCGCCGCAGCGCGATGCCCATCTCTTCAGCCACTGAGGTGTAGAGCGCGCGATAGATTTCCAGCGTAGTGGGATCAAACTGCTTCATAGTTTTACTGACTGCCGCGCCGCCAAGAGCATAGGAGATAAAGCTCAACTGGAGAATGCTCAGTTGGAAAGGGCGGCTTCCACCCCAGCGGGGCTGCCCCGCTGGGGACCCCGGGCTTGCCCCCGCTCTTACTTTTGTAATCATTCATGAGTGTTCCCAACCTCAGCGGCGGCAAGCCGCCCTTCCCAACCTGCGAATTTGTTTGACGTGAATGATCCAATCATCGTGGCCATCAGAGCTTGCTCCGCGAATTTATCTAACTTGAAGCATCAAGTTTCCGGAGGCATCCACTTCAGCATATACACCGGCTGGAATCAACGTAGTCGATGAGTATTCAACAACGATCGCCGGTGCGCTTAACTTCATGCCGGGCCGCAAGAGATGTCTCTCGTAAACCGCGGTGCTCAACCTCTTTCCATTGAGGCATGCCGTAACGCGCTTGACCGCCTTTGCCAACTGCCTTCGCGAAACATTCCCTCTTCTCATGCCCAACTTCTCGACGATGCCTGCCGAACGAACACGCGCGCTCACCACTTCCACAATGCTTTCTGGTTGCGCATACCCATAGCGTTCGACATGTGCGCGATGAAAATGTGCAGCGACATCTCCGGTTGTCTGTTTGATCTCGAGCTCAAAAGATTGGCCTTGGTAACGCACGGCCAGCGAGCGCTCGTGCCGCTGCTTCGCCGCGGGAAATCCCTCGCGACGAAGAATTCCACTGGCGCTTCGTTCCAGGTCGCGAAAAGCGTTGTCGAGTTTCTTATCAATACCGGCGGCAACGTCGAGCATTAGCGTCTGGCTTTGGTTCTTGACCACGTCTGCGGCCAGCACGCCGATAGCTGAAAGCGCACCCGCCGCGTTTGGCAAAATGATGCGCGGAATTCGCAGCGCGCGCGCAAGTTCGACCGCATGTAAACCGCCGGCGCCGCCAAATGGCAGCAGGGCAAAATCACGCGGATCGTAACCACGCTCGACAGAAATGCGGCGGAGGGCGCGCTCCATGTTTGTATTTGCCACTGACAATACTCCCTGGGCTGCCTCGATCGCAGTAACTTTACGTTGGGCCGCTTTACTCAACTGATCGGCGAGCGCCTGGATTACTTTTCGCGCTCGCGTTTCATCAAGCACAAACTCGCCGCCCAACAAACCCGCGCCGCCAAAGTGGCCCAACACCACGTGCGCATCGGTCACCGTTGGCATCAATCCTCGGCCATAACACGCGGGGCCGGGATCAGCACCCGCGGATCCTGGTCCCACGCGCAGCGATCCACCCTCATCCACTTTGGCAATTGAACCGCCGCCCGCGCCCACCGTATGAATGTCCATGACTGGAACGGCAACCGGCAGACCCGCCACCACCGCTTCGTTCGTCGTGCGGACGTCATCGCGTTCGCACAACGCCACATCAGTTGAGGTGCCGCCCATGTCGAAAGTAATGATCTTTTGAAAACCTGCGGCGCGCGCGGTTCGCAATGCCCCAACAACTCCGCCGGCCGGCCCGGACAAAATTGTGCGCACTGGTTCTGCCGCTGCTCCACCGGCCGAAATGCTGCCGCCAGACGACTGCATAACGCGCAAATGTGGCGTGTGGGTTTCCAGACGTCGCAGGTAGTTCCCCATCAGCGGCTGCAGGTACGCATTGATCGCCACCGTGGAAGTGCGCTCAAACTCGCGATACTCCGGCAGTATGACGTGTGAAATGGATACCGGAAGGTTTAGAGAAGAAACAGCGCCAGCGATTTGTTCCTCGTGTTGGGGATGAACGAACGAGAAGAGAAGGCAGATCGCAATCGCTTCGACTTTCTGTTTCTTCAAGCGCTCGACCAGCGCGCTGAGTTCCTTTTCATCCAACTGCTCAAGCACATCACCATTCGCGCCGACACGCTCGCGCAAGCCGAAACGCAACTCGTCTGGTATGAGCGGAGGCGGGCGCACAGCATTCAGGTTGTAAAGTTCAGGTCGCGTCTGCCTCCCGATGGCAAGCACGTCTTCGAAGCCTTTGGTCGTTATCAACGCAGTGCGCGCGCCCCGTCTTTGCAACAGCGCGTTGGTGCCCACGGTAGTGCCGTGAACGATCTCGATGCTTTCAAGTTTAATACCGGTTTTTGCAGCGACTTGTTCCAGTCCCTGTTTGATTGCCAGGGAAGGATCGGATGGCGTTGAGGGAAGTTTGAAAACCTGGAAGTGTCCACCCGCTTCGTAGACAAAATCGGTGAAGGTTCCTCCTGTGTCGACTCCTACGCGAACAGTCTGTCTGGAACTTTTTCTGGGTTTCGGCATAAGGAGGGGAAAAGGCTTCGAGTTCAGAGTTTCGAGTGACCCTTCTCCGTAGACGGAACTTTTACTGAATTTTTGTCCAGCACCCGCTTTGATTCGATGCCCGAGCAGCGTCGAGGACCAGCTGGATGCGATACCCATCAGCAAACGTTGCAGCACCCTCGACAGTCTTCGCGCCCGTGCGCAAGGCCTCGACGATGGCGCAGGAGAATGTGGTGAAGCCGCGCGACCAGCTTCCGTCGCGCATCCCCGGCGCGATTGGATCCTGATCCACTTGCACCGGCCGCCAGGCTCCGGATCCCGCCGGTGAATGCCAAAGTTCGCCGCTCTCCTCGACCATCAGCGCGCCAGTGCTGCCATAAACCTCAAAACGATTTTCATACTTGCCTGATTCGACAACCGAAAGGGACGCGGTGCCTGTGACGTTCGAGCCCAGGTTGGAATCATTGAACCGGAGCATTAATTTCGTGTCATCGTCAGAAGTCACTTGTCGCATCCCGCCGCTGCTCTTATCCGGACGTTGCGCAATATGAGTCGAAAGCATGGCAGAGACTTCATTTACCTCCGTGTTGAGCAACCAGCGAAACGAATCAACCGCGTGCGAGCCGATCGCACCGAGTGTGCCGCCACCCATTTTTTCATCGGACCACCAGTCCCAGGGACGATCCAAAACAGCGCGATAATCGGAACGAAAAACGTAGTTGCAGTGTCGCAGCTTGCCGATAGCGCCGCGATGGACCATGGCGCGCATCGTGTGTCGATTACTCAGAAACCGTAGCTCGTGATCGATCAATGCGAGCACGTTCGCCTGCTGCGCCTGCTCACTCATCTGCTTTGCTTCTTCGGCAGACATCGCCATTGGCTTTTCGCACAACACAGCTTTGCCGTGCGCCAGGGCCGCCAGCGTGATCTCCATGTGAGTTGCTGGCGGCGTAACAACGCTGACGAGATCCACATCATCACGTTGGACTAATTCCCGCCAATCGCTCGCCACATGCTCAATGCCGAACTCGCCGGCGACCTTTTCTGCGTTCTCCCGGTTACGACTGGCAATCGAGACTACGCGCGCATCGGTACAATTCTTAAAGCCGGGAATTTGGGTTGTGCGCGCAAAGCCGGCGCCGACAATACCAATGCCTATTGTTTTCTCAGAACTCAAGACCGAACCTTTCCATCAGGGGAAATAGATGTTTAGCCCGGATGTAAAGCAAACTGTTAGTTTTGCGATGGCGCGGTGCCGCTCAACTTGAATGAAATGGTGACACCGCAAACTAACAAATTTGCTTTACGGCGGCATAAAATAACAGTTTTCCGCGAGCCGTGCAGCAGAGTGAATCTTGCGGGCGTTGGGAGCTGAAGGCGATGCCGGGCCCAGTTTTAAGCGTGTCCTTCATCATACTGCATGGCGCCGACCACGTTTCCTTCTGTGTCTTCAAAGAACACGAGCGTACCGACCGTGGGAATATGAAACTTTGGCATGACAATCTTTCCGCCGTTTGCTTCGACGGCGTTGATTGTATCGTCAATGGATTCCACCCCCAGCGTGCATTCGAAGCCAAACATTGGTTTGCCCGCCACAACTTCGCGACGGCCCTGAAGCGCGCCCTGCACGCCCGGGTCGTCGTCAGTTCCCGTCTTGATAAGAAAAAATCCCAACGGTCCCCAGGCGGTAAACTGCCAACCAAACGCCTGCTCATAAAACTTACGCGCGCGACCGACATCGCCGGCATGAACCGCAAAGTGTTTTAGATTACTCGGCATAAAATTAGTTCCTTCTGGAAGAGGAGTTTCGCTTAGTCTTTAAAAAAGTGGCATAGACTTCAGGATGTGTCTGGTAGCAGGGCACAGACTGAAAAGTCTATGCCACTATCGTCGCTGCGGCGTTGCTAATATCACCATTCTTCTTAAGGCGCAATCCAGGAAAATCTTGTTACGACTACAAAGAAAGTTGTAGGATTGCCGCGCTTCAAAACTACCCTAACATGTCGCAATATCTAAAATGGGGCGCGCGAAGATTTGCGTTTAATTATCCGGTTGAGGTTTTTCCGGAGATGATTGAACGCGTGCGCGGTACGCCGGCCCGCCTCGAAGATCGCATCCATGCAACTCCGGCGGCGTTTTTGACAAGCCGGGACGGCGAGCGCTGGTCCATCCAGGAGAATGCCGGCCATCTACTCGACCTTGAAGAATTGTTTAGTCGCAGACTCGATGAGTATTTGGCGGGGGTTGAAACCCTGCACGCGGCTGATATGTCAAACCAAAAAACCTTCGCAGCAGATCACAATCTTACGCCGGTAGAATCAATCCTGACGAACTTTCGCGGCGCACGAACACAACTCGTCCAACGGTTGGATGAGTTGCCGTCTGAGATGTTCGCCAAGGTGGCGCATCACCCGCGATTGAAAGTGCCGATGCGTTTAGTTGACATGTTGTTTTTCCAGGCCGAACACGATGACTATCACCTGGCGCGGATTAGTGAGCTGATCAGGTTGTGCCCCCGCTCTTAGGGACGCTTTCGTATCTTCATTACTTTTCCAAAAACTTCTTACTGGAGCAATCAATGCGAAATAGAATCGGGCTTATTACTTTAGTTTTCACCGTTCTATCGGCAAGCGGCACTTATGCACAACAACCTGCACTCGATGCCATGATCGATAAGAACATTGCTTCATGGGTGGCAACTTACAAAACGCTGCATGCCGCGCCTGAGTTGTCGCATTATGAAGAAAAGACTTCCACCTTTTTTGCCGCTCAGTTGCGCGCGTTGGGCTATGAAGTAACCGAACGCTTTGGTAAATACGAAAACCCAGCCTGGACCAGCTATGGCGTTGTTGCCGTTATGAAAAATGGCGCGGGCCCGGTCGTATTAATTCGCACTGAGCTTGACGGCTTGCCGGTTAATGAGAAAACCGCACTTGCTTACGCCAGCACCGTCAAAGCGAAAAATGATGCAGGCGATGAGGTGAGTGTGATGCATGCCTGCGGGCACGACGTCCACATCACCAGCATGCTGGGCACTGCAAAGATGCTTTCCGAGTTGAAAGATCAATGGCACGGCACCTTGATCATTATCGGTCAGCCCGCCGAGGAAATCGTAGCTGGAGCGCGCGCAATGTTGCGCGATGGTCTGTATGAAAAGTTTCCCAAGCCTGATTTCGTGATTGCGCTTCATGACAATTCCAACCTGGAGGCCGGCAAGGTTGGATATACGCCGGGGTATGCATTCGCCAGCTCCGATTCTGTGGATATAAAAATTCGCGGGTTGGGAGGCCATGGCGCCGCTCCGGAAACGACCAAAGATCCAATTGTGGTTGCCGCGGAAATAGTTTTAGCCTTGCAAACAATCGTGAGCCGAGAAAACTCGCCGCTGGATCCGGCAGTAATCACCGTTGGCTCGATTCACGGCGGCAGCAAACACAACATCATCCCGGATGAGGTTGACCTTCAACTCACCGTACGCGCGTACCGTGAGGAGGTGAGACAAAGAATGCTCGCATCAATCGCGCGCATCGCAAAAGGAATCGCCCTGGCGGCGGGCATTCCGGACGATCGCGCTCCAATTGTCACAGTCAGCAAAACGCAGGCTACTGGCGCCACCTACAATGACCCGGCGTTGACCGAACGGTTGGCAGGAGTCTTCGCGAAAGCGCTCGGAGCGGAAAACGTAGTCAGACTGGCACCTTTAATGGTGAGTGAAGACTTCGGTTATTTTGCTCTGGACAAACAGATTCCAGCCGTAGATTTTTCTCTGGGCGCGGTCGATCCTGAAAAAGTGAAGCAAAGCAAGGCAACAGGAACACCGTTGCCCTCGCTTCATTCGGCATTGTTTGCACCTTTGCCGGAACCGACCTTACGTACCGGCGTCAAGGCGATGACTTCGGCGGTGCTGGAACTGATGGGGGCAAAGCGCTAAGTGCAAAGAGGTAAGAGTCAGCAATCTCTTTTCCGTCGCCATTCAGCTTTTTGCGCCATGCGCTTCGCCCTTTGCTCTTAGCCGCCATGGACATCGAATCAGTTCGCAGCTTCTGTTTGTCTCTGCCGCACGTTGATGAAAAAGTGCAATGGGGCAACGATCTGCTGTTTCGCCTTGGCGAAAAAATGTTTGCCGTCGTCTCGCTTGAGCCATCCTCTGATCACTGCATGTCGTTCAAGTGCACACCGGAAAAGTTTGCCGAGCTTACTGAACAGGATGGCATTATTCCTGCGCCTTACGTCGCCCGGTATCACTGGGTTGCATTGGAGCGTTTCGATGTTTTGTCTGACCGCGAGCTGAAAGAGCTGTTGCGGACAGCCTACGGACTCGTGCGCGACAAACTGCCCGCAAAGACAAAACGGCTACTAGAAACAAAAACGCCTGCCACGCCAGCCAAGAAACGCTCACGCCGTTAGAGTGGCATAGACTTTAGTCTTTGGCGACTAACGAAGCACATACTGAAGTCTATGCCACTCAACACCCAATTCCAATCACACCGTTATTGAATCTTTGTAGTTCAGAGTCCAACCTTCAGGTTGCTCTTGCGCAGACGGCGGCAAGCTAAAGCTTGGACTTTGTACTGCTTGAAACCTACCGTAAAACTATGCGTAGATAACAATCAGAACTTCTTTTAATCTGCGGTGTACTAATGCCTTTTCTCGAAGCCATCAAACTTGCGATCTCGGCGATACTCGCGCACAAGCTGCGCTCATTTCTAACGTTGCTGGGCGTAATCTTTGGCGTTGCGACCGTGATCGTCGTGGTTTCGCTAATCGAGGGCTTCAACGCTTACGTCGACGAGAAAATTGCAAACATCGGTACCAACGCTTTCGTAGTACAAAAATTCTCAATTGAGGATTTCTCAAGCGTGTCAGCGTTGAATGCCGCGCGCAGGCGCAACAAAGACGTGACGCTCGACGACGCTGCGGCGCTTGCCGCCCACGGCGGCTCGATTCAGGACGTTGGCGGACAGGAAGACAGTGGCGGTGATGTAAAGTTTGGTTCAATAAATCTTTTTCGCGTTCACATCATCGCGAGTACGCCTAACATCGCCGACATCGAACGTATCGAAGTGCGCGAAGGACGCTACTTCAACAAAATTGACCAGGACGAACGGCGCAACGTCACGTTTATCGGCGCCGACGTTGCCGATAAATTGTTTCCCACCGCTAACCCGTTGGGCCAAACGATTCGCATCGACGGCCGCTCATTTGAGATCATTGGGGTAGCACAAGCTGAAGGGTCAGTTTTTGGGCAGCCGCAGGACATGTTTGTCTCGATGCCGCTCTCTACCTTTTTGGCGTTTTACGGATCGCGCCGTTCGATTAACCTAAGTGTTACATCGACCAGCCAGGAAACATATGACGACGCCGTTGAAGAAGCGCGGGTGGTAATGCGAACACGCCGCAAATTGTCTTCAAACGAGAAAGATAACTTCGGAATTATTACGCCCAGCGCGATCAATGAATTGCGCGATAAGATCTTTGGGACTATTCAAGTCGCAGCCATTGGCATAACTTCAATATCGCTGGTCGTCGGCGGCATCGTTATTATGAATATCATGTTGGTGTCGGTGACTGAGCGCACCAAAGAGATTGGTATTCGCAAGAGCATTGGCGCGCGGCGCACCGACATTCTCAAGCAGTTCCTGGCGGAGTCGACGCTGCTATCGCTGCTTGGCGGCGCGATCGGAATCTCCATTGCATACTTGCTCGCGAAACTGGTTGCGGTACTTACGCCAGTACCGACAGTCCTGCCGCTGTTTGCAGTAACTGTGGCCTTAGTTGTTTCAGCGACGGTGGGATTGATTTCGGGAGTGTATCCAGCCTGGCGCGCGGCCAAGCTGGATCCGATTGAAGCCTTAAGAGCGGACTGATGGTTGGACAGGATTTACAAGATGAACAGGATTGATCGACATTAAGATTTTGGATCAGCCCAATTCACATGTAGTCTTCCGTTTTTCATTGTTCTCTTGGAATCTTGTTCATCTTGTAAATCCTGTCGATTAGTAACGTCGTGAAATTCTTTCAGAGCAACATCTTCGAAAACCTGCGAATGGGCCTGGACACCCTTTGGCAGCACAAACTCCGTTCGCTGTTGACTATTCTCGGTGTGGTAATCGGCACCATGACCGTGATTGTGATCGCTGCTTTTGTTTCCGGAATCGATGCGCGCGTTTCCAAAGAGATCGAATCATTCGGGACGAACTCAATTTACATTTACCGTTTTGATCCGGGGTTTAACTTTAATCCAACTCAGGAAGAGCGCATGCGCAAGCCTCTAAGCTATGAAGATAACGAGGCCATCGGCAGCGAATGTCCCGCAATAGTTTATTCGGCGGCGTTTATGTCTCCGGTAGATTTCTTTGGCGGGCCCTTCACGCAACGCGTCAACGTTCGCTATCACGACATTGAGATGACGAACGCCGCGGTGCAGGGGGCGTCACCGTCATATTTCAAGATGGGCGTAACCAACATCGCTGAAGGCCGCTATTTCACCGATGACGAGAACGAACGTCACGCGAATGTGCTGGTGATTGGTCGCGACGTCGCGAACACGCTTTTTCCCTTCAGCAATGCAATTGACAAAGATGTGACGATCAACGGCCGCGGCTATCGCGTTGTGGGTGTGTTAGCCGAGCGTGATGTCTTCCTGGTCGGTGCTGAAGATCCCAACAACGAAAATAAAGCGGTGTACATGCCTTATCTCACGCTGAGGAAAAGTTATCCGGACGTAGATGACAATTTTGTGATGGCCCAGGCGCGACCTGGTCAAATGCATCAGGCGGTAGAGGAGGTGCGCGAGCTTTTAAGACGCCGGCGCAAGGTAAAGTTTGGCGCTCCTGACAACTTTGGTGTCTCCACTTCGGAACAAATCCTTTCGCAGTTTGGCGCCATTACCGGCGGTGTGTTTGCCTTAATGGTGGCGATTTCAAGTGTGGGACTTTTGATTGGCGGTATTGGCGTGATGAACATCATGCTGGTTTCGGTTACTGAGCGAACTCGTGAGATTGGCGTGCGCAAAGCAATTGGCGCGCGCCGCCGCGACATCGTCATCCAGTTTTTAATTGAAGCGGCCACTCTAACCGGACTGGGTGGATTAGTGGGAATCATTGCCGGCTGCATAATTGCGCTGCTGATCCAAATGATCATGCCGACGTACATTCCGTTGTGGGCACCAGTGGTCGGCTTTATTGTTTCGGTCGGTTTGGGGCTGACCTTTGGCCTATGGCCGGCATGGAAAGCGGCGCGGTTAAATCCAATTGAGGCGCTACGCTATGAATGAAATAAATTTCAAGACAAAGAGCGGGGGTAAACCACCCTTCCCAACCATGAGCTGATCATAGTTGAACGGGGCCCTGGGATCGAAAGACCTTCAGGCAAGTTGCTGAGCTCAATGTTGTAGTCTCAAGGTCCAGAAGGGTGGTTTACCTCCGCTCTTTCTTTCCACATTATTCGTACCGCAACGCATCGATCGGATCCAACGCCGCGGCCTTGCGCGCGGGTTAGTAGCCAAGAAAGATTCCCACGGCGGCAGAGAAGATTACGGAACCTATAACCGCCGCAGTCGAAACCGACGTGGGCCAACCGAGTAACGATGGAATTAGCAGCGAGACTCCTAAGCCAAGCAAGATCCCGATCAGCCCTCCGGTCAAACTCGAAACTACCGACTCAATTAGAAACTGAGTGCGCACGCGACATCGACTGCATTTCGGTGATCGTAGTTAAGCGCATTGTGGGTTGAGCTTTGCCCTATCGCGCTGGCGGAAGTGCACGGCCAAACTTACTCATAAAGAATGTTTGGATGTTTGGCAGATGCGCAATTATCGAACCGCCAATGTTATTTGGTTCTTCGTTGCCTGCGACTTAGCCAGATCCTCGACCGCCTTCGTTTCCGCAATCAGGCGATCTGCATTGGCAATTAGCTGTTTTGTCTCTGCCAATTTTGCCTGCGCTGCAGTCAGCGCCTGCTCGGCCGGTTCCAGCTCATTTCTTGCAACTAATCCGTGCCACCAACGTCCGGAGTTGTTCCAGCTGTTCACTGGCGCTCTAGCGGATGAGCGTTTACAAAAGGTACTGACACCCGAGCAGTGGAAGCAGTTTCAACAGGAACGAGATAGCATGCGCGGTCGTGGGCGGCGTGGAGGACCTAACAACCGCCAGTAACCAACTTCACCGCAACGCCTGAATTTTATTGGGTGAGGGTTCTCTGTGCGTCCTTTGTGAACTCTGTGCCTCTGTGGTGGAATTCGTTCAGCCAAAAAAGTACGGCCACCACAAAGTCACAGAGGACACATCAAAGGACGCACAGAGCAGCCGTGAGTACACTTACTATTTCATTTTCGAAATGATTGCTTCGGCAAATTCTGCAGTCTTCGCAGTGCCACCAATGTCGCGCGTGCGCACTTTGCCCTCGGCAAAAACTTCAAACATCGCGTTTTCAGTTCTGTCAGCCGCTTCGCGTTCGCCCAGATGGCGCAACATTAGAATTCCAGATTGCAACAACGCCGTCGGGTTCGCGATTCCCTGACCGGCAATATCAGGCGCCGAACCATGAACAGCTTCAAAAACGGCGCCAAGCTCGCCAATGTTTGCGCCGGGCACTAAACCCAGACCGCCAATCAAACCCGCGCAAAGATCCGAGACGATGTCGCCGTAAAGATTCTCCAACAGCATCACGTCAAACTGTTCAGGCCGCATCACCAGTTGCATACAGGCGTTGTCGATGATTTTGTCGTCGGCCTCGATCTCGGGATATTCCGTCGCCACTTTGCGGAAGCAGTCGAGAAAGAGTCCATCCGACAACTTCATGATGTTCGCTTTGTGGCCGCAGGTAATTTTCTTTCGTCCTTCGCGCCGCGCAAACTCAAATGCAAAACGCGAAACGCGCGTTGATGCCTTCTCAGTAATGATCTTTAGGCTCTCAACCACCCCCGGAACGACCACATGCTCCAAACCAGCATAGAGACTCTCCGTGTTTTCACGAACTATTACCAGACTGAGTTCGGGATAGCGGCAGGGAACGTTAGGCAGCGCCCGAATGGGACGAACGTTGGCATAGAGATCGAGCGCTTTGCGCAGTCCAACGTTAACGGAAGTGAAGCCTTTTCCGATTGGCGTGGTAACGGGACCTTTCAGAGCGACCTTGTTGCGCCTGATCGAGTCGAGCAACTCTTTTGGTAGCGTCTCGCCAAACTTTTCCACCGCCTGCGCGCCTGCATAATGCGTTTCCCATTCAACCTCAGCGCCCGCGGCTTCGATAATGTGCACTACGCTTGAAGTAACTTCCGGTCCGATGCCGTCGCCTGGAATCAGTGTGATACGATGTTTCATAATCAGAAGTCAGAAGTCAGAAATAAAAACCCGCGTCGTCTCCCGCCAAACCATATCCTGGATGCAACAGCATAAGTCTACAACTGACCACTGACAACTGACCACAGACCAACCGGAAGATGAGTGAATTCCAAAAAACAGCAGACGTTGCGATTATCGGTGGTGGCGTCATTGGCATCGCGGTCGCCCGCGCCCTCGCAAAACGCGGCCTGCGCGATGTGCTGGTCATAGAACGATCAAGTTTAGGAGCAGAGGCTTCGTCCGCCGCAGCCGGAATGCTGGCGCCACAGGCGGAAGCCGATTGCGACGACGATTTCTTTCGACTCTGCTGCCAAAGCCGCGATCTTTACCCTGCGTTTGCTCAATCTCTCCACGACGAAACTGGCATCGACATCGAACTCGAGAATTCGGGAACGTTGTATTTGGCCTTTACTGAAGAGGACGAAAGCGAGCTTGAGAAGCGTTACGAATGGCAAGTGAGCACTGGCTTGGACGTTGAGAAATTATCCGGTGACACAGCAAAGCTACTGGAACCCTGCGTCTCTGACGGCGTACGCGCCGCCTTGAGATTTCCGCTCGACGCGCAGGTGGAAAACCGCAGATTGATTAGCGCGCTGGCAGCGGCGAATGAGGCGCTCGGTGTTCGGGTGTTGACGGGAGTCTCGGCGGACTCGCTCGATATCAAACACAATGGCGTGGCCGGTATTGAAACATCGCGGGGGTTCATAGCCACTGAAAAAGTTGTAATTGCCGGCGGCGCCTGGACCAGTCAGATCTTAAATGAGGCGTTGCCCAATCCTCGCGTTGAGCCGGTGCGTGGGCAAATGGTTTCCTTCGACGCCACGCCCCAGATTGCACAACACGTGATTTACAGCTCGCGTGGCTACTTGGTACCGCGCCGCGACGGACGGTTATTGGCCGGCTCTACCACTGAACATGCGGGCTTTGACAAGCGCGTTACCGCAGCAGGAATGCAATCGATTGTGACGGCGGCGCTGGAGATCAGTGCCCGCATTGCCGCCCTGCCGCTCACGTCATCCTGGGCGGGATTGAGGCCGCGCGCGGCTGACGGTTTGCCAGTGCTCGGTCCTTGTGCTGAAATTGCAGGAGTCTTCTATGCGACCGGCCATTACCGCAATGGAATTCTATTGACGCCGGTTACCGCAGAACTGCTGGCGCGCGCGATAGTTGACCGGGAGATCCCACCGCCATTGCAGATTTTTTCGCCTGATCGTTTCCAACGCGCGGCCGTTTGCTGACGTCCAACTGCTTCAAATGAAGTTCTCGAATAAAATTTTTCCAACCCTGATCGCGCTCGTATTGTTAGGGAGCGTAACCGCCAGCGGGCAGACGGCGCTGACCAATAACGAAACAAGTGCCTTGCCTGACACGCAGGCGGCCAACATTTTGTATGCCGAAGTAAACACCTACGTCGATAAGAAATTTACCGAATTCAACAAACAAAAAATTCCGTACGACTCAAGACTGGACAGCAAAACCAAGCAGGAACAAAAAGATCTGGCGGCGAAGTACGCGGAAGTTTTGCGCGCGCGTAAGGGGTTGTCAGAGATGGACCAGTTTTATCTGGGCATGCTTTTTCACCTGGCGGGCAATGCAGACGGCGCCCTCGAAGCGATGCGTCATTATCTCGGCGGCAAAGCCAGCGGACAAAATGCCCAACTTGCGCGTGCAGTGGTCGTGCTTTACTCAACGCGCAAAGGTTTGATCCCGGAAGCCGAGCGGGCCGTGGCGGATTATGCGGACAATCAGCCGCAGAGTTTGGCCGAATGGTTTGGAATGGAGACGTTGGTTACGGAGCTGTTCAAAAAATCGAAGGATTACCAGCGCATGGCCGCGCATGCCCAGCAGATGGAAAAGGTCGCTCGCCTGGCTGTCAGCAACAAAGGTATCAACACCTTCCGCCGCGACGATATGCTTTTCAAGTCGGCCTCGTATTTAGCAGAGGCCTATATTAATCTGAATAAAAAAGACGAAGCGATTGCGAATGTTCAGGAACTGCGCAAGCTCGCCCTGGCTTTTCCGTCTGGAAACCTTTTGCGCCTGGCCAATATTCGGTTGGCGGGATTGGACCGGTCAATTGACCCGCTTAAAATTTTTAATGAGTTGCCGCCGGCCGAGACCAGCAAACTGCCGGAAATAGTGGCGACTCAATGGATCGGTCAAGCCCCGGTGAAACTTTCCGATCTGCGCGGCCAGGTTGTGCTGCTCGACTTCTGGGCGCCCTGGTGTGGTCCATGTCGCTTTGTATTCCCCAAGTTGCAGCAGTGGCATGAAACGTATAAGGACAAAGGACTGGTTATTCTCGGGATGACAAATTATTCCGGGAACGTAGGTGGCCGCAAGGCGACGCATGGTGAAGAACTTGTTTATCTACGCAGCTTTAAGAAGAAGAATCGTTTGCCTTACGGAACTGCAGTTGCGGAGACCGCAGTTAATGATTTCAACTATGGCGTGTTTTCCATTCCCATGTCATTTCTGATCGACCGCCAGGGGAGAATAAGATACATATCGATGGGCGCGCGCGCGGAAGAAATCGCGGCGTTGGGTAAGATGATCGAGAAAGTGGTGGCTGAAGACGCGGTGAAGAGCACCGAGGCGGTGAGCGCGAAGTAACATGCCGGATCAAAACATAACAATCGGGATTGCCTTCGTTGCCGGCGTGCTCTCGTTTCTTTCGCCGTGCGTTTTGCCGCTGGTGCCGGGATACATCTCGTTAATGTCCGGCGTAAGCATCGACCGCCTGAAGGAAGGCGGGACGAGCACGAATGCCCGACGCGCGGTAATCTTCAATTCACTCGCTTTCAACGCCGGGCTCTCGGTAATTTTTCTTGCTTTGGGAACCACTGCAGGACTCATCGGCGCGGCGATTATCAATAACATCTGGGTGCGAGTAATCGGCGGGCTAATTATTATTGCCTTCGGACTTCAGCTCATCGGCCTCCTGAAGATATCTGCGCTCTACAAAGACACGCGCTTCTTTTCTGACGACAAACCGCGCGGCGCGCTGGGATCGTTTACGCTGGGAATCGCTTTTGCCGCTGGCTGGACACCGTGCATTGGACCAATCCTCGGCGGCATTATTGGATTGGCGGCAACCAGCGGCGGTTGGCGTAGTGGTCTGCTCCTTTCCGCCTTTTACTCGGCGGGTTTGGCAGTCCCTTTCCTACTGACTGGCCTCGGTATTAATCAGTTCCTTGCATTCTACGGAAAGTTTCGCAAGCACTTGCACAAGGTAGAAGTGGTTTCGGGCGTTGTGCTGATTGTTGTTGGGCTGTTGGTAATGAGCGGGCAGTCGACGCTGTTGACCAGCTCAAGACTGGCGGCATTCCTTCCCAACGCTGAAGGCTGGATAAAGGTGAAGCCGGTCGCGCCACCTATCGGTAATCCCGCAACTACAAATTTTGAACCGATGCCGGAAGTGCAATTTCAAACACTAAACGGCCAGCCTTTTAGCGTGGGCCAACTGCGGGGTCAGGTGGTGCTGCTGAACTTTTGGGCCACCTGGTGTATCCCCTGTCGCGAGGAGATCCCGATACTGAATGCAATGCAACAGGAGCTCCAGGGCAAGGGCTTGAAAGTTATCGGCGCGTCGCTGGAAGACACAGCGGCCGGCGTTGAGGAATATCAAAAAGATGTTCGCAAATTTGAATATCAGGTTCTGGTAGGCGGCGATGATGCGAAAGCAAAATTTGGCGGGACGCCGCTGCCGACAACTTATTTGATAGACCGTGATGGACGCATTCGCCAGAAGATCGTCGGCGCGCGCGACCGCGAAGGATGGGAAGCGGTGGTGCAACCTTTACTTGATGAGCGCCCCGCGACCGCTAAGAATGGAAACTGAGCAATCCCTGAGGAGTGTTAATGAGAACCTTCTTCATCGCCTTAATCCTCGCATTGGTATTTATCCCGACCTCGGCGCGCGCACAGGACGGTCATGAGTATTCACCTCTTGTCGAGAAAACGGTCAACTACAAAAACTGGACACTGAACAGTCTCAAAGACAACAAGCCGGTCGATCTGCGCTCGTTAATGCAAGGCAAAAAGTTGGTGATGGTTGTTTACTTCGCGCCCTGGTGTGCAAACTGGCGCCACGAAGCGCCGGTGGCCGCGAAGCTTTACGAGAAATATAAGGACCAGGGCTTTCAGGTTATCGGCGTCAGCGAATATGGTACGCGCGACACGGTCAACGCATTCTTTGGACCCGAGGGCGCACCTTACCCGGTTGTTAGTGAATCAGAATCGCGCGACGACCGCGACAAGACGGCCCATTATGGCTATCGTCAACTGACCGGCGACAAGCGCAGGTGGGGCTCGCCATGGAACATTTTTCTCGAGCCGGCATCGCTCACAAAGACCGGCGACGTTTTGACTGAAAAGGCCTGGGTTGTGAACGGTGAGTTGATCGAAGCCGAGGTCGATAAGTTCATCGCTGATCGCCTCAACACTAAAACGGCTGCCATCGAGCCTTGTAAGAACTGAAATTTGGACTGCGGCGGCTTGACGCCGCTTTCGCCGGCATCGCTGCAATTCAGTCGGAGAAGGTTCCGCTTTTCTTTCCATCTGGCGCGTAGCGCACGGAAAGCGCTGTCGAGCCAGCGCAGTCCAAAAAAGGTTAGGTCCTTAACTTCGTAGCTTGGTTGAGGATTAGGGGCACGGCAGGCCGTGCCCCTAAACTTTTGCCCTTTGATTCACGATTTACGATTTATGGTACTTCATTGCTACTATGACCGACTCTTTTTGGGAAGCCTTCTCAGCAGTTCAGAGTCCAGGCTTTAGCTTGATGCTTCCATAACAGACAACCTGAAGGTTGGACTCTAAACTTCTTGAGTCTCTTTTTGGGAAGCCTTCCAAGCAGTTCAGATTCCAAGCTTTAGCTTGATGCTTCCGTAACAGACGACAACCTGAAGGTTGGACTCTGAACTTCTTGAGTTTCGGCAATAGACATTTATGAAACTTCGTCTCCTCTATCACGGTCACTGTTTTGACGGCGTCGCGTCGGCGGCAGTCTTTACACGTTTCTACAAAGAACAACTGCATCCGGAAGCGGAAGTTAGTTACGCCGGTCTGCTGCATCGCCCGGGAAACCTGTTTGATCTCGACCTGTTTGATGGCGACGAAAACGCGATAGTGGATTTCAAGTATGCTGCATCAGACAAACTGACCTGGTGGTTCGATCATCACCAGTCGGCATTTCTCACGCCTGAGGACGAAGCTCATTTTCACAACGATACATCCGGCAAGAAGTTTCTCGATGCCACGCGCAAGTCCTGCACTGAGTTCATCGCCGACATCGCGCATTCGCAGTTCGGTTACGACGATACGCCGGTAAAGTCGTTGGTAAGTTGGGCCCACATCATCGACGGGGCTTTGTACGAATCGGCAGCGCAATGTGTGGAACTGAAAGAGCCGGCGTTGCAACTAATGCAGGTGATCGAAGCTGACCCTAATGACAGTTTTGTGGAAACAATAATTCGTGAGCTGGCGGTAAAGTCGCTTGACGAGGTTGCCTCCAGCGATGAAGTCCAGCGGTGTTTCCAGCCGATTCTTAAGCAGCATCTGGAGACATTGGAAGCAATTCGTCGCAAGGCTACTTTCGAGAATGGCGTGGTGCAATTTGATCTCGTCGACGAAGGCTATGAAGGCTTCAACAAATTCATCGCATACTACCTCTATCCTGACACAACGTATTCGGTTGCCCTGTCCCGCGGCTCGCAGCGCACCAAGATTTCGGTCGGCTCAAACCCCTGGGCGCCGAGATCGCGCACACACAACATCGCCAAGATTTGCGAACGCTACGGCGGCGGTGGACATGCGGTGGTTGGCGCGATTTCGTTTCGGCCTGATGAAGTTGAGCGCGGTCGCGAGGTGATGCGGGAGATTGTTGCAGAGCTCGCTCGGTAGGACAGGCATTCCTGCCTGTCCATTCTTCAATTTCTAAATTGATTGGTTTGAAAGAAAGCGAAGGACAGACAGGAATATCCGTCCTACTTATCGCGCCATAAGCGCTTCAATCTCTTCCGGGTCTTTCGGCACTTTCGTAGTCAACACGCGCGGGCCATTGTTGGTGCAAAGCACATCATCTTCGATACGGACGCCGATGCCGAGATATTTTTCCGGAATATCTTTCGTGTCCGGCGCCACATAAATCCCCGGCTCGACCGTCATCACCGTGCCCGCCTCAAGCGCACGTGACTCTTTGTCGTAGTAGTAAACGCCAACGTCATGCACATCGATCCCCAGCAGGTGCCCCAGGCCGTGCATGTAAAATTGTTCGTGCTTCTTTTCTTTAATCAGGTCAGCTGGCTTTCCCTTTAATAATCCCAGCTTCACCATGCCTTCAGTCAAGATTTCGACGGATCGCTGTTTTAGTTGTTCGTGCGTTGTGCCTGGCCTGACCATATCGACGCACGCCACCTGCGCTTCAAGCACCAGATCGTAAATCTCGCGCTGCGCCGGACTGTAACGGCCATTGATTGGAAACGTGCGCGTAATGTCAGAAGCGTAACCCTTGTACTCAGCTCCCGCGTCCACTAACAACAAGTCGCCATCGCGCAATTCGCCATCGTTATTTATGTAATGCAGCACAGTCGCATTAGCGCCGGCGCCAACAATCGAATTGTAGGATGGCCCAGAAGCGCCCTGTTGCCGAAAGATTCCTTCGATCAACGCCTCCACTTCATATTCCTTCATGCCCGGACGCACGGCTTTCATTGCTTCGACATGAGCTTCGGCGGCAATGTCCGCCGCTTTTTGCATCAGCTCAATCTCGTCGTCACTCTTGAAGACCCGCATCTCGTGAACAATAGTGGCGGGATCTATGATAGTGCGCGGCGGATGAATTGGCTTGCGATTGACCGCGCGCATCTGCGCAATCTTTTGAATGATTTTGTGGTCCAAATCCGGATAGGCGCCGAGCCGGTAATAAAGTTTCTCGGCGCCATCTAAAATCTCTTGAAGTTTTTGTTCAAACTCTTCAATAGGAAACGCGTCGTCTGCGCCGAATTCATTTCTTGCGCCTTCAACACCGGCACGACGGCCTACCCAAATTTCCTGTTCCGGATCGCGTGGCCGCACGAACAAGGTGTATTTGTGTTCTCGTGAAGGAGCGACGACGGCTATCGAATCAGGCTCGTCAAAACCGGTTAGGTACAAGAAATCTGAATCTTGCCGGAAGCGATACTGCGTGTCGTTAGAGCGTGTGGTCTCGCGCGCACTGGGAATGATGGCTATTGATTTCTGGTCCATGCGGCGCATGAACTCAGCGAGTTGCGGTCGGATCATGGGAATCTGCTCCTCAGAACTACTATGAATTGGGGACGACATTGTAACCGAGAGGAATAAAAGGTTGGAAATAAGGAGTCAACAACTAAACCTCACAATGAGACAGTTTCTCAGGTTAGGAAGGTGGGCTTGCCCCCGCTCTTCTGTTTTGAGCACAGCTTCTCAATGAATCTGGACTTGAGTACTAATCCAACAAAGAGCGGGGTCAAGCCCACCTTCCCAACCTGCCAATTAACCTAAGTTGCGCAAGACATCTCGGGGCTGGCCGCCGCACTTGCTTTGTTAGATAATCAGGTTCAGACCATGAGCGTTCAAATCATATCAGCTCCGGCAGACGTGCAGCGCGAGATCGTTTCATACGATCCGGGTACTGGCGAAGAAATTGGCCGCGCGCTGCTTTGTTCGGGTGCTGAAGTCAAAGCCGCAGTCGAGCGTGCGCGTGCGGCGCAACCCGCATGGGCCAACCTATCTTTTCGCGACCGACGTCGCATCATTTTGCGCGCACGCACCTTCCTGCTCGACAACAGCAACGAAATCGCTCAACTCATATCCCGTGAAACCGGCAAGCCCGTAGCTGAAGCGCTGGCGATGGAGATCGTGCCGACGCTCGATGCCATGCATTACTTCGCGCACGCCGCGGAAAATCTCTTGCAGCCACAAAAAATTGATATTGGACAATACGGTTTGATGGGCCGCTCGTCTCGCATTGTCTTCAAACCTCTCGGCGTGATTGGAATAATTTCGCCGTGGAACTTTCCGCTCGCCACGCCTGCTCAGGAAGTAGTGATGGCCCTGATGGCCGGAAACGCAGTCGTGCTGAAACCAAGCGAACTAACTCCGCTGATTGCTCTCAAAATTGGCGAACTCTTTACGCGCGCTGGTCTGGCTGGCGGGTTATTAGAAATTTTGACTGGGGATGGCTCAACTGGCCGGGCGTTGGTTGATGCCCGCGTGCATAAGATCATGTTTACCGGCAGCGTCGCTACGGGAAAGCGGGTGGCGGAAGCGGCCGCAAAGTATTTGACGCCGGTAGTGCTCGAACTCGGCGGGAAAGATCCGATGATCGTTTTGGAAGATGCCGATGTTAACAACGCCGCGCGCGGCGCCGTCTGGGGGGCCTTTGCGAATTCCGGTCAAGCGTGTGCATCGGTAGAGCGTTGTTACGTTCATGAATCGATTGCGTCGAAATTTATCGAACGCGTGGTAGCGGAAACAAGGACGCTGAAACAGGGACTCGGCGCGGAGGAAAATATCGACGTGGGCTCGATGTCCAACGAGCGGCAACTTGAGATTGTCGAAGACCACGTTAACGATGCCGCTCGCCGCGGCGCACAAATACTCGCTGGTGGAAACCGCGGCGCTGATCGTAAAGGTTTCTTTTATGAACCTACGATCCTCACCCACGTCGACCACGGCATGACGATAATGCGCGATGAGACCTTTGGTCCGGTCCTGCCGGTGATGACTTTTAAGACTGAAGCGGAAGCAATCGAACTGGCAAACGACAGTGTTTATGGTCTGACGGCAAGCGTCTGGACCCGCAACATCGCCAAAGGAAAGCGAATTGCAGAACTTATTCACGCAGGCACGGTGATGGTAAACGAAGTGGTCTACACCCACGGCATCGCGCAAACGCCCTGGGGCGGCATCAAGGAAAGCGGGTACGGCAGAACGCACGGACGCATGGGATTACTTGAGCTGGTTTCTCCGCAGCACATACATGTAAATCGCATGTCGTTTCTGCCCGATCTTTGGTGGTTTGGTTATAGTCCAAAAGCCACGAAGCTTTTTGGCGGGTTGGCAAAGAACTTCACTACCGGGTCGGTGGTGAGAACCTCCCGGTTACTCCCGCAAATCCTAAAAAGACTCTGGACTTCGGGCCGTTAACGCAACAAAAACGCAACATTGAACTCCGCTTTAACTACTACCGTTATCCGTATAAAAGGTATATACTGCCCCCGCTCTACAGCAGTCTAGAGGGGTTCCAACCCATAGTTTGATTGGGTTCTGCTCAAAACGTACCAAGCTTGTCCTTCAAACGTCTGTATTGCCTTGGCACCTTAATTAGCACCCTCACTCCCGGGGAAGGTTTCCACCAGCCCGTCTTAGTTAGAAAGGAATAAAATGAGAAAGAGCTTCGCGACCTTGCTTTTACTGACCGTATCAATCGCTACTGTGCTGCCCGCTACAATGTTTGCCCAAGGGAATAACCCGCTTCCGCCGCAAGCTACCGAGCATCGGGCGGAAGTAAGTCAACCCATCCATTTCGACACTTCGCCACGCCCTCTCCGTGAAATGACTGAACCGCGTGAGCGGCCGGCGGTTGCCCGAGGTGGAAGAGATTTCAAGCCCGGCAGTCCGCAGCCCGTCGGCAACGTAAATCCTACGACCACCGATCCTTTAGCCGCTAAAGGCACAGGACCGACCGTTGCTTTCGCGCAGCCGAAGGCGAGCACCGTCGGGACTCCGATTGATCCTAACTATCGAGTTGCCCCGCCCGACACCACCGGTGACCTGGGCCCCAATCATTATGTGCAATGGGTTAACCTGCGCTATTCGATCTACACCCTAACGAGAGACACCAATAACCAGATCACCGCATTCAATCTAGTGGCTGGCTTCCCCAAACAGGGCAATACGCCATGGGTTGGATTTGGCGGCCAGTGCGAGACCGCCAACGATGGCGACCCCATCGTCCAGTACGACCAGTTTGCGGATCGCTGGATACTAACGCAGTTTGCTGTCTCCAGCAGTCCTTATTTGCAATGCGTCGCCGTCTCGACCAGCCCGGATCCGACCGGTAGTTATTATCGTTACTCGTATTCCTACGGCACGGACTTTAACGATTACCCGAAGATGGGTGTGTGGCGCGATGCTTACTACATCACCTACAACATGTTTCGCCGTGGTCGTACCTTCACAGGCAATCAGGTGTGCGCGTTCGAACGCGATAAGATGCTAATCGGCGCTTCGGCCAGACAGCTCTGCGTCAAGACGAGCAACAGCTATCACAGCCTCGAGCCGGCAGACATCGAAGGCCCAACGCTTCCTGCCGTAGGTACGGCAAATCCACTGTTGAGTATTACTTCGAGCGCGCTGCATTCCTGGAAATTTGCGGTCAATTGGATCGCGGGTACAGGCACGCTCTCGGGACCGACGGCAGTCGCGGGCGTGGCGGCCTTCAGCAGAGCGTGTGGCGGCGGAACCTGCATCCCTCAGCCGGGCACTAACCAACAACTCGATTCATTGGCCGACCGGCTAATGTATCGCCTGAGTTATCGAAACTTCGGTACCTATGAAACGCTGCTCATCAACCATTCGGTGGCGGCAAACAGCGGTGTCGGCGTCCGCTGGTACGAGCTACGCAATGCTTCAGGGCAGACTATCTCAAGCGCGACACCCGTCGTCAGTCAACAAGGCACGTATGCGCCTACCAGCTCGGACTATCGCTGGATGGGCAGTGCGGCGATGGATAAGACCGGAGGCATCGCCATCGGCTACAACATCTCGAATGGGAGCAGCATTAAGCCAAGCATTCGTTATGCCTACCGCGGCCCGTCAGATACTTTGGGTACGTTGGGCAGCGAGACCTCCATTCTTGCGGGTCCCGGCGTCCAGACCGGGAATCAACTCTCGCGCTGGGGAGATTACAGCACCATCAGTGTTGACCCGGTAGACGGCTGTACGATGGTCTTTACTACGGAGTACATACCATCGGACGGATCGTTCAACTGGTCGACTTACATCCACTCGTTTAAATTGACTACCTGTCAGTAGTTTCCAACTAATCAGCCCAGCTTAAGAGGTGAATATCGTCCGATATTCACCTCTTCTTTTTGCGCCATTCCAGCTATAAGACTAGAATCAAAAAGAGAATGTGGTGAGCCATATGGGTTCTTACAACAAGATATTTTGCGCGCTTCTTTGCGTTGTGGTCCTCAACTGCGCTTCAGTTGGACAAACTTGGCTTCCCCTTCAAGCTAGAAACAATAGCCTCTTAAAACCGAAGTCGGAGAAAAGCCACGTGCCTGAAGCTCACAATCCTGCACTAAAAGGCAGACCCCTGCCGACAGGTTCATGGGGAGGAAAACACATCAGCATGGAAGTGGGCACGGAGCAGACCACGGTCGAGTTTGACTGCGCGCATGAAACAGTTTCCTCTAAAATTCTCCTCGATTCGCGGGGTCGGTTCGTTGTTAACGGAACTCACGTTGAAGAACATGCCGGCCCAACCCGGCAGGGCGATGACACGCAAGGCTTTCCAGTCCAGCTCAAGGGAAGCGTGAAAGGAAAGAATATGAAGCTGACTGTAACGCGGACGGACACGAGAGAACTGATCGGCACTTTTAGACTAACCCATGGTCAAGAGTCGGAACTGGTTAAATGTCGATAACAGAAACGATCTGTCCTTTGTTTCGCACGGTGGGATAACAACAATGGTTTGGCAATCATTCATGCACGGGCGCGAGCGCGCCCATCACGAGCGGGATAACAACCGCCGGGTGCGGCCGTTTGACTGGGGTCTTTCGTTCATCAGGGATCACGTGAACGGGGATGATCCGCGCTCGGTGCTGCGTAATTACAGCGAGCAGGCTATGGCCCATAGCGAAGAGTTTTACGCGCTGCCTGAAATTCCTGACTTTCAACTCAATGGCGATCAGTTAACCTGGACCAGCGCCATTCACACGCCTGATATGGAAAACAACCTGGCGCGTGCACGTTTTTTCCCAGTCAATCCGAAACGCGCGCGCCAGCCTCGCGCAGCCGTTGTAGTGTTGCCGCAATGGAACGCGCAGCCCGAGAGTCATGTAGAGGCTTGTCGCATTTTCAATTTCATCGGCATGTCCGCCTTACGTCTGACACTGCCGTATCATCAGGAGCGCAGACCCGCGGATCTCAAACGGGCCGATCATCTGGTCGGCACGAATGTTGGGCGTACGATTCAATCCATGCGTCAGGCAGTGCTGGATACGCGAGCCGCGGTGAGATGGTTAAAGCAGCAGGGATATGAGCGCGTCGGCATTCTGGGCACCAGTGTCGGTTCCTGCATTGCGTTTCTGGCATTCGCGCATGAGCCGGATTTCGATGCGGGAACTTTCAACCACGTATCAGGTTACGTGGCCGACGTGGCCTGGCGTGGCTTGTCGACGCGCCACTTGCGCGAAGGCTTTGCCAATCATTTAACACTGGAAGAACTGCGCGAGTATTGGGCGCCGATTAGTCCGGTGCCGTTTATTTCTCGTTTGCCAAAAATGGGGCGACGGCCAATGCGCTTCATTGCGGCGCGCTATGACCTGACCTTTCCGATAGATTTAACCCAACAGACGATCGCCGAAGCGAAACGCTATGATTTGCTGCTCGACGTGGTGTGGCTCTCATGCGGCCATTACACAATGGCGTCGCTACCCTGGAAAGCCATCGACGCCTGGAAGATAGCGACGTTCATGCGAAAGAATTTGAAGTGATATTTTGGAGTGCGGCTGCTTGACGCCGCTTTTCAGCAAGGCGGCTTGACGCCGATGTTAACGTCCGGGATCGTGATTGTTTCTTTTATGAAGTCGCTGGGCTAAACCAAAAGCGGCGTCAAGCCGCCGCAGTCCAAAAAGTGCGTCAAGCCGCATTCCAAACTAACCAGTGCTTTCTACTAAGACCAAAGCCCTACTTGATCGCCTTGATGACGCCAAGCGTTCCTTCGGTAGCGGCAATCATAAGCCTACAGAACGAATACTAGCCCGGCTTGGTCGACAGAATATCAATGAGGCCGAAAGTCTAATCCGTCTTCATGAGTTGCTTCTCTTCGTTTGCGCCTATCCGGAAAACTCGCACGCCAGACGATTGGCGGAATCGCTCCTCAAAACTTTTTCAAAACGCATCCAAGACTCACGCGCTGCTGAAATAGACCTGGATTCGTTGGAGCATCCGGAAGTGTCTGGCATCGCAGGCACATCGGTCACAGACACTTTTAGTTTCTTTATCGTTCGTTGGTTGCTACAGACCCGTCCCAGGCAGGTTGGCCTTTATTGGGATTGGTTTGAAGATGAAAACCGGTTGGCCCAAATCTGGTCCAGGTTCATGCCTTTACTTGAAGAAGACGGCGCAGTCGAAGCCAATATCCCTTATCAATCCTGGCTGGGTGCTGCGCTTCCACGCGGCGAAAAAGAATTGCAGTGGCTTATCCGCCAGTTTGACTCCCTAAACAAAACTGAAAAGGACAAAGCGGAACTTTACGATTCGCAGCAGCTTTATGTGCGCTGGACTCCGCGGTATGGCGCCACGCGAACGGGCATGCGCCTCCCGGTTCGCAACGTCTTCTATCACCGCGAGCCGCTCATTCGTCGCAAGGATGTATCGCTGCGAGCCGAGTTGGAAAAACCGTCACCACCGTTAGAGCTACTTTCGCAGAGGCAAGGCGAAGCGATTCTTGATATGGCGCGTGAAGCCTCGACAACGCGTTATCGCGAGCTTTATGGATTTACTCATGGTGATGCGAAACGAGTTTTCAAGACAAATATCGGACGGGGCGTGGATATTTTTGTAACCGGCTTGGCGCCAGAGTGGCGCCTGCCTCTGCGGGCTTATCACGCGGCGATGATCTTCAAGAATGGAGTGCCGGTCGGATATTTCGAAGGGCTTTCGCTTTTTGAGCGAATGGAAAGCGGCTTTAATCTCTACTACACATTTCGCGATGGCGAAACTGCCTGGCTCTACGCGCGCCTGCTGAACATCTTTCGCCATCTGCTCGGGGTGACAGCGTTCTCTCTCGACCCCTACCAGATTGGACATGAAAACGAGGAGGGCATCGAATCAGGCGCGTTCTGGTTTTATCGCAAGCTTGGTTTCCGTCCAACAAAACCGGTGATTCGAAAGCTTGTGGCGCAGGAAGAAGAAAAGCTCGCGTCGCGACCTTCCCACCGCACCCCCGCACGAACCTTACGCAAGCTTGCTGCAGGGCCAATGATCTTTGAGTTGGATCAATCACGTGTCGGCGATTGGGACCGGTTTCAAGTACGGAATCTGGGCCTTGCCGTGCAGAGACAAATGGCTGGGAAATTTGGCGGCGAAGCTGAGCGATTCAGGAACGAAGCGGCGAAAGTATTCGCACGCACTCTGAAAACTGATACACCGCGATGGAGTGACGAGCTTGCCGCGTTGCGCGATTTTGCCGTTACGCTGAGCTTAATTCCGGATTTTGCAAGGTGGAACACTGACGAGAAACAGCAGCTAGTTAATATCATTCAGACGAAGGCTCGCAAAGATGAAGCGACATACCTCAAGTTGATGCAGAAGCATGAACGCTTGCGCAAAGAGTTGATTCGGCTCGGCTCTGCTAGTTGAATTTGAAAGAGCGAGGACGAGCCCACCTTCCTCACCTGAGAGGCTATTAAGTTATTCTGTTATGCGGAACTTGTATCTGACAAAACTGGTTTGGGCGGCTGTGCCGCGTGCGGTAAGGCTCTGCCTTACCGAACAGTGCTGAATCATGTGAGGCTATGCCTCTAAGGTCTTTTCGAGGCAGAGCCTCGAAAAAGAATATTAACGGCCATCTCGGTAAGGCCAAGCCTTACCGCACGGAACGCGGCAAAGCCGCCAAACAGGCAAACCGCCGAACAGAGGCAGCACCTGGCATCGAGGTATTAGACCTGTTGGTCGTTGCTGCCTGCGCATATCTGCAGCCGGTGCTCAAGAATCTTGTCTTCGGAAAAGTTCTCAAGCTTTTGGAAATATTCTGCTTCGCGATCGAGAGCATTTTCCGGCACCAGGCCGACAATTTCCGTGCTCTCGATCACCAAGCCCAGTCGTCCAGCTTCATCGCGTACCGCGTTATAAGCCGCAGTCATCCCAGTGTTCTGATAGTCCACTAAATTCATCGACACCTGGACCAGCCGGCGCGTTGACAGTGTGAAGCCTAACGCCTTCACAAACGGGAGCCCTCCGTGCCGCGCACGGACTGTGCGCGCAATCTGCTTCGCAATGGCAACATCACGGGTTTTGAGATTCACGTTGAAGGCAATCAAAAAGGGTCGAGCGCCCACGGCGATAGCGCCCGCGGTTTCATGGACCACCAGTGGGCCAAGGTCAGGCGCGCGCCGCGGCTCGACTGCGATCTGTTCGCGCAACAACTGCAGCGCGCCCCGCCGGACGTCCTCGAGATTCACGCGGTCCGGCTTGAGAGCCGCGCGTTCATAGAAAAAGACTGGAATCGACAGCTCGTTCGCGATTCGCGCGCCGGCATCGTGAGCCAGACGAACGCAATCACCCATAGTTACCCCGCGAATTGGAACAAAAGGCAGCACGTCCGTGGCTCCGAGACGCGGATGCTCGCCCTTATGCTGGCGCATATCGATCAAATCCGCGGCGCGGGCGACCACAGCCACCGCCGCGTCCAGGGTTTTTTCCGGTGCCGCAACGAAAGTTATTACTGAACGGTTATGGTCCGGATCGATGTGCCGATCGAGCACGCAGGCGGTTTCAACAGTTTCGATCGTGCGCGACAACTCCGCGATCGTTTCCATCTTGCGGCCCTCGCTGAAGTTTGGTACACACTCGACGAGAGCATTGCCGATTGCCGATTGCCGATTGCCGATCTGCATTTATTCTTCTGTACTTTGAGCTTGGAGCTTTGTACTTTGTTTCTGCACTCGAAGTGGTGCACCGAAAGGGAATACAAAGTACTAAGTACAAAGTACCAAGTACGCAGTTGAATCGGCAATCGGCAATTGGAAATCGGCAATGTCCAACGACCGTTTCATCGACCAACGAAAAAACGCGTGGCAGCGTTTAGAGGAACTCCTGAAGCTGCTGGACACGAGTTCGCTGCGTCGCCTGCATCGCGAAGAGGTGCGCGAACTGGGCCGCATCTACCGGCGCACTGCATCTGACCTTGCAATCGCGCGCGCTGAGTCGCGTGATCCGCGTCTGATTAACTACTTAAACAATCTCGTCATCCGCGCCCACGGCCGGATCTATCAGGCCGACGCGCAGGCCTCATCTCGTATCGGCAAGTTTTTCGCACGCGACTTTCCCGAAACGTTTCGTCGAACCTGGCGCTATACCTTTCTCTCATTCAGCGTCTTTCTGGTTTTTGGGATCATTGGTTTTGTCGGAACGAAATACGATCCGGAGTTTTCGGAGCTTGTCGGTGTGCCGCCGGCGTTTCGCGAACTTTACATTGAAACCAGGACTCACTGGTGGGAAGACCTGAACGAAGCAAATCAGGTGGGAGCAAGTTCCATTTTCACTCACAACATCCAGGTAACGATCTACACGTTCGCATTCGGCGCCCTCTTCGGCGTCGGCACCCTGTTTTATCTCGCTTACAACGGCGCCACGATTGCCGCCGTACTGGCACTAACTTATCGCGCTGGTTTTGGCAACGACTTGCTGACGTTCATGGTGGGCCACGGTGTGATCGAGTTGACCTGCATCTTTATTGCCGGCGGTGCGGGCCTGCTGATTGGCAGCGCGTTACTGGTTCCCGGCGATTTGTCGCGTGGGGACGCGTTGAAGGTTCGCGGGAAAGAGGCCGGTCGTTTGATGATGGGAGTGGCCGTACTGCTGGTATTCGCGGGGATTATTGAAGGCTTTATCTCACCGGCGCCGATTCCGGCAGCCATAAAATTTAGCGTTGCCGGCGTCACCGGTGTTGCGCTTTATTCTTACCTACTACTCGCAGGCCGCGACACCGTGTAAAGCAAACTGTTAGTTTGCGGCGGCTCGTTGCTATTCACCTTGAGGCCTCGCGAACCAACGCAAACTAACAGTTTGCTTTACACAAAAAAAGGGAAGCTGCAAAGTTAGCAACACCGCGACTCGTCTAACTTTGCAGATCCCCATACTCCTCCAGCTAAATCGCTTTTACTTTGGTGAAGGCGAACCCATCGGGTGCGTCATTGGCGAAGAAGAACCCATTGGGTGTGTCATTGGCGAAGAAGAACCCATAGCGTGCTTGAACGGCGTGCCGTGATGAAAGACCGCCAGCCATTTTCCGTCGCGCATGGCCCAGATGGTGGTATGTCGCTCTTCAGCCGGTTTTGCCCCTGGTGTTGTCACCAGATAATTCACCAAGGCAGCGTCGCTATCAATATTTAGCGTTTTGAAATCGCTGAGAGTGCTCTTCGAGAAATCTGCACCCTTAACACTATTGATGATTCCTGTTTTGTCAAAAACTCCGTTGGGTGTTACTTCGATGGCATCCGTCGCCACCACTGCGGCGAACGCATCGTACTGTTTCGCTTTCAGAAGATCCCAAATCATCTTTTCGTTAGCGACGGGATCAGCAGTGGCAGTAGCCTGTGCCGGCGTGGCGGCGGGTGACGTATCCGGTTTTGCTGCGGGAGGCGGAGGAGGTGGCATCGTCATCGCCTCGCACTCCTGGTGATAGATAGCTAACCACTTGCCGTCGCGATTGGCCCATGCTGAGCTGGCGTGGACAGTGGTGGGGGGGAAATCTTTCCCTTTGTATTTACCCTTGAGGCTCGCATCGTAGACGACGATGAATGCGTCCTCGTCCACAGACAGGAATTTCCAATTGCTAAAGGTGACTTCGCTGGGCTCGAAGTCTTTGACCATGGTGATGGATGCGGCCTTGTCGTGAACCGCGCCCTCCGTAGTGACTTCCAGTTGACCGCTGTCCAGCATGGCGGCAAACGCGTCATAGTCTTTTTTCGTGAGGGTGTCCCAAATCGCCTTCTCTTTGGCGATTGCGTCCGCCTCGGTTATTGCGGCGGTGGATGGTTTCTCAGCAGTATTGGTGTTTACAGTTGCTTTTTCTGGAGCCGGCGCGGCGCAGGCGGCCATCACCAGCAATACCGAAATCAAAACAAACAGCTTCTTCATAATCGACTCCTCACGTTTTATTAATTCGAGCGCCGTGGTTCTATTCGAAAGTGAATAATTAGTCAAGGTGCGCCGAGTGAAGGACCCCGAGAGGCGAAACCAACTCTCGCTGCGCGGCGTAGTATGCGGATAGCGCCGGATTCAGTTCTGATCGTATAATATTAAGAACTTGAATTAAACGCGTGTAGATGATCACCGCATGAATCGCTGGTCTCCCCAGGCTCAACTAACAGCAACGACTTTCGTTCAAACTCAAACGTACTTTCGTACGAAATATGGAGCAACACATGACTAATTCGAAAAAAACTTTTACAAATTTCGCCGGGCTGGTCATTCTTTTGATGTTGGGGGCTGGGAGCTCTGCACTGGCGCAAACAACCGTGCGTTTGCCGCGAGCCAGCCAGAAGGCGAGCGTCACGCAAACAATCGGCGTGACCGATTTAACCATCACCTACAGCCGGCCCGGCGTTAAGGGGCGAAAAATCTGGGGTGATCCGGTTGCTTCGCAGGCGAGCGCCAGGGGCGAAGCAACACTTGACGATCAAAATCTTCGTCCCAAGGATGCCCCAATTGTCCCCTGGGGTCACGTCTGGCGCACCGGCGCGAATGAGGCTACCCAGTTTGTTGTGACGGATGACGTCTTGATTAATGGACAGAAGCTTCCGGCTGGTAGTTATAGCCTGCATACGATACCGGCCAAGGACGAATGGACCATCGTCTTAAATGGCACCGCTAATCAGTGGGGCAGTTTTAACTACGATCCCGCGAAGGACACGCTGCGCGTGAAAGTTAAACCTCAATGGGTCAACGAAAATCAGGAATGGCTGGACTTTTCCATTCCCACAATCACGCCAAACTCTGCTCAGGTCGTTATTCGTTGGGAGAAAATTGCCGTGCCGTTTACCGTCGAGGTACCAAACGTCGAGGCAGTTTGGCGGGCGAAGGTTGATACGGTTATAGCCGCCGAGCCCAACAATGAAGTGATCCCCATCCAGGTTGCGAATGCTTATGCCGGCAACGGAAAGTGGGATGAAGCCTTAAAGTGGATTGACCAATCAATTAAGATTAAGCAGACATTCCGGAATATGTCGAATAAGGCACAGATTCTTTTCCTGGCCGGTCGCAAGGACGAAGCGTTTGCGTTGGCTGATCAGGCAATTGCAAAAGGAAAAGCAGACAAGGTCGATACTGCTAACTTCGAAAAACGCGTCGCGGGTTGGAAGGCTGCCAAGATGTGAAGCGGTTTGTCTTTAATAATTGTTATTTCGACAGGGCAGGCCTTGGCGCTGCCCTGTTTTTTTGATAGAAGGACTGCCCGCTGAATTTCGACGCAATGAAAGCAATTCACCAGGACGACGATGCGTGATTCTTAGGTTTGTACTGAGTCAAAATGGGTGTCGCCAAGCTAACAGATCAAAACACAATCGTTCCCGTCGAAAGTAAGTATGCGCGGGTGGAGCGTGAGCGGCGTTACCTGTTGCAAAACTTGCCCGAAGGATTGACGCGGGCCGATCCGCATCTGCAAATCACCGACAACTACATCACTGGCACGCGGTTGCGCATTCGCAAAGTGCGCGATCCGCGAACTAACAAGTGGACGTTGAAGTTTACGAAAAAGTTTGCCCCGAACCCGGCCGACTTCTCGCGCACGATAATTACAAACATTTACTTGAATGCGTTGGAAGCGGAAACGCTTGCGGTATTCGACGCCAACGAAATCCGTAAGAATCGTTATTCGTTTGCATTCGAGGGTCGCAAGTTCTCGGTAGATATGTTTCTCGGGGATTTGTTTGGCCTGGTATTAGCTGAGACGAGTTTTGAAACTGATGAAGAGCTTGATAGTTTTGTGAAGCCAGCTTTTGTTCTTGCTGAGGTGACTAACAACCAAATCTTCACCGGCGGCGAGCTCTGTCAGTTAACTTTTGCCGATGTCCGCGAGGAAATCATCAAGAGCGAATTGGCGCGTTCAAGCGTTATTGAAACCGCAAAGAGCTAAGTAGCACGGACTTTAGTCGGTGCTTCTTGGGATACTGGCACAGGCTGAAGCCTATGCCACTAAAAGTATGAATCGAATAGCAGGATTGTTTGTGATTGTTGGGGGCATCTGTCTGATCGTAGTTGGGCTATTGATCTATTCAGGCGGCTTCAACTGGTTTGGAAAGTTGCCTGGGGATATTCGCTATGAAAGCGATCGAGTGAATTTCTACGCGCCAATAGTTTCGATGCTGTTGGTGTCCCTGGTCCTCAGCTTAGTTTTTTATTTGCTGCGGAGATTCTTTTAGTAGGACGGGCATTCCTGCCTGGTCCTTTCGTGAATACAGGACAGGCAGGAATGTCTGTCCTACTTAAGCGGCTTCGGCGACGCTGCTCTCCGAATACTCCGGCGCATGAACGCGCGTGAAATAAACCGCCAGCAGGAACGCCAGAAACATTATTCCCGCCCCAGTCCAAAAGGTTACGAACAACGATTTGTCGCTCATGAAGTGCGGCTTTCCATCGGCCCCCCCGTAGGCAATGGCGCTGTGTATCAGGAACGCCGCTAAGGCGGGCCCGACCGCTCTTGCCAAACTCGCCACTGATTGAGTTACGCCCATCACACTTCCTTGTTCTGCAGGCCCGACGCTTTTTGAAGCCAGGCTATTTAAGGCCGGGGTCGCAAGCGAATTTCCCATTGAGAAGATGCCCCCGCCTACCAGCAGGGCCAGCAAACCGCCTCGATATGGTCCAACAAAGGGGACAGCAAAAAGGCTTCCCGCAAAGCATAGCGCGCCTACAATCACCAGCGGTAATTCTCCGAAACGCTTGACCAGGCGCCCGATGAGGCCGCCCTGAATGACCACAGCGATCAGGCCAACATACGCGAAAAGGTAACCGTTGTGCTGTGCGTCGAAGCCAAAGCGAAACATCGTATAGAGTGAAAACGATGTCGTCATGATCGAGAAAGCGACTATGAAAAGAAAATAGATGATGAGCACAAAGCCCAGGCGCGGTTGGGTGAGAGATTTGATCAAGTATGACCAGGCTCGGCCGCCCGCCGCCGAAATACGTGCGGGATGATCAGGCGTTATGGTCTCAGGCAAAGTGAAATAAAGAAGCGCAGCATTTGCAAAGCAGAGGGCTGCCGCAAAAATAAATGGCACTGCCACACCCCATAGGCTGAGTATGCCTCCGATTGCCGGGCCAAAAATGAACCCAAGCCCAAAGGCGGCGCCCAGCAGACCCATTCCTTTAGCGCGATCTTCTTTAGTGGTGATATCGGCGATGTATGCCTGCGCGGTCGAGATGTTTCCGCCTGAAATTCCATCCAAAATTCGACCAAGGAAAAGCATCCAGAGGGTCGTGGCGAAACCCAGAATTAAGAACCCAATTCCAGTGCCGATGATTGAAATGAGTAACACTGGCCGCCTCCCATACTTGTCAGAGAGACGACCAAGCACCGGAGAAAAAATCAACTGCATTATCGAGTAGGATGCGAACAGCAGGCCGACGGTCCGAGGAGTGGCGTTGAATCGCGTTCCTTCAGCATAAAAGGGAAGCACCGGTATGACGATGCCAAACCCTAACAGATCGATGAATACGGTCGTGAAGATCACGACCAGCGGCGATCGTTTCATTGGATTGCGATTTTCTAGTAGTGGCTTGACGAGTTAGGCCGCTGCGTAGCGAGCAAATGCAACTCCGGACCCTAGCTAACGTCTCCGGCCTCCCGACATTGCAAGATCAACTGAAGCCATTCCCCCACCGGAAATCAAAAGCGCCAGACACATTGCCACTAAGGAAAGCGTATACTCAATACCCGCAGGCGCAAAAAAGCTGGGCCAGTGCTTTCCCACCAAAGCAGTAATCATTGTGCAGAAGATAAAGAACGCGCCAACTCGCGTTAACAAGCCGATAAAAATCAGGATGCCGCCAATCAGTTCCGAGAACGCAGCCGCTCCTAGCCACAGCCAAGCGGGCCTCATGAAGCTGAATGGAGGCTGAATCGACATCCACTTTTCAAGTCCTGGTCCATTGAAACTGCCGAGCACCTTTTGCAGTCCATGGGCCACGAATATCGTGCCCAGTGCCAGGCGCAGCGGAAGCGGGATCCAGCTAGCGGAGGTGGCGATCAATCTTCTAAACATACTGATGCGGTCCTTTCAACCAAACTAAGAGAGCGGTGCGATATTAAAGGGGCAAAGGGCAGAGAGCAAAGTGTTAGACGAATTGAAAGACCAAAGGGAAGAATTTAGGTGCGAAAACGGTAATGGCCCCTCTGCACTTAGCTCTTTGCCGCTGCTCAAGCATGCGCCAACAAGCGCGAGGCGATCGCCTGTTTCGGATGCGCGCCGATCAAGCGGTCGACTAGTTTTCCGTTCTTGAACAAAAGCATGGTTGGAATACTCTGAATCTGAAACTGGCTGGCTGTGTGCGGGTTGTCATCGACGTTCAATTTTGCTACGCGGTAACGGCCCTGCGCCTCAGCCGCTAGTTGCTCCATGATTGGACCAACCATCCGGCATGGCCCACACCACGGCGCCCAACAATCCAGCAAGGTCAATCCTGGGGCATTTAGAACGTCCGTGGAAAAACTTTGGTCAGTTACAATCAATGGCTTATCGGGCGCTGACTGTGAAGCCGGCGGAACTCTAAGCACCGTGCCACACTTTCCGCACTTTGCGATGCGGTCGGCTGAAGCCCCCATCTCAACGCGGTTCCTGGCGCCACACTTTTCACAACTAACAATCGGCATCTGGCCACGTCTCCATTTCCAGAAAGGCACGCAGCGGTCGGTAAGCACCCGCATCAAACAGATTAATAGTCGCGAAAGTTTTGCGAATGCAGCTTAACACTGTCCAAATGTAGCTTATCATTGCGCGAATGGCTTCGAATGCCGGGAAACACGTACAATTGCGACGGTCGAGTTCACAAACTATGCTAGGCACATACAACCACATTAAATTCACTGTTGCTGATCGCGTGGCGCGCATTACGTTGGCAAGACCGCCGGTGAATATTCTGAACATTGCGATGATGCAGGAGATCAACGCAGCGCTGGATGAATGTTCCCAACAGCGCGACCTGGCAGCAATAGTGTTTTGTGCCGCGTCCGATTGCCGGGCGTTTAGTGCTGGCGTTGCCGTCGAAGAGCACGCCCACGAAACAATATTCCAAATGCTCGACTCGTTCCATGCCATCTTTCGAAACCTCGAGCAAATTGCGCGTCCAGTCGTGGCCCTGGTTGATGGACCAGCGCTCGGCGGGGGTTGCGAGTTGATAGCGATGTGCGATTTCGTAGTCGCCAGCGAGCAGGCGCGTTTTGGCCAACCGGAAATCAAGCTGGGCGTTTTTCCACCAGTCGCCGCTATTCTCTTGCCACGAATCATAGGAGATAGGCGCGCGCGCGAACTATTGCTAACCGGTGAGATAATCGAGGCTCGGGCTGCCCTCGCAATGGGATTGGTGAACCGGGTCGTCTCCAGCGCTGAGCTTGAACAGGAAACGTCGCGTTTGTTAACACTATTCCGCGGGCTTTCGGCTGCTGCGCTTGAGCAAGCCAAGCGAGCGATTGATTTGGGCCAGGGGCGCTCGCTTGATGCTGCGCTCAAGGAAGTTGAGGACATGTATCTTCATGAGCTGATGAAAACTCGTGATGCAACCGAGGGCATCAATGCTTTCGTTGAGAAACGTAAAGCCGCGTGGCAGCACCGGTAATTATGAATTGGTGGGTGAAATAACAGTGACGAGTAGACATAGCAGTAGCCAGGTTCGCCTGATCGCCGGGCTTATCCTGACCTGCTTGTTGGTTCTGGTGTCCAGCTTACCTCACTCAGTTTTAACGGTAGTGGCCCAAAAGCGCGCGCCACGTGCCGGGGTACAAACGAGCCATTCGCGCAATCGCATGTCGACAGAAATGCGAGAAACGATTGAAGTGGCCAGCGAAACCGTTTGTAACGAGCGGGTCAGAGATCCTAAAGGCAGCGTACCTATCGACGACATGCAGTCTAGACCCTCCCTTCCGGTCGATTCTCCGGAAGCGGTTGCCGGCGCCCAACGTGCCCAGCGCCTACTGGCCTCGGCACAGCGCCTGGTCCTGATTTCGTTGAAGCAATTGTCGCGGGAATACAACTTGAATGGAGCGAAAGGTCACGCGTTAAGAATCCAACGAGCTATTGCTCGCGTGGAATCGGTAAGAGATGTTCGTCCGGACGTGGACTCGCGGGACAATGCGTCCGTATTGACGCGAAACCCGCATACGATAATATTTGGAACAATTTTTCTGGCAGGTCTACCATCGGACGAGGGAATTATTAGTGTACTGTCCCACGAACTGGTCCATATTGCGGACGGCAGTCAGGACAACTTAAAATTCCTGTTTCAAGCGGTTGGTAATCGCGCTTCAAACCTGACAGGCTTGAGAATTAGGAGTCAAAAGGCGGAAGAGTTGACCTGCGATCTGGTGGGAGCGTTGGCCACTCGTTCGTATGTGACAGCGACGCCTTCCTACGAAGCGTTGCCCCAAAGAATATCGCGCGCGCTGGAACACAACTGCGTGGATTTGGACGAAGGCGATGAGGATCATCTTTCGCCGCGCGATACAATCCGGGCAATTTTATTCTTAGCGCCTACGTTGTCACGCGAACTTGTCTATGGCCGTTAGCCCGGTAAACTTTTTAGTTTGAAGTATTTCTCCTTCTCCCTTTGGGAGAGGGTTGGGGAGAGGGCCTGTAAGCGGTAAGCTTTGCACCCTCCCCTAACCCCTCCCAAAAGGGAGGAGAAGAAACCGTCAAGTTAAGCATATCGGACATCAAGCACTTGCTGACATTCGGAGAATACATCTTTATCATCGCAAAGAGCCGCCAGAAAGCCCTTATTGAGTTGACTAAATTCCCTTCAGCCAAACTATCGAGCGAATCCAGGAAATATGGCAACGCGAAACACGGCCGGCGCCGGCGCACTGTTTTGACAACTAAAAAGAGCAGTAGGTTCTTACTGGTACTCGCCCTCCTGACCGCATCGTGCTCTTCAATTATCGATCGCCGCGATGTCCGCCCGCTCGTTTTACGCGACGTTCCGGCCCAGCGACTGGCTTATCGTTTCGAGCCGGATATCAAAGTGCCCGACGACGTCAAGGTTGACGATGCTGGCGACAAGATCGAGGCAATTCAAATTGATTTCAACACGCGCCGCCAGAATGACGCGTTACTGCGAACGGTGCGCTCTCCCGACGGCCAGCGCGCTTTGGTACTTTATGGCACTGAGGACCAGCCCAGCCCCGCCTTTAGTATCGATATCTATTCCTCTGACGGTAACTTCCTGCGCAACTTGACCCCACCGGATGTGTCCTGTGTATTTCCGGAAACTGTAGCCTGGTCTCCTGACGGAAACTTCATCACCTTTATCGCCCACCGTGGCGTAAAACCGACCCCAACGCCGACACCGCCTGGCGCGACACTGCCTGAGGCTCCTGAGGCTTCACCGCTGCCGTCAGTAGCACCGGCTTTTCCCTCAGTGGCGACGTATACCACCGAGCAGATCTATATCTGCAATCGCGATGGCTATGATTTGAAACCACTTACAACGCGGGAAGGTCTTATTTATTTTTACTCTTCGTGGGCGCCGGACAATCATTCGCTGGTAGCGCTGGCCTGCCGGGAAAGCGAATGGGATGCTCGAGAAAAGGAGTATAAACTGCCCGCGGGCAGACCGCGCCTAATCAATCTTGATGGCAGTGAGCGCTTGCTTTCTGATGAATTGAGCAATGCTCTGCCGGCCTGGTCACCTGACTCTTCAAAGGTGGCAGCCGCGTTCGATGCTGATGTGATGATTTATGATGCGGCGACAACTAAACCGACGCAGGCCCGCATTCGCTTGCGAGATGCGTTGATCGCTGCGTCCAGGGTTTATGAAGTAAAGAATTCGGCACGCGATAAAACAGGCGACGCCAATGCCAGCAAAGCCGAACCGGCGTCCCAGTCTTCAATTCCTGCGTCATTCAATCCCATCGTGCGCCTCGAATGGCCCACGCCCGAAAAGCTCTTTCTGCAAACAGCTTATGTCAGGTTGCTGCCCAACGATTCAATCAGCACCTTCCAACGTTGGCATTTATTATTCATCAGCCCCCAGGCGGCAGCGCTGAAATAGTTGCCGTAGTTCCGGCAGCCTCAAAAGTGACTGCCGAGACATTCGAAGACCCGTTCGCGCTTTCAGATACTGAACAAAGAAAAAGCCCCGCACCTTGATAGCTGCGGGGCTTTTTGATAGGAAAGACGAACCGCTGCGGCACGCCTTTGGTTTCTACGACTTAAAAGACGAACTTGATCTGGTAACTGACAACACGACCGCCGCCGGTGGTACCGACGGTGTCGCGGTTAAGGAAACGAGTAGCAACGCCGATTCCGGCGTTTGAAGTACCGACACCGCTAAATTGCGGGTGATTGAAGATATTAAGGAAATCCGCACGCAGCTCGATTCGAGTACTCTCGCTGATACGCGTGTTCTTTTGCAGGTTGACGTTCCAGTTGTTGATACCGGGGGAACGTTCTGAACTGCGCGGAGTAGTACCGAACCTCGGGATGCTGTTTGCCAACGCGGGGCTGTAAGTTGGGTTAACGATGTACCGAGCTGTCAACGGATCGATTGGAGCGTTACCCGCATCCGGGTTGACATAGCCGGTGATTGCGCCAGTGGCATCCGTTACTGGCAAAGCCCTAACGCCAGCCCGGCCAGCCGGGTTATAGCTGGGACGCTCACTGCCACCACCGATACCGTCAGAGTCGAAACCGTTTAATACAGTAAACGGTGTGCCCGATTCAAATGAAGTCACGCCCGAGACCTGAAAGCCGCCCAGCAAATGACCAATGAATCCGCGCTGTTCCCTCATGAATGGAAACTCGTAGACGTAACCAATCACGCCCCTATGGGTGCGGTCATTTTGCGAGAGCCCTTTCTCGAAAGCGCCGCCGCCCAACACTGACGGGAGAGCAAAAAACGAAGACGCACTACCCACGCCTACAGCGAAGACCTCGTCACCATTGCTCAGAAGCTTCGAGAAAGTGTAGGACCCCCTGATTACGAAGTTGTTTGATAAGCGGCGACGAACCTCGAGCTGGCCCGCGTGGTAGCTCGAATGGCCTCCGTTGGTACGAACCGTGCGACCGCCCTGAAGATTGTCCAACCGTCCAGACAGCGGACATAACGTGCCGGCTGCGAATCGCGCGGTTGCCTGAGCTGCGGTGACGTTCGCGCCGGGCGTGCAGTTCGGGTAGCCGGCGGGTATAGGTCCGCGCAGTGCGGGATTGACAAACAAAGGGTTCGCATCTTCGTTAATGTAGAGCCTTGTTCCACTTGACCCCACGTAAGAAATATCCATGACCATGCCAAATGGCAGTTCGCGTTGCATGCCAAGCGACCATCGCTGGTAATACGGGTTGACCAAATTCGGAGAGATCAACGTCTGTCCCGTCAGCGGCGAAACCGGCGGGGCCACTTTCGCAAACTGGCTGGAGAAATTAGCCAAACCGCGCGGGCTGGCCGTTGCCACTACCGACGGCGTCGTAGACTGGACGACGTTAGGAGACGAGGCGGCCGCATTCGAAGCGATGTTATTGAAAAACGTGTCATAGCCGATCGAGTAACCGGCACGAATGACGGACTTCTTCTCACCGAAAAGAGTGCCCAGGAAGCCGTTGGAATAAGAAGGTGCCCAGGCAAGGCCAACGCTCGGAGCGAAGTTGTTGTTGTCCGGCTTAACTTTGTTCGGCTGGTTAAAAGGCCCAGTGCGCGTCACCGGGTCAAGATTAAAATTACCAGTAAAGGCTGGGGTCCGAAGAGTGTTGAAAGGCGTTCCGAAGTTTTCGTAACGCACGCCTAGCGAAAGCGTCAGACTCGGCGTTGCCTTCCAGCGGTCCTGCGCGAAGACGGCGATGCGATGCAGGGATGGGAAGTAAACCGGCGCACCGAAGTCGCGGTTAGCGCTACCGTTATTGCCACCAAAGTTATCGATGAAGTTAGCGAAAGAGCTGTAGCCGGAACTTAATGCGTACGTCAGCGATCCGCGCTGATTGTTTGGCGCGAGCTGCGTGGAAATCTGTCGCAGATAGTCGCCGCCTGCACGCCAGGTATGATTCCCGCGCAGATAGGTTACTGTGTCCTGGACGACGTAGTTATTCGCAGTGCGCCCTTGCGGTCTGTTAGATGTAACCCCAGGCAAGGAAATTGAAGTAACGCTTCGGGTCGGAGTCGTGGATGCGAGCCCTGTCTCGTCCGAGATTGGGAACAAGTACTGGATGCGGTTGTATGAGAGGCGAGCCTCGTTTGTCAGGCTGGGCGAAAAGACATGCGTTTCCGCGATTAGGAAGTTGTAAAACTGGGCGGAATAGTCAGCGTCGAAGCCGGGGAAGTTGGCGTTCTCGGCTGGCTGGAATTGGGTCTCCCGCAGGAAGCGTAGGGAGAGTTGGTCGTTATCGTTGATTTTGTGATCGACTCGCACTTGGTACTCGCGCTCATCGTATATTGTCGGATAGTTTCTGACGAAAGTGGCAAATTCGACACATGGGCGGTTACCGGCTGGCGCCGGGCAATTAATAGACGAAGTGCCGGCGGCGCCCGGTGCGACGCCGAGCGCCAACGAGAATGGGTTGTTAGTGCCCACCGTTTGAGCTGTGGTGTTCAGCAGGAAGTCGGCGTTCGCGTTAGTACCCGGAGCGAAGAGTGAAGCCAGTGTTGCGCGGCCCGCCGCCGTGGGCGTCGTCAGGTTTACCGACGAGTTTGAGCGGAAGCGATCGTAAAGGTAAGCGAGGAAGAAAAAGGTGCGATTCTGGCCGCGAATAAGCGAGGGGCCGCCCTCGCCGGGCCGTGGTAGGTGGAGCGGGCCGCCGAGCGTGCCCGAATAGATGTTGTCTATAGTGAACAGCGGGTAGCCGCGGGGCACTACGCCGGCGGGCTGAACGGGCTGCCGTACAACGGCCGGGTTGCGGGCTTGCAAGCTGGTGATCGCGTCATCTCGAGACGAATCAAGGTAGGCGGTAATGGTGCCGTGAAACTCGTTCTTGCCACCTTTAGTGATAACATTGATTACGCCGCCACCCGCGCGGCCAAACTCTGAATCATAGTTCGAGGTCTGGACTGAAACTTCTTGTATCGCATCGGGGTTGTTGATCTGGAAGCCCTGCCCTGCGACCGAGATGTCGTTGTTCTCAACGCCATCAATCAGGAAATTGTTTGATCGGCCACGGGCGCCATTGATTACGAACGTGCTGATACCGACGCCTTGGCGATTTGTGGTGACGCCGGGTAGCGTCAGCGCAAACCCGACTGGGTTAGTGCCGGCGCTTGCCCTACTGACCTCAGCGCCGGAAATGTTGCCGCCACGGACGGGGGTTTCGGTTTGCAGTAGCGCGCCGGCTTCCGAAACCACGTCGACGGTAATTGCCTGCGAACCAGGGGCCAGTTGCGCATCAACCGTGGAAGCTTGGTTGGCGCTCACAACGACACCAGTTTTAGTCACTGGGCCAAAGCCGGTCGCCGTAACAGCAACCGAGTAAGTACCAAGATCCACTGCGTCGAAGCGGTAAAACCCGGAATCACCAGTCTGGGTAGTTCGCGTGAGGGTAGTTTCGGTATTAAGTAAGGTGACCGTGGCGGCTGTCACAAGAGCACCGTTAGAATCTGTAATGGTGCCACTGACAGAGCCTCTGCTTGTCTGGGCTTGTGTAGCGAACGCTATACCGAGCACCATTGCTAAGACTATCAAAGTCTTTATCTTCATCTTCTCTCCTTAGTGTCTACGAGCATTCTAACTCGGCAGGTTTAGAGCGCAAAAAAGCTGCCCTTGATTCCTGTCTTAATCGGGCCGACGCAACTATCTTTCTATTGAAGGGTTGTGTATTAACCATCAGTTGAACGAGAACTGACCGCAGAACAGCGGTGTAGAGCAATTATTATGCCGAACCAAACTGTAAACCAAGAGCTTGATTGCTTAAGGCTAAATGAGCATGCAGGACAGCAGAGGTAGCAAAATCTTTTCAAAATTTCGGATAGTTACTACAAATCTATGGATGACAAGCGGGAACTGGAATGGCAACGTTAGCCATGTTCCTTCGGCGGGGATGAACTAGCGCCCCTCTCCGGTTTCACTACTTCAAACTCAAAATGCAGTTCCTTGCCACGAACAATTGTGGAGAGATAAAACTCCCAAAACTTGCGCGTGAAACGTAGGGCGGGCCAGCGCTGATCCAGGTTGGTTACAAGCTCGAATCCCAGGGCTTTCCACAAGTGTGCCAGCGAGACGTAGGTATGGACTGGTCGCAGTTCGACGGTCGTGTAGAACGGAAAAGGTGTGCGCGCGGGCATGAAGCAGGTAAACGAGTAACTGTTGAAATGGTTTCGGTGTGTCGGGTCCGTAGGCCAATCAGGATTCGAATAGTGAGGCGCGCGTTGTTTACCGCGTCGCCAATTAATCGCGCGAGAAACTGAAACAATTCCCTGACATGAGACGCAAGAAGCCTTCATTGATTTTCCTTTAGTATGACCGCTACGACGCCCTTCAATTGAGGAATGTCTCGCTGTGTGATTTCCCAGACGGCTTCCCTGTCAATGCCAAGATAATTATGGACGAGCACATTGCGGAAGGCCGCCACACGAGACCACTCAATCTCAGAATACGAAGCCTTCAGAGCGGCGCTCAATCGCTGGGTAGCTTCGGCCATCGTTTGGAGATTTCTCAAGACTGCATCTTGCAGCGTGTGAGACCGTATGAATTTTTCGTGGCCACCGCTGACATTCTCCTCAACGCGGCGAATGCATTCCATGATGTGGTGAAGGTAAACGGAATCGTCTTTCATAACGGAACGGCTTCGTGAAGCACGTAGTCACGCAGATCAGGATTTAAAGCTCTCTCCGTTACAACATCGACCTTACAGCCAAGCAGGCTTTCAAGATCGAGTATAAGGCCTGCCGGGAACCAGGAACTCGTGGCTGATCCTACATCGACGAGCAAGTCTATATCGCTTTCAGGCCCCGCCTCGCCACGCGCTACTGAGCCGAAGACGCGCACGTTGAATGCACCGTGCTTGGCTGCGATGCGCCGAATGTCATCGCCCTTTTCATGGATGATCTCTTCAATACTCATACCCTGCCCTCCAACTCTTATAATTGAGGTATTCTAAACCAGGATTTAATTTAGCATACGCTTCAGCTCCGCCTTTAGGCTGAATTCCGCTTCACAACCTCAAACTCAAAATGGAGTTCTTTGCCGCGAAGGATCGTAGATAAGTAAAACTCCCAAAACTTGCGCGTGAACCTGAAGGCCGGCCAGCGCTGATCAAGATTTGTGATGAGTTCAAAACCGAGAAAACGCCAGAGGTTCGCTAAAGTCACATAAGTGCGTAGTGGTTTTAGTTCTACCGTCGTGTAAAACGGAAACGGCGTACGCGCGGGCATGAAGCAGGTAAACGAGTAACTGTTGAAATGGTTTCGATGAGTCGGGTCAGTTGCCCAATCGGGGTTTGTACAGTGAGGAGTAACAATTTTAATGCGGCCGCCTGACCGCGTGATGCGATGCAATTCGCTGACGAACGACATCACATCGGGGACGTGCTCAATCACGTGACGGCAGATGATCTCGTCGAATTCGTTATCAGCGAACGGATAAGGCAGCACTCCAAGATCGTGAATCACGTCAGCGGCAGTGCGAGGGTTTGAGTCGATGCCGACGGCGCCGGGATATTTGTTTTGACCGCAGCCCACGTCAAGAATTTTCTTGCGCTGCGTTACCGTGGCGGCGTTTGGCTGTGCGGGGGCAGTCATCGGTGACTTCGCATCAATTCATTTGGAAAATGAATTGACTGAACGACTTTAAATCGAGCGAATAAACAGGAATTCCGAGTTTGTCCGTTAGTTCATTCAACGTCATGCCATCGAGCATGATGTCTTCATCGCTCTTCAACGCGGTTTTAGGAATGATTGCGAAGTCGCCGCTAATGCGAGATTTGGCGCTCAAAAAATCCCCACCTGAAAGCAAGCCGGCGACGGAGACATCCCCACCAAAATAATTGTTGACAACACCCTTGACTCTAAAGCCTGTACCGAAGCGCGAGTTGAAATCCGCTATCACCTTTTGCAGTTCCGGCGCGAAAAGCGTTCCGGTCAAAATCGTGCCGTTAAGTTTTTCCGGCGCCGGTAAAGGATGGCGCGCCGCTCTTTTAGTCAGAGATGCGAAGGCGTTATTGAATGACCGCACCATCCCCACACCATCTTCGATTTGAGGAAGGTCGCCATAGTGCGCACGCGAAGGTACGGATGCGCCGGCGCGTAAGTAGATCTCATCACCAAGAAATGCGAAGTTAGTTCCCAGCCGCTTCTTTAACGCACGCTGCAGTCGAGTGACCTGCTCGATTGTTTGCCGACAAAACTCGGGTGTCACCGCGGTCAATCGCGCATCGGTGTTGTAGCGCGTCAGACCGAGAGGAACGATCGCCACGCTTGAGATGCGCGGATAGTCGGCAGCGAGATC
>JBPCLZ010000178.1:0-19746 GCA_051002775.1 Pyrinomonadaceae bacterium | reverse complement strand
GGATTCCGACCCGACGCAAAGCTGGAACGAGGAAATTCTGGAAGTTATCAAACAAACGGACATTTTATTTTTGAACGAAACGGAAGCCAAGCAGATGACCGCGCAAAAAGATTCGGAAGCCGCGATTCGGCAGCTAGGACGATATTGCGCTTGCGTCGTGATTAAACTCAGCGCGAAAGGCACGATGGCTCTGCGCGAAGGCGAAATCATCACCACGAAAGGATTTGAAGTCAAAGCCGTTGATACGACGGGAGCGGGCGATTCGTTTGCCGCCGGATTCGTTCACGCTTTTCTAGACGGGAAAGATTTGCGCGAATGTTTGACGTTTGGAAACGCTTGCGGGGCTTTGTCCACAACACAAGCAGGAGGAACAAACGCCCAACCTAATTTACGGCAGTTACAGGATTTTTTGGCTTCATCGGCAATATCAACGCAGATGCGGGAAGCTAAAGGAAATTAAAATAATTTCTAAAATTAAGGAGTTAGAAATTAAGCAAAGCGCGGTAGCCGAAGATAGATCAGCAAAGAATCTCGTGCCGAGCCGCGAGATTTTGCAGGCAGCAAGAAAAAAGAAACGAGCCGTTGCCGCGCTCAATTTTTATAACGCCGAAACTTTGCGGGCGCACATCAACGCCGCTAACGAAGCGAACGCGCCTTTGATGCTGCAAACCACCGAGTCAACGATTAGATATCTCGGAATTGATTTGGCGGTCGCAATGGCACAGGCAGCGGCAAAGGAGATTAAGCAATCGGTTGCGCTTCATCTCGACCACGGCGCGAGTTTTGAGTTGGCGCAAAGATGCGTCGAAGCCGGTTATACGTCGGTGATGATTGACGGGTCGAAACTGCCTTTTGGGGAAAACGTCGACCTGACGCGGCGCGTCGTCGGAATCGCGCACGCCTGCGGCGTTTCGGTCGAAGGAGAGCTCGGTCACGTCGCGCAGAATTCGGACAACAGCGACATCACGCAATTTTTTACGCGCCCGGAAGATGCCCGAAAATTTGTCGAACAGACAGGAGTTGACGCGCTGGCGGTTGCGGTCGGCACGGCGCACGGTTTTTATAAAGGCGAAGTCAAATTAGATTTTCCGCGTTTGCGTGAAATTCATGATGCCGTTGGCGAAACCGCACTGGTTTTGCACGGCGGTTCGGGCGTTCCCGCCGAATTGATGCAGGAAGCGATTCGCTGCGGCATCGCCAAAATAAATTTTGGTACGGAACTGAAAAACGCTTTCACGCTGGCGGTTAAAAAATCGCTCTCGGAATCGGACGAAATTGATTTGCGAAAAACTTTCGCGCCCGCGATCGCGGCGGTGCAGGAAGTTTCAAAAGCGAAAATTCGAGTCTGTAGTCTGGAGAAAAATAGTTTCGGAGAGTAAATGTCAAAGTTTAATTGGCTGATAGATGGAAGCATTGTCGGAGTTTATTTGCTGTTGACTATGGCGGCTGGGCTTTACGTCCGCAAATATGTCGGCAAAGTCGAGCATTTTCTCGTCGCAGGGCGCGAGATGGACGTTTTCCTCGGCATCGCCAGTTTAGCGGCGACGGAATTCGGCATCGTTACCTGTATGTACACGGCGCAGAACGGTTACAAATACGGGTTTGCGGGCGCAACGCCCGGCATTTTGCTGGCTCTGGCGATGCTTTTCGTCGGCAAAACCGGCTTTGTCATTCAGCCGCTCCGCGCTTCCGGCGTGATAACGATTCCCGAATTGATTGAAAAACAATTCGGCTCAAAGATTCGCTGGGCGGCGGGTGTCGTGATTGTCCTGGGCGGGCTGCTCAATATGGGCGTTTTTCTGCGCGTCGGCGGCGAGTTTCTGGTTCTGGTGGCGGGCATTGACCCGCAGTACCTCGAAATTATGATGACGGTTTTGCTTGTCGGAGTCGCCGTCTATACGATTTTGGGCGGAATGCTCTCGGTTTTAGTAACAGACTTTTTGCAGTTCGTCGTGATGAGCGTCGGGCTGATTGCGGTAACGATCTTGATTTTGCTGAACGTCGGCTGGGAAAGATTGGTGACGACGGTCGCGACGACGCACGGCGCGGGCGGTTTTAATCCGTTTGTCAACGCCGAGATGGGCGTTCCGTTTATTGTTTTTAATGCCTTGCTGAATTTCGCCGTTGTGCTGACCTGGCAGACGACGATCGCCAGAGTTTTGGCGGCGAAAGATGCGGCGACAGCGCGCAAAATTTACACGCGGACGAGTTTCTTTTTCGTCTGCCGTTTTCTGATTCCGGGCATTTGGGGAATCGCGGCTTTGGCGGTTTTGGGACAAGTTGACAATTCGCTGGAAGCGATGCCGCGGATGCTGATGACGATTGTTCCCGTCGGTTTGATGGGCATTCTGTTGGCGGCGATGCTGGCGGCTGATATGTCCACCGATTCGAGCTATATGCTGACGTGGAGCAGCGTCATTTACAACGACATCCTCGCGCCGTTTCGACGCGGCAAAAATTGGTCGGAGCGCACCGGTTTGTTCGTCAATCGTTCGCTCGTTGCAGGAATCGGGATTTTCCTGCTTCTTTATGGGCTTTGGTATCCGCTCAAAGGCGATTTGTGGACTTATCTCGGCATCACGGGAACGATTTATCTGGCAAGCATTTCGGTAATTTTGATTGCCACTTGTTATTGGAAACGCGCCAACAGTTGGGGCGCGGCGGCTTCGATTATCGTCAGCGCGGCATTGCCTGTTGCCTATCTCGTAATGGAGCAACTTGGCGGCACAAAAGAACTTGCCAAACAAATCGGACCCTATTATCCGGGCATCGCAACCTATGTTTTATCGGCTGTGGCAATGGTTGTCGGCTCACTCGTAAAACCGCAAAGCAAAACTCTGGAGGCGTAAGCCGTGGCAAAAACATTCTGGTTGATATTAACGGTTGCGGCGTTGCTGTGGTATTCGATAATAATGGTCTATGTCGCCATCAAAGGCGCGGGCGACATTCGGCAAATGCTGAAAAGTTTGTCGGCAACTTTTGGCGAAAACGATGGGAAATAAATTGGCTGAAATTTGTTTATTGTCTGCTACACACGGATGGAAATCCATAACGACAAATTTATTGCGATGGTTTCGGCGCGGGCTGAGGTGGATTTGAAAATCTCGGATTTCGCGCCGCGTTCGATGCTTGACGTGCCCACGCACGATGTCAAAACTTCTAAATTTCCGGCGATTGATTATCACAACCACTTGGACGCGCAAGAGCCGACGGAAGTTTTGCGCGTGATGGACGAGTGCAACGTGGAAAAATGCGTCAACATCACGATGCGCGTCGGCGATGAGGCGTTTGAAATGCACCACAAATTCAAACAAGCCGCACCCGAAAGATTTTACACCTGCGCCTGGTTTGATTGGAGCGATTTGCACGAAGCAGGTTTTTGGCAGAAATCGATTGAGCGACTCGAACGCTTTGCCGCAGCCGGTTTTTCCGGCATTAAGATCTGGAAGGATTTGGGTTTAACTTTGCGCGATAAGAACGGCGAACTCTTGCGCGTGGATGACGAATGGCTCGCGCCTTTTTTTGAAAAAGCCGGAGAACTAAATTTTCCGGTGATGTTTCATATCGCCGACCCGGACGCGTTTTTCGTGCCGATTGACCGCTTTAACGAGCGTTACGAAGAACTGGCGGCCCACCCTGATTGGAGTTTTTACCCGTCGCATTTTTCCAAAGACGAATTATTAAAACAGCGTGATTCGATTTTCAAACGGCATCCGAGAACGTCTTTCGTTTGCGCTCATTTGGCGGAAAAATCGGAGAATCTGGCTTACGTCAGTCGTCTGCTCGACGAAAATCCGAATCTGCACGTTGACATCGGCGCGCGAACGGCGGAACTCGGACGACAGCCTTACACGGCGCGAGAATTTTTTATCAAGTACGCCGACCGCATTTTGTTCGGCACGGATTTAGTTCCCGAAATCGAAATGTATCGTCTGCATTTTCGTTTTCTGGAAACGGCGGACGAGTATTTCGATTATCCGTCGCACGCTTCGCGGCAAGGTCGCTGGCAGATTTACGGAGTGTTTCTACCCGACGATGTTTTGCGAAAAGTTTACCGGGAAAATGCTTTGAAATTGTTGGAAAAGAAATGAGTCAGTGAGAAAGACATATACATTTATGAAAATCAGCTCAAGCAGCAAAATTTTATTATCGTTAGCAATTATTTTGCTCTGTCTGCCAAGTGTTTTTGCCGAAACATCGGCTCGTAGTTTTGGCTGGAAAGGCACGGAGTTCTTGCTTGACGGCAAACCGTTCGTGATCCGGTCGGGGGAGATGCACTATCCGCGTGTACCGCGTATCTATTGGCGTGACCGAATGAAAAAAGCAAAGGCGATGGGCTTGAATACTATTAATACTGTCGTTTTTTGGAATATTCACGAGCCGAAACGCGGTCAATTTGATTTTACGGGCAATCTCGACCTCGCCGAATTCGTCCGCACGGCGCAGGAAGAAGGCTTGTACGTCATCCTTCGTCCGGGTTCGTATATCTGTGCCGAATGGGATTTCGGCGGATTTCCGGCGTGGCTTTTGGCGGAAAAAGATATGAAAGTCCGCACTGCCGATGCGCGTTTTCTCGCCGCCTCAAAGCGTTATATGGCGGAAGTCGGTAAACGTCTCGCTCCGTTGGAAATTGCCAAAGGGGGCAACATCATACTGGTGCAGGTCGAAAACGAATACGGTTCTTTCGGCGACGACAAAGTTTATATGCAATCCGTCAAGCAGATGATTCGTGACGCAGGTTTTGACGGGCAGCTTTTCACGGGTGACGGTACGCGCGATTATATGCTCAAAAACGGGACTTTAACGGCCGAACTTGCGGTCGTTAACTTTGGTTCAAACACAAAACCCGAACGAGCATTCGCCAACTTTGCCGAATTCCGCCAAAACGTTCCGCGAATGACCGGCGAATATTGGGTTGGCTGGTTTAACCATTGGGGCGAAAAACATCACACGGTCAAACCCGAAGTTGTCGCGGACGGTTTGGACTGGATGTTAAAAAACGGCATTTCGTTCAATCTTTATATGTTTCACGGCGGGACTTCGTTCGGTTTTATGAATGGAGCGAATTACACGCCAAAAGAGCCTTATCAGCCCAGTACGTCGAGTTACGATTACGATTCGCCATTAGACGAAGCGGGACGTCCGACCGAAAAATTCTACGCGATGCGTGACGTTATCAAAAAGTATCTGCCCGCAGGCGAAACTCTGCCGGAACTTCCGAAAAGCGCAGATTTGATCGAAATTCCGCAGTTTGATTTGAATGAAACCGCCGATTTGTTCTCGCTTTTGGGCAAACCCATCACGTCCGCCAAACCCCTTTCGATGGAAGAAGCCGGACAAAATTATGGTTTTATTTTGTATCGCAAAAAGCTGGAAAAGGACGCAAACGCCGATTTAAAGTTTGAGAATATTCGAGATTACGCTCACATTTTCAACAACGGCAATTTGGTCGGCAGACTTGACCGGCGTTTACATGAGAGAGCTCTCGCCGTCCGTTTCAAAACGGACACGGTACTCGATGTTCTGGTTGAAAACGGTGGACGTTTGAACTTTCGCTACGATTTTATTTTCGACCGCAAAGGCATCGTCGGAGCGGTTACCATTGGCGGCGAAACTTTGGAGAATTGGCAGATTTACAATCTGCCGTTGGATGACCTTTCACGTTTGAAATTCACAAAAGCAGCAGCAAAACCGAATACGCCGACGTTTTACCGTGGATCGTTCGAATTAAACAGCGTCGGAGACACTTTTTTGGATACGACGACGTGGGGCAAAGGTCACGTTTGGGTCAACGGGCATCATCTCGGACGTTTTTGGAAAATCGGACCCCAACAGACGCTCTTTGTTCCGTCAAGTTTTTTGAAAAAAGGTAAGAACGAAGTGATTGTTTTGGAAGTTGACACGCCGCGCCAAACTTCTCTGCGGGGTGTCAAACAACAGATTTTTGATAATCAGTAATTTTTGCCAACAAATGATAATTTGCGTTTCGGCAAATCCGGCGATTGACCGCCGTTTGCGAATCAAAAATCTGAAAATCGGCGCAGTCAACCGCGCCGTATCGGTCGAGGCGTTTGCGGGCGGCAAAGCCGCGCACGTCGCAATGGCGGTACGGGCGCTGGGCGAAGATGTAATCTGGATTGGGTTTTCGGGCGGCGCAACCGGCAACGAAATTGAACGGCAGTTAAATGATCTGAAAATTCGCGTTGTCGCCGTCCACACAAACGTGCCGACGCGCACGAACGACGAAATCATTGATGAAAGCGGGCAGACTACGGAGATTTTAGAGCCGGGGGGAAACGTGAGCGATGAGGAGATCGAGAAAATGTATGGCGTTTGCCGAAAACTCTTCGCCGGAGTTGCTTCGGGTTTTCAAGCCGTTTTCTCGGGCAGTCTGCCGCCGAATGTTCCGATGGGTTTTTATTCGGATTTGATCTTGTCGGCGCATGAAAACGGCGGAAAGGTGATTCTCGATACGAGCGGCGAGCCGTTTTTACAGGGACTCGAAGCTGCGCCGGATTTAATCAAACCCAATTGCGAGGAAGCCGAAAAAGCGGCGGACTTGAAAATTGATAATGAACTGACGGCAATTTCCGCCGCTCGCCGTTTGCGCGAGTGTGGAGCGCGAAACGTAGCTTTGTCGCTTGGTGCACTCGGCATTGTCTGGCTGAATGGGAAAAATAATTCGGCTATTCTGGCAGTGCCACCGCGCGTCGAGGTCGTTTCAACTGTCGGTTGCGGAGACGCGACGGTCGCCGGTTTTGCGGTTGCCGCACAGCGCCGTTGGAGCGAAGAAGAAGGGCTGCGCCTTGCGGCTGCATGCGGGGCGGCGAATTGCCTGGCAGAACGGCCAGGACAAATCAACATCCTGGACGTTGAATGCCTGTTGCCTTCGGTTTCACTGAAAACTTTCGAGATGGATCGCCAAACAGAATTTGCGAGGAAATAATTATGCTACCAGAAGAACGAAGAGGTGCAATTGTCAGCCTGCTGCACGAAAACGGCAAAGTTCAGGTAAAGGATTTGAGCCGCCGGTTTGGGACTTCAGAAGTAACCATCCGCACGGATTTGAAGAAACTGCACCACCGCGGTGTCGTTTTCAAGTCGCACGGCGGCGCGGTTCTGCCGACAACGATGAACGGCGAACCGACTCTGCAAGAGAAATTCAGCAAGCAATCCGACGAGAAATCGCGCATCGGCGCGGCTGCCGCCGATTTAATCAAAGACGGTGAAACAATCATTCTCGATTCCGGAACGACGACTCACGAAATCGCCAAACGAATCAAAGGCCGACAGGATTTAACGGTGATTACCAACGGCGTAAATATTGCGACGGAGCTCGCAGGATTTCGTGGAATCCAAATTATTCTGCTGGGCGGCTCTCTGCGTCACGGGGCGTTGTCGGTCATCGGGCATTTTGCCGAAGAAATGCTCGTGCAACTGAACGCCGACAAACTTTTTATGGCGGCTGACGGCTGCACGCTGGAGTTTGGCATCAGCACGCCGAAGTTTGAAGAATCAAGGATCAATCAGGCGATGGTCGGCATCGCGGCGGAAAAATATCTCGTCGCAGATTCGAGCAAATTCGGCAAAAACAGCCTATCGCGGATTGTTTCGCTGTGGGAAATGAACGGCGTTATCTGCGACGAAGGCTTGCCCGTCGAATACCAGGATGAAATTAAATCACGCGGCTTGCAGCTCATATTGGTCTGAGAAAATTATCAGCCATAATAAATTTTACAATTCAGGGAGTAAAAAATGAGTGAAGAAAAATTGTCGCGGCGCGAGATGTTGCGAAATGCGGCTCTGGGGAGCATCGGATTAGGACTTTTCGGCACGAGCGCAGTCAGTGCGGAAAAGAGCGAAGAACTATTCGAAAATCTAATCGTTGGCACACCCGCGAAAGGTAAATCAATGATTGGTGTGCCGTTTGAAAAACACGAAACGGTGCGCTTGGCGGTTATCGGGACAGGTTTGCGCGGACGTAGTGTTTTGAATGAATTTTTGAATGTGCCGGGCGTGAAAGTAACCGCGCTGTGCGACATCGTGCAGGAAAAAGCCGATAAAGGAAGAGCGATGGTGGAAAAAGCCGGACAGCCCACGCCTGCCGTTTATGTCAAAGGCGACCGCGGCTTTGAGGAATTAGTCAGGCGCGACGACATTGATTACGTTTATATAGCCACGCCCTGGGAATGGCATGTGCCGCAGCAGCTTGCCGCGATGAAGGCGGGAAAGCACGTCGGTTCAGAAGTTCCGGCGGCTTACACGCTGGAGGATTTGTGGAAACTGGTTGATACATCGGAACGCACGCGCAAGCATTGTATGATGCTCGAAAATGTTTGTTACGGATATGACGAACTGTTGGTTTTGAACATCGTCCGCGCCGGACTTTTGGGCGAATTGGTTCACGGCGAAGGGGCATATATCCACGATTTGCGCCAAGTCTTGTTTGAAACCAAAAACGAAGGACTCTGGCGGCGGGCGCATCACATCTTGCGCGACAGCAATCTCTATCCGACGCACGGACTCGGACCCGTGGCGAATTATATGAACATCAATCGCGGCGATAAATTCGAGTATATGGTGGCGATGAGTTCGGGTAGCTTGGGCTTGCAGGAATATCGCAAAGAAAATCTCGCGGCCGACGATCCGCGCCAGAAAGAAGTTTACAAATGTGGTGATTACAACACAAATCTTATCAAAACCAACAAAGGACGCTCGATTGTGGTTCAGCATAATGTTACTTCGCCGCGTCCTTACGACCGCATCAACCTGATTCAAGGCACGAAGGGCGTTTTCCGCGATTATCCTTCGCGCATTTACATCGAAAAAGACAAAGGCCGTCATCAGTGGCAGGCGACTGACGCTTATAAGGAAAAATACGAACACAATTTGTGGCGCACGATCGGTGAGCAGGCGCGAAAACTCGGCGGACACGGCGGGATGGATTATTTGATGTGTTGGCGGTTGGTTCAATGTATGCGCGAAGGCTTAGTTCCTGATATGGACGTTTATGATGCGGCGGCGTGGAGCGCGCCGGGACCTTTGAGCGAAATTTCCGTCGCCAAAGGTTCGATGCCGGTCAAGTTTCCCGACTTCACCCGCGGACTTTGGCGGCAAACACGCACTTCGATTCCATAACCAGCCGCTCCTGTCTTTAACACAGGCGAAATAAAATAAAGGGGAGACTCTTCTATGAATTACAGAGAGGAAAGTGATGCTCTTTCGAGTCATCAGTATAAACCTTTCGTCCCTTTCAGGTATTTGTCGAGAAAATCCAGTATCGCTTTGTAAGCGCGAATCTCGTTGGCTTTTTTCGTAAAGCCATGACCTTCATTCTCAAATACAACATACTCGACGATACCGCCAGTGCGCTTAACGGCTGTAACAATTTCATCGGACTCGGATTTAATAACACGCGGATCGTTTGCGCCCTGCAAGACCATCAGTGGCTTGCGGATTTTATCGGCGTGGAAAAGCGGCGAAATCTCTTTGAGAAATGCCAAGTCAGTTTCAGGATTGCCTATTTCTTGATAAAGCTGTCTGCGTTGCGATTCCCAATACGGCGGAATTGATTGAAGCGTCCGCACCCAATTTGACACGCCGAAAATATCCACTCCGACAGAAAATTCTTCGGGCTTGAAGGTCAACGCCGCCAAAACCATATAGCCGCCGTAGGAGCCGCCCATAATTCCGATTCGATCTTTATCAACGTAGTCAAGCGATTGAAGATATTTTTTCGCTTCAACGCAGTCCCACAGCGGTTCGCGCCCGTGTTTGCGGTCGTCAGCGGCGAGAAATGTTTTGCCGTAGCCCGACGAGCCGCGATTGTTCACACCTAAAATCACATAACCATGATTGGCTAGAAATTGTAACTGTGCATCGTAATTCGTGCGCGTTTGCCCGCCGGGTCCGCCGTGAACCCAGACGATGGCGGGTGCTTTATTTTGCATTGTTGCTTGGTGCGGCTTGTAGAGAATAGACGGAATCTCCATCCCGTCAAACGATTTGTAGCGAATTACTTCGGCTTCGACTAAAGCTTTCCTATCAATCGCCGAATTTAAGCTGTCGGTCAGCTTAATAACTTTCTTTGTCGTTAAATTGTAGCTGTATAATGAGTTCGGTGTTCTCGAACCGTTGACGTAAAATGTCATCAACTTTTCGCTTTTCGAGATGTTCACGCCCCTGATGTCGCCAAGCTCTATTTTCGGCAACCCAATCTGTCGATTTGTTTTCGTATCAGAAATTTTAACTTTTGTGCGTGCATCTTGGTTGAAAACAACAATGCGATATTTACCATTGTACGAGAAATAAGCCGCCCCGACATCCCAGTTTGCTTTTTCAACTGTTTCGCGTTTTCCGGTCGCCAAATCATAGCGCACGAGGTAAGCAAACTCACTGCCTTCATCGCTTTTATAGTAAAGATAGCGCGAAGCCGGATCGAAACTTTGCGCCCAATATGCAATCTCGCCTTCGTGCCGGGTCAGATTTTTGAGCTCTTTTGTTTGTGTGTTGTAAAGGTAAATGTCCGAGTCGTTCGTTCCCTCGTTTCGTTTGCTGAAAGCAATGTATTTTTCGTCCTTGCTGATGTCGTTTACATTCAGCGCATTATCGTTCTGAAAAAACATCGTTCGACCGAAGTCTGCGATATTCATCCTATAAACGTCGAAAAAGCGCGCGTCACGTTCATTGGTTGAGTAGAAAAATGCTCGCTCGTCCGCACTCCAGCCCAAAAAATTGGCTTTTGTCTTTTCGCCCGGCGTTAAGTCCCGCTCGCCGCCGTCCGGCATTTTCACGTATAGATGGCTGTTTTCATTGCCGCCTCGATCATAGGTATACAGGAACCGTGAGTCGTTCGGAAAATATGAAACAGCATAGGTACTTTCTTTGATCGAGTTGGTTAGCTGCGTGGCCTGGCCGCCCGCCATCGGAACATTATAAACATTGAAAACTCCGGTCTTGTTACTGTGAAACAAAACATTTTTTTCATCCGCAGAAAATGAGCTCATGTTAATCTGCGTAATGTCCATGAATTGTTCGATTGTGTACTGCCTGACCTTTCGCGGCTCAACTTTTTGAGCAAAAGCAACCGAGAACATTGCTGAAACCAAAAACGTGACAGCTATTAAGGTCGGGGGAAAAATTATATGTCTTTTCATCATCTTCTCCTGACGAGATTAACTCGATCATCTAATCCTCTTGGCTTGGAATTCCTTTCCGTTCACCTTAATAACGATGTATGTCACTTGCCCTTTTTCATCTCTGACAAATGTGTGCGGGATCCCGGCGATTGCAACAATAAATTGCGTTTCCGATTGTGGCAGCAATACCATTTCCGGTTCTCCCGACAGCCGACCCAAAAGCCTGTCGCCTTCTTTGACGATGGTGAGAACGCCAAACGGAGTTTCATAGTCTCCGGCGTAAGCTTCTAGAATTTTCGCATCCACTTGGATCTGTGAACTCTGAAGCTGCTTCAAGACGGTGGCTGCATTCGTGTTCTGTGGATTCAACGCGGCGGCTCTTTGATAGTTTTTGACGGCAAGCCCGTAATCTCCGGATTTCAAGTAAGCCTCGCCCAAAACGTCATACGCTTTGGACGAATTCGGATATGTTTCGGTTACGATCTTAAACACCTCAATGGATTCGTTGAATCTCTTTTTTCCGAGCAACTGATAACCGACCCAAATCGTTTGTGATTCGTCCAATTTTCCGCTAGTGTTCCTCCGTTCTCGATACTCGCTGATAGCTTTTTCACCGCTCGCCAGAATGTCTCTGAGCAACACTCTCGAAGGTGTGTTATAAGGCTCATAACCCATCCACGCCAGAGCGGGTTGTTTGCCAATGCCTGCTTGACTCATGATTTCATCAACAATCGAAAGACCGTTAGCGCTATTGGTGAAAATGATTACGCCCGTTTTTAATTTGTCATCTGCGACAACATATGACCTCCAATTTGAGATGTCTCCCCAGTGCCAGATGAAATTTTTGTTGTCAGCACGTTGCAGTCCCCAGCCAAGCCCCCAAGAGATTGACGGTGAAAATCGTCCGACGGTCGTGCGTTCATAACAAATTACACAATCTTCTTCGACTTTTATTTGCGGGCGCAACATCTCTCTCACCGTTGCTTCTTTGATTCCTTTGCGATTGAGAATCGCCGCTACAAATCTTGCATAATCGAGAGCGGTTGTATGCAAGCTGGTCGCGGCTCGCGGCTGATGTTTGACTCTTCCGGTCACAGCACGCGTCGAGTCGTGTGAGAATGCTTTTACCGATTCGTATTTGTCCTGCCAGATGTAACTGCTACTCGTCATTCCGAGCGGCTCGAACACCGTTTTTCTCATAAATTCTTCGAGCGTTTGACCCGAAATGTGTTCGATAATTATTTGTAAATAATTGATGCCTTCGGTCGAATAGCTAAACTTTTTGTCGGGCGTGAAATAAATTTGCAGAGACTTTCCGCCGGTTCTGACATTTGGGAATCCGGTTGTATGACTTAATACTCGGCGAGTGGTAATTTGACTTAGTCTATCGTCTTTTTCGACATCGGATACGGAAAAATATTTGGTCAAAGGCGCGTCCAAATCTAGTTTTCCGCTTTCTACCATTTTCATAACGGCGTAGGCGAAAACGGGTTTGCTGAGCGAGGCAGCTTCAAAAACGGTGTCGTCGGTGACAGGCTCTTTCGTATCGGCATTTTTCACGCCGAACCCACGATGCCACAAAACTTCACCGTTACGGATGAACGCGATAGAGAGTCCCGGAACGTCCCCATCCTTCATCACTTGCGGGATGACTTTTTCAAGACGAGCAATCAATTGCTCTCTTTCCGCATTCGCCTTTGATGAAGCAGATGATTGTTTTATCTTTTTAGGCTTGGGTTGTGCAAAACTCAAATTGTGCAAACCCAAAAATAGCATCGCGGCAAAAGCTACTGCGAAAATTTTACGCATAGTTTTTCTACTTGAATTTTATCCACTGATAGAAAAACACCGCGCACTTAGCTTTTGTGACACAAATCTACGGTAAGCCACCCAACTTATGATTGAGCGGAATCATTCCAGATAACACTCAAATTTCGTGTATTATGAAGAATGATTTTCAAACTAACTCAATTTATTACCGCAAAGAAAATAGAGCAACACAAACTAGGAGACTACTTGAATTACAGGTTACTTCCCATTGGCGCGGTTTTTTTGATCTTGGCAGCGCTGTCGGTGGAATCGTGGCCAGCAAAGGAAGGAACGGCTTCCACAAAACGGGCCTCATCTGTTCCAGTCATTTACACTACAGACCTTTTTCACCCTCACGATGACCCGGACGACCACTTCGATCTTGCCACGATATTTGCGATGCCTGAGGTGGATCTGAAGGGCATCGTTCTCGATCAGGGGGACAAACAACTGAAGAGGCCTGGCGCCATTCCTGTATCCCAGATGAACGAGATGACTGGGCGGAATGTACCGACCGTACTTGGTCTAACAGAGAAGCTTAAGAGCCCGACAGACAAAGCGCTTGATCAGAAACCGGAGTTTCAAAAGGGAGTTGAATTCATACTGGACACGCTGACGAACTCCCCATCTCCCGTAATGATCACGACTATAGGCAGCGTTCGTGACGTCGTCGCGGCCTACAATCGAAACCCTGCTCTCTTTAAGGACAAGGTTGGCAAGCTCTTGGTCTTTATCGGAGAGGCGTCCAATCCCAGCTTCCAGGAGTACAACGTCAAGCTCGATCTCCAGGCTTACGTGGGGCTCATGCGTTCGGGTCTGCCAATTTACTGGGTGCCGTGTTTCGATGGGGGAATCTGGAAGAACGCCGGACACGCATCTTTCTGGAATGCGAAGCATGAAGACCTTTTTAGAAAAGCCTCGCCGGAGCTTATTCAGTTCTTCATTTATGCATTGCAAAAGGAAAACTCTGATCCGCTCGCGTTCCTGTCATCTGCGGTGGATCCTCAACGTCACGCACAACTCTTCGCTGGCACGAGAAATCTATGGTGCATGGCCGTCTTTGGTGTTCTCTCGGGGCGAGAAGTGACGTTTGACGGGACGAAGTATCGCTCAGTCCCCTCCACAAACCGCAAGGCGCAAGGCGCGGCGCTAAACAACGACCTTTTCGGCTTTTCCGAAGTCGACATTTCGATTTCGGATGATGGGATTGTTCGCTATGGAAAAAGTCGAGACTCAAAGAAGGTGATGCGCTTCGAGGTTCGGAATAAAGCCAAATATGCAGAAGGGATGACCGCTATGGCCGCCGAGCTGCTGTCGAAGTTAGGCAGGAGAAGATGAGGTCATTAACATTAGCCCTGCCACAGTAATCAAAAAAATTCACCTGCGGCCGGCAGGTCGAACCCTGTGCTTGACTGCTCTTCTTTCATAGCTGACTTGTTATGCCAACTCATTTGCTAGGCACTGGCTCTCTGAGGTTAGTGTTCTGAATAGCGATTATCAACCACTTTCCCTTCCGCTTTTCCACAACCCAGGTAGATATTCCCTGTCGCGGCTGGCGCGGCGCTCCGTCCGGGTCCTTATCGCCCTTGATGCCCCACTCGACAATAGCCACCGCAACATCGGATTTGATGAATCTAACTTCCGTGTTTTTCGTCGTCCAAACGCTTTCTTTGTACGCAATCTCGTGACGTTCATTAGTGTGATGTTCCTCAAACTCTTTCCGATTCTTCCGCCAGCGGCCGGAGACAGCAATGAAGTCAACATCTTCTGCGACGAACGCGGAGAGTGCTTTCAGATCGTGTCGATTCCAAGCGTCTTGCCACTTTAGAGCGATGCTCTTTATGGCTTCCTGGTCTTTAGCATTTCCTTTCGTCTGTGCCGCCACAGGCAGGGCAATCGAGATAAGAACGATTAGGAGAATTGATACTCTTTTCATGGGCCTATTCCTCATCTGTTTTAGTTCAGCTTGATATCGGCCAGCGTGGCTTTGGGGCGACCGGTCGCCTCGTTAAGTTTGAGTGTGTTGGCCGTCTGCTGACTCTGCGCTGCCAACAGCCCCGGCAAAAGCAGTATGCAAAGCAAGCTCGCGAGACCCGTCGAAGTGCCTTGTGTCATGTCATTCCTCCTAGTCGAATCGTGGATATATAAGATCCGAGCCCGACCGACAAAGCGCTTGATCAGAAACCGGAGTTTCAAAAGGGAGTTGAATTCATATTTTTCTGATTCGTACCACTCTATTTTATTGAGAAATCCACGTTAATCCTTTAACTGTCCTTTCAGCTGTTCGACTCGAGAAATGAACACGCACTTTTGTACTACTCGCAGCGTTCACATGAATCCGGTTAACAATCGCTTCGGCAGGGTAAACCTCCAATAATTTACCGTTTCGCTTGACGGTACAGTTCCACGTTTCGAGCTTTCCGTCGCGTCCTATCACTACAAACGCGGCGTCAAGAACGACTTCCTCCATTGCCTTAAAGATTTCATGAACATCGTTGTCACCAGCACCGCCTGCTCCCCAGTCGTCGACGTGTCCGACGTAGCCACCGACCACTTTACCTTCGGGTGCTCGCCACCAATCGCTTACCATATCGACGTACTGCTCGCCGATTATGCGCTGCTCAAACTTCCCAAATCCAGGACGCTTGGTATCCGGAATAAACACCTTCGCTTCGATATAGGGATCAGCGATGAACCCCCAACGGAGTTTACCTGTCTGCGTCTCGACCAGTTGCAAACAGGAACCGAGCGCATTCATTGTCATCCGTAAATATTGCGGGTCACCAGTCAGCAGATAGATATTGTAAGTTGCGTAAATGCGCCACGCTGACCAGCCGTGAGGTGAATCCATCATGTTCGGATAAACCATCACGTCGTACTGCGACTCCCAGAAACGCAGCGTAGCACCGTTCATACGACTATCAGGCACGAGAAGCTGGGTCAGGGAATCGTGCTGTTTGAGATAAGAGAGAGCGGCATCAGTATATTTCCTTCGCTGCTGCGCGTCGTTCTGCAGAAGTGCAAACATGCCAAGCTGCAGTGCGCTGCAACTCATCATGCCATCCTCAAAGGTCATTTCGCCTTCGGTTTGAATATTACCGCTTCGCCGCGCCAGATCATCCATCGCGCGCTTGACGGCCTCGTAGTGACGGTTATAACGCTCATTCCAAGTTGCCTCTCCCGCGTCAGCCAGCCGCTTTTCGGCAAGCATCAACTCCATAATGGATTTGGCGATGTAGATGACAGAGGTGAAATGTGTTCTGCCCCGATAAAAACCGCCATCGGCTTTTTGCCGTGTGATAAGAAAGTCAGCGAGTTGTACAGCTTTTTCCAAACTCGACTGATCGCCGGTTGCTTCGTAGCGATCCACAAGCAAACTACAAAAGCCGGCAGAGTTTTGTATGCGTTCGGGATAAGTACCGGGTTGCATCTTATCGTCGTATAGCAAAGCTATTACTTTCTGAAAACGCTCGTCGAGTCGTTTATCCAGTGCGGGATCAGGGAAATGTTTGCGGGCAAGAAAAGCCGAAAAGAAGCCGTAGGCGCTTTCGATGTGTGATGATGCCTTTTGTTGATACTTCTCCGCCGCTTCACGCGCCCGCAGCAAATACCACGAGAAAGGACGAGCCAGCGTAAAAGGCGCCTCGCTAATGCGATCACCAGCTTGGGCCCTTAACGTATAAAGTCCAAAACCTTGATTTGGTGTTATCGTGGTTTCGTAAATTCCAGAATGAATCTTACGAACTCGCAAAGGAAGAACGTCCCCATCCGGATTGGTCACCTTTAATTCCGGCTCACGCCGACTAAATACACGTACGGATAATGGTTGCGGCTGATTTACTGTATACCGATCCGCGTCAACGATAGGTGCCTGCGTCGAGCGAGCCATTGCTGGTTTTACGTCCGTCAGCGACGTTACCCCCTCAAAGTAAATGATCCAATGTCTTTCTTCATTCGGATTGATAAAAGCACGTGAGACAGGATGTCTCGGCGGTAATGGACCAGGATGAAGTAAATTCAAAGAGACTGTACTGATTCGATGCCCCTTACCAATGTACAAGCGCTCAAACGACGCTATTGGGTCGGGCGAGGTCACTACGAGTATGCTCCCCGATGGGCTCATGAAATATCCGATGAAATGCGTTTTCTCACAGCGTAATAGCGTCGGGAAAAGCTTGTCGCTCCATTCAGGATACTTTTCCATGTAAGTATCAACCCCGAGCTGCAAACCAAACCGCAAATCAGTTAATGCTGTTTCACCTTTATTCTTCAGCATGACTTCAACACCAAAGCGCGGCCCTTCTGCAAAGTAACGCAGCGATGTCACCAAATTCTTCATCCGTCCTTCAAAACGCAAAGGATCAGCCGTAGGTTGCAATGGAATGAACTTCCTTTCACCGTTCACCAACACCCACGGGCGCGGCCCGCCGTTTTCACCAGTGCGGAAAGGATACTGGCGCCATTCGCGTTGCTTGAAAGATTCGAAGCTCTGAACTCCATCTTTCGAGATTGTGGCCCGCCAATCCTGGCCGGATATTTGCCGTTCAACATGAACACTTGCGTACCCAGAACCAGCGATCAGCGCTATAAAGCACGTCACAGTAATAGTGATACTACCTGGAACTCCTCTCAACCTCATTGCGTTTGTCCTCATATAGCTGAAACTATGGACATAATCATAGACGGACAGGAAGCGCTCGCGCCGGATAGCTAAACGACAAATTGTTTTCCATACCCATATTTCGAGAATCATTATATTCTGTTACGGTCGGAACTAAGAGAAAATCCGAAGGTAAAAACATTGGACCAAGGCAAACAAACCGTTGAAGCTTTATCGTTTGCAGAGATTCTGGCGCTGCCCTTGAGCGAAAAAGAAGCGCGCGGATTGCTTCATACACCGCAGGAAATTCATCAGCAACCTTCAACCTGGCTGGAGACTTTTCAGATGTTGAAAAGCCGGCAACGCGATTTACAGCAATTTTTGCGAGAGAGTGGTTTGGGTGGGGTTAGTAATGAGCAGGTCGGCGTCTGTTTGATCGGCGCCGGAACGTCCGATCATATCGGAGGTTCATTAACGGCGCTGCTTAGAAAAGAATGGGAATGCCACGTTGAGGCCGTTCCCAGCACGGATTTGCTGACCGAAATGGACGAGTTCATAACTTCCGCGCCGGCGAGCACGCGGCACCTCTGGATTTCTTTTTCTCGTTCCGGCGACAGTTTTGAAGGTGTCACGGTCATTCAGAACGCTTTGGAAAAATATCCGCACATCCGGCACTTGATCGTTACGTGCAATAAAAACAGTCGAATGGCAAACGAAATCGCCCGTGATAAATCCAACGTTTTCTGCCTTCCTTTGGACGAGAAAGTCAATGACTTAGGGCTGGCGATGACCGGTTCTTTCACGAATATGGTCGTCGCCGGTCATTGTCTGGCGCACATTTTCGATTTGGACGAATACCAGCCGATTTTGGAAACGTTGTCTCAAGCCGGCGCGGAAAGGTTGCCGGAGATTGCCGGACTAGCCGAAAAAACGGCTTCGATTGATTACTCGAGAATCTGCTTTCTCGGCAGCGGCGCGCTGAAAAGCGTCGGGAAGGAAAGTGCTTTGAAAGTGATGGAATTGACCGCCGGGCATTACAGCGTTATGAGCGAATCGTTTCTCGGATTGCGCCACGGTCCCCTTTCGTGGCTCAACCACGATTCTTTGGTAATCGGCTTTCTTTCAAACGATGCCGATAAACTGAGAATCGAACTTGGTCTGCTCGAGGAACTAAACAAAAAACGCGCGGCAAAAAACATTCTCGCCGTCTTGCCGCAGGAACATGTGAATGTGTCGGAATATGTCGATTACAAACTAATCCTCGATATTCCCGAATGGTTTGACGACAATTACCGCCCGCCGGTTGATGTTTTGTTCGCGCAGTGTCTGGGACTTTTCGCGTCGCTACGCCGTCAGTTAAAACCAGACGCGCCGAGTGCCGACGGAAAAATCCAGAGAGTGGTTTCGCAAATCGGTTAAGTCCGGGAAATTCTGGAATACAATGCCGCCTAGAAAGTGAAAGTTTTTGATGTCGAGATAGCTGCGCGTGATGCCCCCGCCGAACCGAAGCGTGTGCCGCCGCAAACATAGGTCAGCGAGTCATGGAAAGTGAAATGCTTTTGTGGGAGCGTCACCTCTTGACCATTGCCGCCGAGAGTCCGCGAACCGACTTTGCACAAAAATTCAGTTGTCACCACAAAATCTAGTGGAAACAATTTGTATCGAAACTGCTGCTAGTTATTTTTCTCAATTTTTGTGCAAAGCCTCGCCCCGCTCCAATTCTGTATCGGCATTGTCCATCTTTTATTAATATTTTTCAAGGCGAGATAGAGAATCTTGAAAACTGCTTCGTCCGATGGAAAAATCGCTCAATTCTTGATAATTTTTCTGAGCGTCATATTCAGCGATTCTATCGTGTTCGTCGTACAAATGGCTTTCCTGATTTCAGGCGCGAAAGAAAACATCTGATAGAAAAGTGAATGGCGAACAAGATGCACGAGGCAAAGTTGGGGCTCGTCTGGCATTCTCTAGCTAGTCCGAGATATTATCGTCCACCACCAAAACGCCTCCTCGCTATCCGCAATCCGGTCTTTGACCAATTCCCACAAATCTCGCGGCGTGAACTTTGAATTTTGCAAAAAATCTGTCACCACACGCGTGACTGATATTCTCCAAATGTTCTGATAAATTCGAGCAAGTGTAATTGATTGGCATACTTAACAGATATTCAATGTATTGTTTTTTTGTTATCACCAAACA
>JBPCLZ010000177.1:0-3522 GCA_051002775.1 Pyrinomonadaceae bacterium | reverse complement strand
TCTTGATTCTCTTCATTTGTGGACTTCTTGCCGTAGTATTCTTCAACTACGCCAACTCTCTCAAAGATGCGGCTACAAAGCGTCGGTTACAACAGCCAACGGAATTGCCACAGGGAGAAGCGTCGGCAAAATTTCTAAATGAACCGTATCTTGAACCGATACCGAGCGTGACGGAACGAACAACTGAGCTGCTGTATGCGGAGAAGAAAGGCAATGACAAAGCAAGTTGAGTGGTGACGCGCAAATCTAACAGGTCATTTCGAGCGGACTGCCCGCCAGCTTGCTTCTCATCAATCTTGTGTGGTTTCTTTGAGGTTGTGTGTTTCGGGCGGGCAGCCACTCAATTCCAGCGTTAGATGCTCCGGCGACTTAGCAGTGAGGTAAACATGAAAGGATGTTCTGTATGAAGCGTAATGTTCGATTGCCCCTCCACTTGATCGCGTTTGTTGTTTTATTGTTCCACGCCTCTTCATTTGGGAGTGCCCAAGAGTTAGGGAGACTTACTTCCGTCCCTGACGTTCATTTCACCTCTGGCAAAAGTGCGAGACGCATTCCATTTGCTATCGCCGCTAATCGTATCTTCATAGAAGTACGCGTCAACAACTCAGCGCCTAGCTGGTTCGTATTCGACTCAGGAGCCGGAGACTCGGTCATCAATAAACGACAGGCTATGGCACTGGGACTAAAGCTGGTAGGAGAAGACGAGGGTAGTGGGATCGGTGAAAACACTGTCGAGGTCGGTCTGGTGAAAGGGCTTTCTCTTCGTCTCCCCGGTGTGGAGCTGCTCGACCAGACTTTGTATGCTGCGCCGCTTGATTCAATAGAACCAGCAGCAGGCCGCCCAATTAGCGGCTTGTTGGGATATGACTTCTTCAATCGTTTCGTCGTGGAGATCGATTATGCGGCTCGCGTCATTAATCTGTACGACCCCGTCAACTATCGTTACTCCGGCTCGGGCGAGAGCATTCCAATCACGTTGGAAAGAAACCATGCTTTCGCTCGTGCGAGTATTGTCTCGTCTAAAGGCAGTGTCATCGAAGGTAAGTTCTTGATTGACACCGGTGGCGCAAGGGCAGTTGATTTTACTACCCCCTTTGTTGAACTGCACAATCTGCTAGGCGGGGGTCAGAGGACTATCCAAGGCTTTGTTGCTGGTATTGGAGGACAAATAAATTTACGCATCGGTCGGCTGAAAAGTCTCCAGTTGGGGCGCTACGCAGTGAAAACCCCTGTCGTAGGTTTTTCCCAGGCGACGAAGGGAGCATTGGCAAACTCTGATATGGCCGGGATCGTCGGAGCCGATCTGTTAAGCCGATTCAAAGTCATCCTAGACTACTCGCGGAAGCGAATGATCTTAAAACCCAATGCACGTTTCGCCCGAAGTGATGAGTACGATATGAGCGGCACGCGATTAATTGCCGAAGGCCCAAACTTCAGAACCTTCAAGGTACAGCGTATAATTGAGAATTCTCCGGCGATTGATGCCAGATTGCGTGAGGGCGACGAGATCTTCAAGATTAACGGCACGTCTGCCGCTCAGCTTACGTTGGAACGAATACGACAGATGTTCAAGCAAGCGGGACGAAGCTATGTATTGAGTGTCAAGCGCGGTGATAAGGTGATTCAAACCAAGATCAAGCTGAGAAGGCTGATATAAATCCGCATCTAACAACTCATCAGGGCGTGTGAAAACTCAAGTTGATTTGGGTGATTGCCAGGGACTTGTGAGCGTGATTGACGGTTGGCGCTTGTGCTTCCTGGGAAAGAAGTCGGCGGGCGTGAGGGCGACTGCCAGAGCGGGCCGGCCGAGAACGAAGTTTCCGCTCTCGTCAGGTTATTGCTTCAATCATCTTTTTTACTCCGATGATGTTCACCACTCGTTTGATGTTGTAACTCAAGACCGTCAAGCTCATCTCTGCTCCCACCTTGTGCAATCCCTTCATCAAAAAGTAACTGTGGCCCATGGCGCGCTTGATCGTCCCAAAGGGCGGCTCGGAAAGCTGTTGCCGCAGCCTCATTATCTGTGGCCGCGCGCGCACTCTGCGGGCCATGTCCTCTAACAACTTCTCATCTACCCAGCGCGTGATCCTTCGTCCGCTCTTATTCCTGGTGCACTGCTCTTTGAGCGGACAGCCGCGACATTTCGCCGTGGCGTAATAACGAATCTGCCGGTTCAACTCAACCGTCTCAAAACGAAAAGTCAGATCTTCTCCCTGGGGACAGTGATAACAGTCTTTGGCTTCGTCATAAATGAAGTCTGCTTTGGTGAACAGCCCGCGTTTCTTGTTGACCGAGGTTATGGGTTTGGGGATGTAGGTCGTCACGCCGGCGGCAGCACACTGCTTCACCTCCGCGCCGTCGTAGTAGCCCATGTCCGCCACCACCTCCAGCTGCTCCACTGCCAGCGTCTCTTTCGCCCGCAACGCCATCTCCGCCAGATGCGCGTGGTCGGTGGGATCGTTGGTCACTTCGTGCTCTACGATCAACTGGTGCTTTGCGTCCACGGCAGTCTGCACGTTGTAGCAAACGTCGGTGGCGTTGTGATGTGTCACCATCGACCGCGCATCCGCATCTGTCAGTGATACTTGCTTCGCGCCGCTCTCCTGCATTCCCTGTTTCAAACCTTGATACTTCGCTTTCCGCTCCTGCAAGAGCCTGATCTTCTCGCCCAGTTCCGCCGCGCTCGGGGCCGGCGCAGCCATTGGCTCCGTCTCGGCTGCGTCCTGCTGGTCCAGACTGCCGAGATACGCGCTGATCTTTTCCTCAATAGCTCTTATCGCTTTCGTCAGCCGGGCCTCGCTGAAGTTCCGCCGCCGATTGTTGACTGCTTTGAACTTACTCCCGTCGATGGCCACCAACTCGCCGCCAAACAGTTCCAGCTTCCGGCACACCAGTGTGAACTCACGGCACACCCCCTTGATCGCTGCCAGGTTGTCGCGGCGAAAGTCGGCGATGGTCTTAAAGTCTGGCCGCAGCTTCCCCAGCAGCCACATTACCTCGACGTTAACGTTCGCTTCCCGTTCCAGCATCCGCGAAGAACGCACCCGGTTCAAATACCCATAGATGTAGAGCCGCAACAGATCCGCCGGGTCGTAAGCAGGCCGCCCAGTGTCTGCCGGGCCCACACGTGTGAACCCCAACTTCTCCAGGTCAAGGCTGGCAGCGAAAGCGTCGATGAACCGTACCGGATTATCTTCGGTGATATAATCCTCCACCGATTCAGGAAAGAGCATTACTTGATTGCGACTGACGCCGCGGATGAAATTCATCAACGATCCTCCTATCGATTGAGGTCAAGAACGTTGATGCTAATACGTACCTGGACCAGCCAGGGTTTTCACACAGTCTGTCATTTCGACCGGACGCGTAAGTTAGCCTGGCTTTCATCGAGAACCTTGGGCGGTTGCGGCGGCTCATGCGCGCCGGTCAACTCGCGCGTTGGCGTCTGCTCGAACGTCGAACCTAAATGTCAGCGAGTAATAGAAACTAAACTTAGGAGAAACATATGGATTGGCTGGCTGA
>JBPCLZ010000176.1:0-9867 GCA_051002775.1 Pyrinomonadaceae bacterium | reverse complement strand
GAGGTTTGGTATTGCCTCGTTTGGTATCTTCACCCCTGTCGCGTCACCCCAATGCAGCGTTGGGTTGACTATGTCATTCATGCAGAACGCAACCATAACGATATCAGCGTCAAAAGTCTTGCCACGTGTCAGGTAGTATTGCAGTTCGTTGTACGGTGAATATCCCATCACCGCGGAGTTGATTACATCCACCGGACCAAGCTCGGCCCTGAGTTGCTGCTCCATGCGGTTGGGGAATGTATCGCTCTTTGGAAGAGTGGCCCCGAACGCGATCGAATCGCCGAGAACCAAAATTCGAAACGTCCCCGGGGGTTTGGGAAGAACCACCGCGTCGTCGCGCGTGCCTTGGGAACTGATGTCCGGATGCTGAGGATTCAACCCGTAGAGGTATGGTTCATCGCTCACGAGGTGCAGCGGTACGGGACGATCCTGGGCTTTAGAGTGTCCATCGGCCGCGTGATAGATTCGGAGTGCCACCTCTGAGCCGGCGAGAGTTAACAGTACTGATGCGACGCTTAGACCCACCTTAGTTGCGCGTTTTCTGATTTTCATGTCCGTAACGCTTTAACCCGCATAGTGTCGCATCATTACTCGGCGGCGTTAGGTTCAAAACGACCAGGCTGATTTTGCAGCACAGTGTTTGGTCAGAAGCAAAAAACGGGCGGCTTCTTTTGTAACTTGAAGAGATTCCTTGCCGCGACTAGAAGCAATTCCTTGCCGCGATTCCTCAAAAACCGGGGAGTTTCAGCCCACAACTCTCCGGCGATTCTCGAATTCTGGAAGCTTGCATTGCCGGAAGTGCAAAACGGAAGTTGAGCATTGCCGCAAGTGACAAGGCATCTGTTGGGGCCCTCTTAGAGAACCAGAAAGAATCGGCGACGTCGTGGGACGTTCGCGTGTAAGCATTGACACCCTACGCCACTACGAAAGACTTACGCTACTGGCCCAAAGAAGACCTTCGTCAGGTGGCTTTCAGCTCTTTGCGCTTGAGCACATCGAGCGCGTCCAATTCATCAAACAGGCGCAGGGACTTGGTTTCTCACTTGGAAGAGGTAAAGGGCTTGTCAGCTATCGGCGGGCTGCTGAACTTGCGTGTTCATGCTCGTCACGACGAGCCGGAAAATTGATTTGGCTTGCTTACGAAAGATAGCTCAACCGGCAATGATTGCGGACGGAATCAGGAACCGCCACAATGGCGAACCCTGATTTCCGGTTGCCATGAGACTGATATTACCCACTCATGGGTTATCGTTTCATAGAGCCAACTCTCCGCGGTTGCTACTTGCTTTTTCTCCCTTCTATTTCAGAAGTTGATACGCGCGCCGACCACGATGATACGGTTGCCGGCATTAGCCGGATGGGTTGTGATGCGACCGAAGTTGGGGCTATTGATGTCGAGATTTGCGGTAAGTGGGTTGGCAAAAATCGGATGATTGAAGGCATTGATGAAATCCGCACGCAGCTCGAAGTTGATCTCTTCGCGGATGCGGATGCGTTTGATGAGATTGATGTCGAGTCGGTAATTACCCGGACCTTCCAGATAGTTCCTGCCCAGCGTGCCGATAGTGCCGGGAGTGGGATTGACGAGGATGATGTTCCCGTTGGCGTCGACAATCGCGCGCAACGTGCTGCGCGCCTGCAGCCCCTGCAGCGTGGTGATGCCGGCCACAGCCGGATCGGTGACTTGCGTCAACCCACTGAAATAGACCACGCCGTTGGCCGTCCTGGTTACTGCGCCTGTGCCCGGCGGCAAGCTGCCGACCAGCGTCGGGGCGTTGTCGCCGTTTTGATTGAACGAGCTGCGCCCGGATGTAAGCGCGATCGGCTGTCCCGATTGGAGAATGTAGATCGCGCCCATCTGCCAGCGCTCGACCAGACGCGAGATAATTCCATTCTTGCCGCTCAAGAATTTGCGGCCGGGGCCGAACGGCAACTCGTAAGTTCCGCTGCTGCGCCAGATGTGCCTAAAGTCGAAATCGAGCCGGCTTTTGTCGAGCCGCTTGTTGCGCAGTGTGAGAAAGTTATCGGCCATCTCCTGACTTGAGCCTTCCTCTTCGCCGAGCGCCTTGCTCCAGGTGTAGTTGCTCTGCAACACCCAGCCGTTCGTGAAGCGTTTGCTGAAATCGAGCTGCAGCGAATGATAGGTCGAGTTGGCCGTGTTGCCGGTCAGGAGCGCCGAGGAGAACTGCGGATTGGCGAAGATGAAGTTTGCCGGGAGGCCGGCCCGGGCGATTAGCCCGCCTCGAATATTGGTGAAGAGGTTGGTTGTGGCCAGGAAGCTGCCGAAGCCACCCACGTTGTTGTTGGCGAAGAAGACGGCCGTGGTGGAGTTGTCGCGCAACGAGGCGCCGGCGGTGACCGTGGTTCCGTTGATCACGCCGAGCCCTAGGTTCAAGCCGGCGAACATGCTCTCAAACAGCGGGTGGCTGCCGCCCGCCCTGACGGCCTGGTACGCCGTGAGAATGCCGTTCTCGAAGATGTTCGCCTCGTTGATGTTGAAGCCGCGAATCAGCTTCGTGCCTTTGTTGCCGACGTAACGCACTTCGAACAAGCCGTTTTTGAACAACTCGCGCTGCAGCGAGACGTTCCAGTTCTGCACGTAAGGCACGCGCAGATTGTCTTCGTAGCCTTTCACGGTTTGCGTGAGCTGGTTCAACGGTATTGGCGAGAGCGGAAGGCCGGACGGAGTCAATGGCAAGTTCACGCCATTCTGGTTCAGGAAAGCCGCCTGCGAAAAGGTCGTTATCGTGCGCAAGCCCGGCTGCTCGCCGGAAACGTTGTCGACCAGTAGGAACGAGTTGCGCTCGTAGCCCACGCTGTATCCCATCCGCAAGACGGTCTTGTCCTTGCCGAACCAGGGGAGCGACCAGCTCAGCCCGACGGCGGGAGCAAAATTGTTCAGGTCGTTGTTGTAGAGCTTGAGCCCTGGGTTCTCAGAATTTTTGCCGACCGTTTGGAGGAGGGTCAACTGTCCGTTTAGCCGTCCGGGCTGGAAGATGTCAGCGAGGCTCGTGCCGGAGATGCCGAAGATGCTCTGAGAGCCGCCCACCAGGCCGACGGCCTTGCCGTGCTTTTCGTAAGGCACGCCGTAAAACTCATATCGCATGCCGAGGTTGAGCGTAAGGTTGGGCCGCACTTTGAAATCGTCCTTAACGAACCAACTGAATTGGCGCGCCTGCCAGACGCGCAGTTTGAATTCGCCGGCCAGCCAGAAAGGATTGGGGCCTCCCGGCGAATTGAATGCCTGCGTCACCGAGCTCACCGAGCCGCTCAGGTCGTTGAGAATAGTGCCGGCGAGGGTTCCGTTCGCCCCGGTGAGGAAGGGAATGCCCGTCGTGCCGGTGATGTTCCGCACTGCCGCGCCGCCCGCTCCGAGGTTGACTGTCGGCATCACCGAGTTCGAGTTGAATGCGTTGGAACTGACGAAGTGCATGTCGGCGCCGGCCTTGAAGGCGTGGCGGCCGCGTTGCCACGCGATGCTGTCATAGATCGAATAGACCGGCGAAGTGCGGCCTTCCGGCGGGTCAGTTAAAAAGATCGGATCGGTGATGGATGCGAAGTTGAACAGAAACGGCTGACCGCTCGCTTTTGGCAAGGAATCGAGGCCGTTCACTTCCCACGCCGCCCGGGGGAAGCGGGTCGGGTGCAGGGCACCGTAGCGAAACTCGTTGACCATATTGGCGTTCAGCGTCGAGATCAACGTCAACGAGAGGAGATAGTTCATATCCTCGTTCTTCCCCCCGATGGCGTCCGGGAAAACCTGGCGCGCATAGCCGCCGAGGTTATTCCTCGCTTCGCGCGTGTAGCCGAAAGCCAGTTGGTGCTTCTCGTTGAGCGCGTGATCGAACTTGAGACTGAGGTGATTGAAGTCTTCGGTCTCCGGGCGTTGCCAGGTGAAGCCGGCGGTGTTCAGCCCGTCGCCGAAACGGAAGTTGTTCGGCAGCGGCACGACCCCGAGGGCCGTTTGAATCCTGCCCGTGGGGTCCAGCCCGGGGCGGTTGGGGTCGCGGTTGAAGAGGCTGACCGTTTGCAGGGTGCCGGTTGCCGTTGACGGCATCACCGGATTGCCATTCAAGTCAACGGTCGGGACCGCCGCATTGGCGTTGCCATTGGTCACGCCGGGATAGAAGCGAAAGATGCCGTTTCGCGCCGTTTGGGTGAGAACCGTTTGATTGACGACACTGCTGAGGCGGATGCGGTGACCCTCGTAAAGCGCGAAGAAGAAGGTGCGGTTCTTGATGATCGGCCCGCCGAGCCTGCCGCCGAATTGATTGCGGATCAGGCTGTTGCGCGGTGTCCCGGTCAGGTTATTGAAAAATGTGTTGGCGTTGAGCGCGGTGTTGCGATGCGCCTCGAAAGCGCTGCCGTGAAAGCTGTTCGTGCCCGAACGGGTGATCATCTGAATCTGCCCCGAGCCGCGCCCGAATTCGGCGTCGGCGGGCGAGGTGATCACGCGCACTTCCTGAATCAGATCCACGCTGGTGAATATCCGCGAATCCACGCCCCGGTTTTGACGCTGGTCCTGGACGCTAACGCCGTCGCGCGAGATATTGAGCGAGCCGATGCGCGCGCCGCTAAAATTGGAGCCGGCCACTCCGCTCTGCGTTTCGATCAGTCCGAGCGCATTGCGGTCGGGCAACGGCAGGTCTTGCACTCTCTGACCCGCGAGCACGCCGCCGACCGAAGTGTTGCCGAGGGAAAGCCGCGTGTCGAGCGAAGCGCTGACCTCGACTGCCACGCCGCTCAGTTCGCCGACCGGCAACTCGAAATCAACCGTGACGCGCGCCGAGATCTCCAGCGTGATATCGGGGTAAGTCGCCTTTTGAAAACCGGTCATTTCGGCCGTCAGGCGATACTTACCGGGCTGCAGGCTGGGAAAGAGATAGATGCCGGACTCGTTGGCGGTAGCTGTTGCCGTGACGCCGGTGTTGACGTTCTCAACCGTCACTTTGGCGCCGGGGATGACTGCCGCGTTGGTGTCTGCAACAGTTCCCGTCACCGAGGCATTGGTGCTCTGCGCGAAAGCGACACCGCTGTGCAGCAGGACAACGCTGATGGCCAGGGAGAAAAGTAGTCGTTTCATTTTCACCTCTCCTTCTAATTTGTAACTTCAACGTGTTTAGCTATCCGGCGCGAGCCCTTTCTGTCCGTCTATGATTATGTCCCTAAATAATGGTCCGCCCGCATGTGACATAAGCTTTGTGCTTTCCGGTTTTTTATTTTATATTTCAACTTGCGCCAAAAAGCAAGTAAATGAAAGTAAATGAAGCTTAGCAAATTAAATAACGAAATCGCTATAGTCGGCGAACTTAATGTTGATTTAATCGCCAGCGGCTTGGGCAGCGAACCAATTCTCGGACAGGAGATTTTAGCCGAAGGTTTTGAAATCACGCTCGGCAGCGCATCCGCTATATTTGCCTGCGGAATCGCCAATCTCGGACGCGGCGTGACATTTATCAGCCGTGTCGGAGCAGACGATTTCGGCGGCTTTTGCGTCACCGCTTTAGCGAGAAAGGGCATTTCCACTAATCATATTGAAATCTCGGAAGGCTTGAAGACAGGCGTGACGATCGTTTTAAGCACCAGGCAAGACCGCGCGTTGGTGACTTATCTCGGAGCGATTGCCGAACTCGGATTTGCAGATGTGCCGCTCGAAGCCCTGGAAAATCATCGTCATTTGCATCTGACTTCCTATTTTTTGCAGAGCAATTTAAAGCCCGATTTTGCACGTTTGATGACGGAAGCCAAAAAGCGCGGTTTGACCGTTTCGTTTGACCCGAATTCTGATCCAACTCAAAGTTGGGATGAGCAGATTTTCGACGTTATCAAACAGACCGATATTTTATTTTTGAACGAAACGGAAGCCAAACAATTAACTTCGCAAATTGATTTGGGCGCGGCGATCAGGCGCCTTGGAAACTACTGCCCGTGCGTCGTTATCAAACTCGGAGCGAAAGGCGCGATGGCTCTGCGCGAAGGCGAAATCATCACGACGGAAGGATTTGAAGTCGAAGCGATTGATACGACCGGAGCGGGCGATTCGTTTGCCGCCGGATTCGTTCACGCGTTTCTGGACGGGAAAGATTTGCGCGAATGTTTGACGTTGGGAAACGCTTGCGGGGCTTTGTCCACAACGCAAGCAGGAGGAACAAACGCCCAACCCAATCTACGGCAGTTACAGGATTTTCTTGCCAAGTCAGAACCGCCTGCGGTAGCGGGCGGGTTTGCCGAAAAAGAATCAGCCGCGGATTTTCGCGGATAACGCGGATTAAAATCTATCCGCGTATTCGGTGCAAATCCGCGATTCCTTTAACTTGATTTCATGAAAACAGTGCAAAAAACGGTCGTTGCTAAATCAACAAAACATCTGGTGCCGAGCCGCGAGATTTTGCAGTTAGCAAGAAAAGAGAAACGAGCCGTTGCCGCGCTCAATTTTTATAACGCCGAAACTTTGCGGGCGCACATCAACGCCGCTAACGAAGCGAGTGCGGCTTTGATACTGCAAACCACCGAATCAACGATTAGATATCTCGGAATTGATTTGGCGGTCGCAATGGCACAGGCAGCGGCAAAGGAAATTAAGCAATCGGTTGCGCTTCATCTCGACCACGGCGCGAATTTTGAGTTGGCGCAAAGATGCGTCGAGGCCGGTTATACGTCGGTGATGATTGACGGGTCGAAACTGTTTTTCGCGGAAAACGTCGAACTGACGCGGCGCGTCGTCGAAATCGCGCACGCCTGCGGTGTTTCGGTCGAAGGTGAGCTCGGTCACGTGGCGCAGAATTCGGACAACAGCGACATCACGCAGTTTTTTACGCGCCCGGAAGATGCCCGAAAATTTGTCGAAGAAACAGGAGTTGACGCGCTGGCGGTTGCGGTCGGCACGGCGCACGGTTTTTATAAAGGCGAAGTCAAATTAGATTTTCCGCGTTTGCGTAAAATTCATGATGCGGTTGGCGAAACTGCACTGGTTTTGCACGGTGGTTCGGGCGTTCCCGCCGACTTGATGCAAGAAGCGATTCGCTGCGGCATCGCTAAAATAAATTTCGGCACGGAACTGAAAAACGCTTTCACGCTGGCGGTTAAAAAATCGCTCTCCGAATCGGACGAAATTGATTTGCGAAAAACTTTCGCGCCGGCAATCGCGGCGGTGCAGGAAGTTTCCGCCGCCAAGATTCGCGTTTGTAATTTGGAAGACTGAATCGCTTGATTGAAGGTCCTGCCTTTTGTTTGTTGTGAATCTTATTTAACTTGGGAGAATCCAAAATGGGTTTTACCTATCTAGATTGGATTATCGTCGTCGTTTACCTGATCGTTTCGGTCAGCATCGGTTTAATCGGCAAAAAATACGTCGGTAATGTGGCGAGTTATCTCGTGGCGGGGCGCGAACTTGGGCTATATGTCGGCATTGCCACGCTGGCGGCGACGGAAATCGGCACGATTACGTTTATGTATTACGGCGAAGCCGGCTACAAATACGGCTTTGCCGCGTTCGTTGCCGCGCTGATTGCCGGAGTTGTGATGATAATTGTCGGGCGCACGGGTTTTATCATCAGCCGTTTGCGAAAGATGAAGCTGATGACCGTGCCGGAATTTTTTGAGGCGAAATATTCGCGCGGACTGCGGCTCCTTACCGGCATTCTGGTTGCCGTCGGCGGCATTTTGAATATGGGTGTTTTTCTCAGGGTCGAAGGCGAATTTCTGATGCGCATCAGCGGTATTGACGCTAAATATCTGGTCGGAATTATGACGGCAATTCTGTTGCTCGAACTGCTTTACACGGTGGTCGGCGGAATGGTTTCGATCGTTATCACAGATTTTATTCAATATATCTTATTGTCCGTTGCCACAGTTTTAATCTCGATTTACGCGATAAATTATGCGGGCTGGACGAACATCGTCAACAAAGTCGAAGCGACGATGGGCGACGGCGGTTTTAATCCGATAACGAATCCGCAATTCGGCTGGACGTTTATCATCTGGCAAACCTTGCTGTGGCTTTCGCTGCACACTTGCTGGCAGACGACGGCAATGCGAATGTTTTCGACGAAAGATGCGGAAACCTCAAAAAAGGTGATGACGTGGACAGGCTTTATTTTCCTGGGGCGGGGAATGCTGCCGATGGTTTGGGGCATCGCGGCTCTGACTTTGTATGGAACGGGTGCGCTGGACGCAAGCGGAATTCCCGCGCCGGTTGTCAACGGCGAAACTTTGCAACCGATTGAAGCAATGCCAGCGATGCTTTCACAAATTTTGGGTCCCGGCATCAAAGGAATCGTCGTCGCCGGAATGCTGGCGGCAACGATGTCGGTCAACAGTTCATATTTGCTCGGCTGGAGTTCGGTCATCTCGCAGGACATCGTTTTGCCGATTCGCCGCTTGATGGGCAAAGAGCCTTTGAGTTCGCGAGCGCAGATTTTCGTTAACCGCGTCGCCAATGTTTTCGTCAGCCTTTTCCTCCTGTTTTGGGGCTTGTGGTATGAAGTTCCGGGAACGGTTTATCTCTATTTGAACATCACTGGAACGATTTTTCTGGCGGGCGCGTTCGTTTGCGTCGTCGGCGGTTTGTATTGGAAAAGGGCAAACGTAACCGGCGGCTATGCGGCGATGCTGTTGGGCGCGGCGGGCGCAATCATTCCGTTTTTCTTTTTGAAATGGAGCGAAAACATCACAGGCTTTATGGCGTTCGGATTAGCCGGGCTCGGTTTAATCGTCGGGTCGCTGATTGGAAAAGCGTCAAAACCGGGGGCGGAAGCAGTTGAATTTAATCGAGCCGCGACGGAGGAAGTATGAATATCTGGGCAACGTTTTGGATGCTGTGTTTAATTGTGGCGGGCGGCGCGTTCGCGCTGATTACGTTAATCGTGATGGTTAAAGGTTTCAAGGATTTGCGAGAAATGCTCCGCGAATTGTCGAAGAAACAGCACCAGGAAACTAATCCTGACAATTAAGGTTTGTAAGAATGCCGGAAATCACTGAAGACAAATTTATCGCAATGGTTTCGGCTCGCGCCGCCGTGGATTTACCGATTTCGGATTTCGCGCCGCGCTCGATGCTTGCCGTGCCGACGCACGATGTTAAACAGGCGAAATTCCCGGCGATTGATTATCACAACCACTTGGACGCGCAAGCGCCGACGGAAGTTTTGCGCGTGATGGACGAGTGCAACGTGGAAAAATGCGTCAACATCACGATGCGCGTCGGCGATGAAGCGTTTGAAATGCACCACAAATTTAAACAAGTCGCACCCGAAAGATTTTACACCTGCGCCTGGTTTGATTGGAGCGATTTGCACGAAGCAGGTTTTTGGCAGAAATCGGTTGAGCGACTCGAACGCTTTGCCGAAGCCGGTTTTTGCGGCATTAAAATCTGGAAGGATTTGGGTTTAATTTTGCGCGATAGAAACGGCGAACTTTTGCGCGTGGATGACGAAATGCTCGCGCCTTTTTTTGAAAAAGCCGGAGAATTAAATTGTCCGGTGATGTTTCATATTTCCGATCCGGACGCTTTTTTCGTGCCGATTGACCGCTTTAACGAGCGTTACGAAGAACTGGCGGCGCACCCGGATTGGAGCTTTTATCCGTCGCATTTTTCCAAAGACGAATTATTAAAACAGCGAGATTCGATTTTCAAACGGCATCCGAAAACGACTTTCGTTTGTGCTCATTTGGCGGAAAAATCGGAGAATCTGACTTACGTTAGTCGTCTGCTCGACGAAAACCCGAATCTGCACGTTGACATCGGCGCACGAACGGCGGAACTCGGAAGACAGCCTTACACGGCTCGAGAATTTTTTATCAAATACGCCGACCGCATTTTGTTCGGCACGGATTTAGTTCCCGAAACGGAAATGTATCGTCTGCATTT
>JBPCLZ010000175.1:0-1545 GCA_051002775.1 Pyrinomonadaceae bacterium | reverse complement strand
GGCAATCGGTCTCTTGTACTTGCCGTCTCTTTCAAGTGTTTGCTTCGAAGCCCTCGCCGCGGCTTCCTGCTCTGGCGTGTGAAAGAAGATGGCGCTTCGATACTGCGCGCCAACATCAGGGCCTTGGCGGTTATGCTGTGTGGGGTCATGATTCTCCCAGAACACTATAAGGAGTTTCTCGTAGGTGACGAGGGATGGATCGTATTCGACTTCCACAACTTCCGCATGACCGGTTTTGCCGGTACACACTTCCCTGTAGCTTGGGTTCTCAAAGTTGCCTCCGAGGTAGCCAACCTGGGTTGCCGCGACTCCCTTAATTTGACGGAACGCTGCCTCAACGCCCCAGAAGCAGCCCGCTCCAAAAGTTGCTTTTAGGATCTGGTTCATATTCCTCTGTTGTCCTGTCGTTAAGTCATTTTCGCTGGTTTCATCAATGAGAACCGCTTTGAGTTTCGTGATTCTTCGTGAATCGCTGTCTGTGGGCAAAGACTCCATCTACAAAATCGCCAGGCCGCACCAAAAAACTGTTAAGTAAATTATTCGAATTTCAGGGAGTCGCTTTATGATCCATTTTGCTTGCGATGTCGCGGATCATTTGCAGATGCGCTTTGAGCGTCGGCAGGGTCTTCGCGGCAAACGCTTTCACGTCAGCGTCCGTGCCAGCCTTCACGGCATTTTCAAACGCCGCCACGTCCTTTTCATGATCCGCTATCATCGCGGTCACGTACTCGTGGTCAAAGTCCGCTCCCTTCAATTTCGACAACTTTTTCATCATCTCTTTGTGCTTAGGATTGACCATAGCTGGCAGCGTGACCTTCTTTGTGCTCGCCAACTGCTTCAGCTCATCGCCAGCCTTGGAATGGTCAACGACCATTCGCTCTCCAAACCGTTTTACTTCAATGCTCTGAGCTTGCTTGGCCGCCATCCGCCCCATCTCCACTTCCGCCATGCCGCCCGGAGCTGCGTCGTTCATAAACGCCAGGTCCCCGCCGGTCACGAGCTGATCGCCCTTATCGCTCGGAGCTTGCGCCGGTTCGGTTTTCACTACGGGAGCGTTGTTCGCGGTGCTGTCGCTCGGCTGGTTTGAGCAAGCCGCTCCCAGAACGCTAATTCCAATCGCCGTCAACAAGCCGACAATACTCGTTTGTTTGCTCATTCTTCGCCTCCTTCTGTGTGTTCACCTCTCTTCTCTGCTTTCCGCCTCCGCTCTTCGGGCAGCACCTGATAATCTTTGCCGTACAAGCTTTCAGGCAGGCTTTGGTAACCTGACGAAGATCTCTCTTCGGCGCGGTGGCGTTCGGGACGCTTCGCGCCTTGAAACTGCATCGCCTCGTAAAAGAATTCGAGAGTCTTGTGCGCGAGCGAAACGCCGCCTTTCTCCATTGCCCAGCCGCTCGGCACCGTCTCGTGCCAGCGAATCTCCCGGTTGCGCTCGCGCTGGCTGATGCGGCGCAGCGGTCGCACGATTGAACCGAGGAGCCGCGACGCGTTACTTGAGAAGAGCGAGCCCGGCGGCGATTTGTAGAAAGGTGAAAACTTGTCAGG
>JBPCLZ010000174.1:0-1819 GCA_051002775.1 Pyrinomonadaceae bacterium | reverse complement strand
AGATTCCCTTCGGTCTGACAACTAATATCGATTGCGGTTGAGAATGAAAACAGAGTCTGTGAGGTGTTAAGATGAGCGCTGTGTTGTATGAGCAAATGACAATGTTGCCGGAGACTGGTGACGAACTTTGGAATGCCGTGCTGTCGAAGGATCGCAGGTTTGATGGCCAGTTCGTCTTTGCTGTTAGTTCGACCGGCATTTACTGCCGGCCTTCCTGTCCATCACGCCGGCCAAGGCGCGAGAATGTCTCATTTTTCGCGTTGCCAGCTGCGGCGGAAAGCGCAGGCTTTCGCGCCTGCCGTCGTTGTCATCCTGCCGACGCGCGCCAGAACGATCCACAAACAAGAATGGTGCAGCAGGTTTGCCGCGTAATCGAAGGAGGCGATGGCGAACGCATAACGCTTGAGACGTTAAGCGAAAAAGTCGGAGTTAGCTCATTTCACCTGCAGCGAACTTTCAAAAGGATTATGGGGATGTCGCCCGGCGAGTATGCAGAAACGCGGCGCGTGAATAGTTTCAAGCAAAATGTTCAGGCCGGCGAGAACATTACCAACGCGATTTACGATGCTGGTTTTGGATCAAGTAGCCGCTTGTATGAACTTGCTTCTTCCCAGCTCGGCATGACCCCGGCCACCTATGGAAAGGGTGGACGTGGCGCCGTTATTCGATATGCGATTGGCGATAGTCCATTGGGGCGTTTGCTGGTTGCGGCAACTGATAAGGGCATTTGTTCCGTCAGGCTGCGTGACTCAGACGAGGTACTTGCATCGGAACTGCGCCAGGAATTCTCAGCGGCAGAAATAGTGTTGGATGAAAGCCGTCTGCGCTCCGCGCTCGAAGCAGTAGTGGACCATCTTAACGACAGGACACCGGCAATCGACTTGCCGCTGGATATACGCGCCACAGCCTTTCAACGGCAGGTGTGGGAACAACTACAAAAGATTCCTGCGGGCGAAACGCATTCGTACACACAGGTCGCAAAAAGCATCGGGCAGCATAAAGCTGTCCGCGCCGTCGCGCGCGCCTGCGCGACCAATCCAGTCGCGCTTGTTATCCCCTGCCATCGCGTGATTCGTGAAGACAAGAGCCTGGGCGGTTATCGTTGGGGCTTAGACCGGAAGAAGAAACTGCTGGAGCGCGAAGCCCGCGCTAAGTAGGACCGACTTAAAAGAAACAGGCCACCATGAAGCTCACATTGAGTTTGATCTTGTTCGCCGCGTTAGTGCCAATGCTTACTACAAACACGGCAGCCCAAAGCAATTCCGGGGCGGCACAGAACGTCGCAGAGTTGCGGGCGCGTTTAGCGGAGGTCGAGGCGAAAGAGAATGAATTGCAAACGCGTGTGCGGAAGCTGGATGAAGATCTAAAGCCGGAAAACATCGAGCGCTCATTGGCTGGTATTGGTTCAACCAAACCTGAAGAGCTGCGCGAACACCGCCGGCGCCAGCTCACGATCGAGAGAGATGGTGTCCGCGCTCAGCTCAACTTGCTGGCGAGCAGCCGGGAACGTTTGCAGGCGGCGATTCGCACCGCGGAGGCGACGGCTTATCAACAAAGCGCCGAAAGGTGTTGCGACATCGCAGGAGCAAACGATGGTCGCGCAGACGGCGGGTAGTTCACGGCTGGCCGTGGTAATGCTGGCTTTTCTGGCAGCGGCGGATTAGCTCTTGTGATTTTGCTGGCCCGTCGATCGTCGTCCCGCAAATCTACTCAACCGTGACTGACTTCGCGAGGTTCCTTGGCTGGTCAACGTCGCAGCCGCGGCGCACTGCGATGTGATAGGCAAGTAGTTGCAGCGGGATGATTGAAAGAATGGGCG
>JBPCLZ010000173.1:0-27113 GCA_051002775.1 Pyrinomonadaceae bacterium | reverse complement strand
GCGCAGTGATACTTTGCGCTTGCGACCAAGTCCGGCTTCCATTGCGATGCTGCCCCAAACCAGACCGGGTAAACGCATTTGCAGTTTGACCGGCGTGAGCTCCTTGCCAAACATCTTGCGCATCGTTTCGTAAAACCAACGCAGATGCCACGGCGCTTGCTGCTTTTCTAGTACAGCTAATCGAGCCATCAGGTAGCCCTTTCGTTTGAGAAGCTCGGATCAGTGTCGTCGACGCGTAGCGTCGGCGTGAGTTTAGCCCGGCGTTTCAACGCCGGGATCAGGTCATTGTGATTCTCGTCGCGTAGTGACGGTTGAGCCCTGGTCTTCAGGCGTCGCTACGCGACGCAAACAAGCTCGTTAACTTTCCTTTCCCGGCCTTAAAAGACCGGGCTAAACTCACGCAGACGCTACGCGTCGAAGATGCGGTAGCCATTTTAAAACACCGCTCCGAGTCTTTATTTCGGCAACAGGCTGCAGGGAAGTGGTTTGAAGCCGCTCCACTGGAAGTTTGAGCCGACGGTAATGGGTTGATCCGAAGTTACCCTCACTGCAATCGCCACATTTGTGACTCCATCGAATCCGGGACCACCGGCGATTGGAGTCTGCCAGCGAACATTCAACGTATTCGCTGCGGCTACCGGAACCGTAGCGCTACCAGTTTGTCCGGGATAAGTTGCGGCGGGACTGGTACCGGAAATATTGGCGCCCGAAAGGTTGTTTCCATTCTTGTCCAGTATGTGCACCGCGACGTTGGCAGTGGCAGAGCTGCCATTGAAGACATAGAGATCGGCTGGGGTATTGCTGCCCGCATTGGGGTAGCTTGCAGGTGTGCACACCCAGACGTAGGGTGGACCACCGCCTGAACCGGATGGTCCCGGCGGTCCCGGAGGACCTTGTGGGCCAACACACGCAATCGATGCAGTTAAGAAGGTGAACGCAAGACATGAGAGAGAAGCGCGCCGAAGAATGGTATTCATGAACAATCTCCTTGCGGGTGAAGGTCAGGAATCGTAAACGTGAACCGGCTAATGATGGAATAAGTGCGCAAAATATACAGATAACGGCCTACTCGAAGTGTCCGACGAGACGAAGCCAATGTAGTTGTCAGGCCGCAGCAGCACGTCGAACGGTTGGTTCGTGCCGAAAATCTCTATCACGTTTGGATGAAGAGGGATAACGTGACAATCAAATAATTCAGTATACTCGCTCGCAACCTTCGAATTCTCGTCAATAGTTACGCCATTGGAGAACTTCAGGAGGTGAAACCTGGGCGCGCGCAGCCGATCGTAAATAGACTTGCCGTCAATTTCAAAATAGGGCATGCGGTCTCCGGCTTTGACTTCAAAGTCATTATCGCTTTGCTGCGGGCCGGTGTCGTGCATGCTCAATGAGCTGTCGCGATAGCGAATTCCGATTTGAGAAATCAAGATGAAGAACCTCTTCCGCACCGCCTCGATCGAGAGAATGTATTTCGCCAGCGGAGGAAATATCGTGGTGCGAATCAAGGCGACGAACCAGTCTTTGCCGGCTGCGAGGTTGAACATGCGATCGGTAGTCGCGGTCAGCCGCTTCGCATTCGGCAGCCGCTCTTCATTGTAGCTTTCCAAAATTCGCGGGTTGACTGAGTGTTTTATAACCAGCGCCAGTTTCCAGCCGAGATTGTAAGCGTCCTGAATTCCCGTGTTCATGCCCTGGCCACCGGCGGGCGTGTGAATGTGCGCTGCATCGCCTGCCACAAAACATCTGCTCGAAGAGAACTTATCAACGTGGCGAGTATGGACCTTGTAAGTAGAAAACCAATCAACGCGCGTTATGTCCAGCTCGAGTTGCGCTTCCTTTTTGATCTGTTCTTCAATCTCTTCATAAACAATCTCCCGCTCGGCTTTCTCATGACCTTCAGGAAAAGCGCCGACGATTCGCCAGCGTTTTTCGCCCGGCATCGGAAAAAATGCGACTACGCCGTGCGGAGCCAGGCAGACTGTTAGTGCGTCGTGAGTAAACTTCCAATCGATCTGAACGTCGGCAATATAGAACAGTCGTTCAAAAGTACTTCCTTCAAACGCCAGACCTAGCCCGTTCCTGACCAAACTGCGTGGTCCATCACAGCCAACCAGATATCTTCCTTCAATCGTCTGGCATTCCCCGCCGCTGGTCTTTACGCGAGCCGTGACGCTGGTGTCGTTTTGGGAAAAACTTTCCAGCTCGGTTTGCCAGCGAACGTCGCGACCGTGTGCCTGCAGCCAGTTATACATAAGGCGCTCGTTGCGGCTTTGCTCCAGCACCAGCATGAACGGGTAGGCGCTCAATTCCTTTCCAATGTTCGATAGCTCAACCTGGCCAAGAATCTCGCCTCGTTGCAGCATGCGCACCTTGCCTGCAATCGTCCCTTGCTCGACAGCCTCATGTGCCAGGTCAAGTTGTTCATAGATCTCAAGCGTGCGCGCATGAACGCCGAGAGCTTTGGAGTAAGCCGTCACGCCTTCGCTTTTATCGAAGATAACAAAATCAACTTGATAGCGAGTGAGCTGGCAGGCTAGTGCAAGTCCGGTTGGACCAGCGCCGACGATTATTACGTCGGTCTTAATGGTTGGCGGCATGGGCGAATCCTAACGGAGCAAAGTTGTGGGGAGCAAGGTTTAGGGAAAGCAGAAGGCGGAAGGCAGTAAGCAGAAGGCAGTAAGCGGAAAGCAGTAGGCGGAAAGCAGTAGGCAGTAGGCAGAAGGCAGATAGCCTGAAGCGCCGCCGAGTACTCAGTACTCCGCACTATTTGCCTCAGTACGGCGTTTGCACAAAAAGTGCTTGGTTGGACCCTGAGCAACGCCAATTGCTGCTTGCCGCCGCACAGTGCGGAAAGGCTCGGCCTTTCCGGCAGCGCTCACTCACCCTTTTCCTGAGGCTGAGCCTCAGAAAAGTTTAATTTACGGGAATCGGCGAAAAGCCATAGGCATTCTGAGCTGTGCGGCGGCAAGCCGCAACCAAATCGCTCCTGAACTCTTTGATTCAATACTCCAAGACTTTTTGTGCAAAGCCACTCAGCACTCAGTACTCAGCACTCAGCACTCAGCACTTTCACACTACTCGACTTGGACGCCACGATGCATGGCAATACCGCGAGCTTTCATGACGACGTCGTCATCTATCAGTTCGCTGCCGGCGCCCCAACCAGTTACTTCTTCAAGCGGCCGACCTAACGCAACAGCCAGTTTCTCATCACTCGCCTCAAACGCACGGTCGCGTAGGTTACGCAGGATCTTTGCGGCTTTGCCCTGATCAGTGCCGCGGTCGTCCACGATGTTATCGCCAAAAATTTCCGCGGTCCTGTCCCCAACTCCCATCGCTCTTGAGAGCAAGTACGCGAGCACTGAACCCAACCCAATACCGGCAGCGACGAGGCCAGCTCGGCGCAGGACTGAATTTCGATTGATAAGAGGTCGCTGATTTTGCGTGTCGAGTTTGTTATCCATTTGATTATGACCCACCTTGCTAATTTGTTTTCGTGGAACCTGGCGATTATCTAAGTCTTAGCTGTTACAAAACCATGCACGACCCTACCTCTGCCGCGCACCAATCCGCTGGCTCTGTACGGTTTCTCGTTGGGTAGTTTCGCCGAATCGACTAAAGCAAATTGTCGGCCAGTGGCTGAAGCGCACCGGAGATGTTGCAGATAAACTGTGGTTTAGGTTTCTTTCTTGAAGCCATAGGGACAGTGCCGGCAGCCACTTTCGCAGCAGAAGCCGCGGCGCAAAAGAAAGCGCTCAGTGAAAACCATCAGCACGCCTTCAAGGTAATAGTCTTCACCTTCCATGACAGAAGTTGACGGTTTTGCATCGTCGTCCTGATGGGAAATTTCATCGTCAGCGGACATGAGGTTGACTAAAAGGCCGGGCACAAAAAGTTGTAACGGCTACGTTGTGGGTCGACGAATACAGAACCGGGAGCGGTAGCGACCGGGTCGTCGTAGCTTCGGGGTCAAGACCATCTAAAGCGAGGAGTTTCGTTGATTGCATTTGACGCGGAGATTAGGTGCATCGCCAGGGCGACCCGGGCGTACCGCTCCCGGTTCTGTATTCGTCAACCCACAACAAGCTACTTTTACCACGCTATCTGCTCGCATTTCGCCTTGTGGATTAGTTCTCGTGCAAAGCTGAGTAAATGATTACTCTTTCCTGGTGACTCGCGACTCATCCAGGATTACATTTTCAGGATCGATCATAATTGAAGTGGGCGCGGCGTCGAGTTTTAAGTCCTGACCGGCTTGTTTGTTCTCCGGCTTGATGATGATGCGCCGCTTGCTGGTGCCAGTGACGAGCTCGATGGGTACAGCGTTGGGAAACGCGCCTTCGGATTGAGTTTGATTCAGCACCAGGCGCAGCCGCTTCGCCTTATTGTTCCACCGCCAGGTTAACTCATAACTAGGATGGCCTGTGCCATAGACCCAACGCGCAAAGAAGTCTTTCAAGTTTTTGCCTGACGCTTTCTCAAAATCAGCTCGCAAATCCTCAGTTGAAGCAAGACCGCCGCGATGTTCGTGGTAATACGCGCGAATGCCGCGAAAGAAGATCTCGTCACCAAGTTCAGCGCGCAGCATGTGCAGCACCCACGCACCCTTTTGGTAGTTATTCGCATTTAGCAGCTTAAATAGGTCCCGCGTTTCAGTGTCATGGATCGGTATGCGCGTCCTCTTCGCAAAATTGAAGTATGTATCCGCGGCCTCTTGCATGTAATCCTGAAACCGCCGCTGGCCTTCGTAATGCTGAATCATCAGCCCCGCGAAATATGTTGCGAAGCCCTCGCTTAACCAAAGGTCTGACCAGGTCGATTCGGTTACTGAGTCGCCAAACCATTGATGTGCTATCTCGTGGGCGATGACCTCCACTAAGCCTACACGTACGTTGAAGACGCTACTCCACTGTTCGGACAGGTTTGCGTCAAGCACGTGATTGGAGAAAACGATGGCGCTGGCATTTTCCATACCGCCAAAACGCGTGGCGCCCACAATCAATGCGAGTTTCTCGTAAGGATAAGGACCGACCAGCGAGTTGAAAAACTTCAGAGAGGGATTGGCAGCGGCAAAACCGTGTGCCGCGTAAGGTTTGTCCGTCGGTGGCACGTAGTAACTCAAAGGCGCGATTGGCGCGCCAGCCATCTCAATGCGAGCAAACTCGCCGATGGCAACGATCATGCAGTAGGGCGGTATGGGCGCTGCTTCCGTGTATGTCCAGGTGCGATTAGTGGGCGCTGTATTCTCGACGTGATCAAGTTTCCCGTTAGCAACCACCAGGTCGCGTTCCGGAGCAGTGACGGTAAAGGTTACGGTGGCCTTGGCCGAAGGATGATCCAGGCAGGGAATCCAATGATGTACGCGGTCGGGCCAGTTATCACCGATTGCGGACGGCTTGCCGGCTTTATCTTTGGAGAGTACCAGACCATCCTTCGGAGTGCCGTGATATTGAACGACGACTACCGCGCGCGTATCGCGCGCCAGCGGTTTGGCGAGTTTGACGTTGACCAAACCGGGCATTCGCGAGAATGGTGTTGGTGTTCCATTCACCGTTAGCGAGTCGACCTCCATGTCGCCGAAGTCGAGATCGATTACCGAAAGGTCTTTCACTGCTAGTATCGTAATCGCAACGCGCGCGCTGGTTATCTCGCTCAAGTTGTCATTGAACGCAAGGGTGACGTTGTAATCCAATGGCCTCCAGGAATTGATGAGTCGCTCCTGACGCGCGGCGAGGACGCAGGGGACAAACCATACGAGAACGAAAGACAGTTTTAGAGTTACGATTAAAGCTCGCCCGCAAGAAGTGGCCCGGGCTTGGCTCGAATATGCACGTTCGGTGCTGTCGCTCGTTACTTCCATCTTGATTATGCGTAGGCGCGAACCCACAGGAGGTAGCCTGCGCCTTGTCGCAGCGCGGCAAAATGTTTATAGACTATAGGTTCTCCACCAGGTTTTTTCTCTACGAAGTGGAAGGCTGCCTTCCACTTCGCAGAGGAAAGTTTTAAATTGCGACTAGCTCATAAACATGCGGCGCCTACGGCGCTTACGATTTCCGAAACATGCCCGTCATCTGTCGCGAGAAGTTTAGTCCTACGAATCATCTATCTAATCCCCAACAACAGCAGCGCCGAGCGGTCGGACACTTTCCGTTCAGACTCTAACCAGTTGCGGTAACCGCCTAGTTCTTCTTCTTTCACGGGTCGATTGCCAAGATGGGCTGCGGGCGTGCGCTCAAATGCCCGCTCGGTCAATGCCATGTGATCCTTGCGAATTTTCAGCGAGCCGGGTTCGGTAAGCGCTCGCTCAGCGGATTCGACGTCTGGAAAAAACTCGTCATAAGCCAGCAGATGCCAGACTCTTTCCCCACCTTCGCCCTCAACAGCGATGACGCGCAATAAGCCGAGACCGCTTTCGAGCTGAAAGACCAGGTCGTCGCCCGGTGCAAATTGTTGTGCCATGGTTTCGAATTGATGTTACGAAACGAGAGCGGTAACCGCAAAGGTTGCAGAGGATTCAAAAACCCCTGGAACTTCGTTGCAAATACGCAGAGGCAAAACTAGAATCGCGGCACCGCATGAGCGAGTCTAGTTCAAAGATAGACTACTACCAGATTCTCGGCGCGCGCGAAGGTGACACGCGCCGGGAACTTGAGCGCCAGTACAAGCGGCTGGCGGCGCGCCGCCATCCCGACAAGGGCGGCAGCGAAGAAGAAATGAAGTCGCTGAACGAAGCCTATCGAGTGCTGCGAAATGAAGAGACGCGACGGCAGTACGATGCGCAGCGTCGAGTCGCCCGGCCGCAGGGATTTGTTCCGGTATCGCCACCAGCGCAAAACATTGGCGTGTTTGGCCACGCCTTGAGTGCGCTGTTGTGTTTGCTCGTAGGTTTGTTTTTGCTTTTCCTCGTGCGCTTTCAGTGGATTTGGTTTCTGTGGCCGCTGGCAATTCTCGCGGTTTTCGTGATTCTTTTTGGAGTTGTAATGGCGCGCAGCGCAATGCGCGCGATGAATGAATCGCTGCCAAAGTCGAGCCGCTTGCGACGTCACACGCGTTTGCAGGAAGCCATGTTTTGGAGCCTGGTTGTGGTCGGCGTTTATGGCCTTTATCTCCTTTTGACCTCGGTCTAGTCCGGCTTGGCAACGATGTTTATGGGCGAAACTTCCGCGACGCAAATCACCGGCTTGGATTTTCTGTTTCTCGAGGTAAACAACCTTGAGGAGTCGCTTGCTTTCTATGTTGAGTTGTTAGGTTTCGAAGTCAGTAAACACAGCCCCGAATCCGAGCCACCAATGGCCACACTGCAAGCTGGTAGCTTGAAGATTTCGTTGGCGCAGTATTTGGAAACGATGTTAAAGCGGGGCCGCGGCGTAAGCTTCTTCATTGGCGTAGCTAACGTCGACGATTACTATAATCAGTTGCGCGCGCAGGGCGTCGAAGTCTACCCGCCGGCAGATGAAGGTTGGGGTGGCAGGTTTATTACCCTCCAGGACCCCGATAAGTATCGACTTTTCTTCGTTAGCTGGACCGACGAAACACGCAGCCTCCAGCGGTGAGCTGAGAAGCGTTTGCGGAGAAGATAAAAATGGAACGACAGCACACAGAAAACTTGTTTCGCCGTTACAAAGGCCAAGTCGTCAATGTGAAGACGATTTCTGCCGGTATCTACAAAGGGCGCGTCGGCGAAATAACCAACAATTACGTCGCCCTCAGTGATCGCGACGGCGAAGACGAAACGCAGACCTTCTTATTCTTTGACGCGATCGAATCCATCGTTGTAGTTGGCACTCCTGCTTAAGGTTTGAGATGTAAAGCAAACTGTTAGTTTGCGGTGGCTCGTTGCCACTCAACTCGAAAGCTGGGGAACCGCCGCAAACTAACATTTTGCTTTACAAAAAGGCATGACAGCCCAGACAGCTCTCGCCAAAGAAAGTCGAATCTGGTAAGCTTGTTGCATCGATAGGACAAGCTTGCAGTCATGCATTCCATCAAAAATCCGCCAAATCCCTGGCTGACGCATTCGGTTGAATGGCTCGGTGAACCGCCGGAAGCGAAGCTCGAAGTCTTTGAAGAGATCGCGACGCGAAAGATAATTACCCACAACGATAGCCCGGATGTTAGTTTTGACTATTCCATTAACTGCTATCGCGGCTGCATTCACGGCTGCACTTATTGTTTCTCGCGGCCAACTCATGAGTACCTGGGCTACGGGGCAGGCACTGACTTTGATCGCAAGATTATCGTAAAGGTGAACGCGCCGGAGTTGTTACGCAAAGAACTTATGAGGCCTTCATGGAAAGGCGATGAGATTGTCTTTTCGTTCACTTCCGATCCATACATTCCGCTCGAAGCGCATTACAAACTGACGCGTCAGTGCCTGGAAATCTGTGCCGACTTTCGCAATCCGGTGGGTGTGATTACCAAATCGGCATTGATTCGCCGCGACATTGACGTTTTGCAGCGGCTTACACGCGAAGCAAGTGTCAGCGTATTCTTCACTATACCATTTACCGATCGCGAAGCCGCGCGTGCCGTTGAACCATATGCGCCTTTGCCGGATGCGCGCTTTCATGCGATGGCTGATCTTGCTGCTGCCGGCATCACCGTGGGAATTGGCATTGCTCCCATCATCCCCGGTCTGACGACAGACATTCCGGAACTGCTGGAGCGCGCAAAGGAAGCGGGCGCTACCATGGCGTTCGTGAACATGCTCCGTTTGCCCGGCAGCGTCGCACCATATTTCGAGGAGCAATTGCGCGCGAAGTTGCCCGCAAAAGCGGATCGCGTCATGAACCGGGTGCGCGAGGCGCGCGATGGCAAGTTAAACTCAGCCGTGTTCGGCGAACGCATGCGTGGCAAAGGCGAATATTGGGAGGCAATTCACAAGCTGTTCAAGATTCACTCAGAACGGCTCGGCTTCAATAAAAAATCGGCGCGCGCTGATGCTGCGCACACAACTTTCCGCCGCCCTTCACCGCAGGCAAGGCTTTTCAGTTAAATGCCGACGCAGTTGTCTGTTTCAATAGAGACAGATTTTCGCAGTTTCTCTATAATGGCAGCGCACCCTGCCAAGCACCGACAAACCATTAGGAGGCTCTCCCCATGATGTTAATAAGGCATGTCATACGCGACCGCGAGCCTTACTCGATGAATGCGTCGGCGTCGGTTCAGGAAGCGGCGGAGTTTATGGCGGCGCGAAACGTCGGCGCGGTTTGTGTAGTCGACGATAACGGAAAGCTGCTGGGCGTTTTTTCCGAACGTGATGTGCTGCGACGAGTGGTCGTGCTTCAGCGCGATCCGGCGTCTGTAAAGGTGGGTGACGTTACCAGTGAACTGCGCGCGGTCATCAATTGCGATGAAACCCCACACCAGGCGCTCGAGCGGATGGAGGTAATCGGCACACGTCATTTGCCAGTTGTAGATGGCGAGCGTTGGGTCGGCATGCTCTCGATGCGCGATCTGATGCGTGTGGAATTGGGTGAGCGAGGCGACGAGATCAAACTGCTGCACGAATACATTCAACATTAAGATCTCCATATGAGTAATCCAAAAAACGTGAAGGCTTTTTCCAACCCACCACGTCAAATAAGAGTATGAAACGAATTGTGTTTGCCGTGTTCTGTGGGCTCATCATTTTGGCCTTCGCCTGTGGCCAACCGCCGCCGGGACGCGGAGCTGGTGAGGTTGAATCAACTTCCCTGGAGTCCGAACAGAGTCAGGGTCAAACTGCACAACAAGGCGCGGTCAAGTTTCGCATTGAGACGGTCGTAGGCGGACTGGAAGTGCCATGGTCAATTGTTTGGGCGCCTGATGGCCGTATGATTTTTACCGAGCGGGCTGGACGCGTACGCGTTTTCCAAAATGGCAGGTTGCGGCCGCAGCCACTGTTCGTTGTTCCCGACGTGCAGTCCAGGGGTGAAGCCGGCCTGATGAGTCTCGCGCTGCATCCTCAGTTCGCTTCCAATCATTGGCTTTATCTTTCCTACGTTTACAAAGGCGACGGCCAACGCGTGCGTGTGGTGCGTTATAAGGAAACGGATGCGGGTCTTGTGGATCCAAAAGTAATCATAGAGAACATTCCCGCAGCGCCGGCCCATGCCGGCTGCCGCCTTCGTTTTGGTCCGGACGGCAAACTCTACATTACTACGGGGGATGCGACCGACCGCGAACTGGCCCAGCAACTCGATTCACTCGCCGGAAAGACATTGAGACTGAATGAGGACGGCACGGTGCCGGCAGACAATCCCTTTGTCGGTCGGGCCAACACGCGACCCGAAATTTGGACTTATGGCCATCGCAACGGACAGGGAATCGATTTCCAGCCCGGCACGAATCTTTGTTTGGAAACTGAGCATGGTCCCAGTGGCTTTGATGGTCCAGGCGGCGGCGATGAGGTGAACATTCTCGAAAAGGGGAAAAACTACGGTTGGCCGTTGGTTCATCACACCGAAACCCGCGCCGGCCTTGAACCGCCACTGCTGGAGTACACGCCTGCGTGCGCACCCGGTAGCGGAATGTTTTATCGTGGGAACGCATTCCCACAGTTCAAAGGAAACTTCTTCTTTGGTTGCTTAAGAGGAACGCGCCTCATTCGCGTGGTGCTCGATCGGCGCCGGGTTGCCAGTCAGGAGAACCTGCTTTCTGGACAGTACGGCCGCATCCGTGACGTTGCCGAAGGGCCCGACGGTAATCTCTACTTTTCGACTTCAAACCGGGATGGCCGCGGCTCTCCTGCCAACGATGACGATCGTATTATCCGGCTTACTCCCGCCAAATAGGCTAGCCAGTATGACCACTGCACAAAGGCCGGCGAGTATCCGCGAACAAATTTCCCAGGAGGAATGGGAGGCGCGCGTTGATCTTGCCGCGGCCTACCGTTTGGTGGCGCACTATGGTTGGGACGATCTGATATTCACGCATCTTTCGGCGCGCGTGCCTGGGCCCGAACATCATTTTCTTATTAACCCCTACGGGATGATGTTTGATGAGATCACGGCTTCGAGTTTGGTTAAGGTTAACCTTGCGGGCGAGATCGTCATGCCATCTCCTTATTTTGTTAACCCAGCTGGTTTCACTATTCACAGCGCAGTGCATGCGGCGCGCGAGGACGCACTCTGCGTTATTCACCTGCACACGGACTATGGTATTGCGGTTTCCGTGCAGGCGGACGGATTGCTGCCAATCTCGCAACAGGCGTTGCTTGCATTGTCCTCGCTCGCTTATCACGATTACGAAGGCCTGGCACTTAATGAAGATGAAAAACCGCGACTGGTCGCAGACCTTGGCAATAAAAACAGTTTGATTCTCCGGAATCATGGCCTGCTGACAGTTGGAAAAACTGCGGCCGAAGCTTTTCTGTCGATGTATATCCTCGAGCGCGCTTGCCGCATTCAGATTTTATCGCAGGCAGGTGGTGGCACGTTGTTGCCCGTTTCGCCAGCGATACTTCAAGGCGTGGCGACGCAAATGGGCGCAGTCACAGTGGGGCAGGGAGCACAACTTACCTGGCCAGGGTTATTGCGCAAGCTTGATCGAATGGATTCGTCTTTTCGTGAATGATTAAAAGTAGAACTATCGCTTTTGCGCCAGCATCGCAGACTTGCTCCAGCCAATGATGTGCAGTGGCGGGAAGCGATATTCATGGACCATGCGGAAGTGGCGTTCCGTTTCCGCGAGAAGTTGCAGACGCGGATGCGACTTGAACCGGAAGAGTATTTCCAGAAATGTGCTGGCCGGTGTGGGCCGGCACGGCAGGTGAAGCATATGTCCGCCCGGTGCGATAACGCGCGCGATTTCAGCCATACCCTCATCGAGCGGCACATACTCGAGCGCGCCGCTTGTCACCACTAAATTCAAAGAGTTGTCCGCAAAAGGAAGCGATAACAGATTTCCTTCGGTGAAGGTGACATCCTGTGTCCGCGCTCCACTCTCATCGACCGCTTTTTTCGCGGCGCTAATCGAAGTGGCCGAAAGATCCAGAGCGGTAACATTAACAGGGACGCGCAGGTTTCGGAGCAGAGCGAGCGTCAGCAGGCCGGTGCCGCAACCGGCATCCAGAATCCGAGCGTCACGTGAGACAGGCAACGGGTGATTAGAAAAATAGTGATCGAGGGAGCGGCCATAGCCGTTCAGCTTAAAAGTAAGGTCGTAATAAGCCGCAATCTTGTCGTAATACGAGCCGGCGGGCGCCTCGTTCTTGGTTGCGGTCAGTACGTATTCCATCGTTTACTCCTAAAAAGCCTTGTATATGAGAATAGTAGTCGTTGTTGAGAGCCGATAAGAATAGCGCGTAATTGTAGCGTCACTTGCACTTTTACTCAACAGATTAACGCCACTGTCTGACCCGCTGTATTCTGTAGTTCAACAAAAAATCCAACGCCCTCCTTGCAAGCATCTTCAGGCTCGCTCGTTCTTAAGCAGCGAACTCTTTCCCAGAAAGGAATAACCCATGAGAAAAGTGTTATTTTTCGGTTGCGCGACTCTGGCGGCGATTGCTGGCCTTGGAGGTCTTTTCGCGCGAGCCGGTACAAAATCCGAGCCGGTCAGTGTTTGGAACGCTGCTCAATCAGAGGTTGCGTCGCGAAACGTTGATTTGGATATTCTGGTTGGTGGACGTCCGTTGGACGAATACTACGCTCGTGGCAAAAGTTATGTTGAGGCTATTCAAGGAGCGGAGTACGAAGTAAGAATTCGAAATCCGTTCCCCTTTCGCGTTGCGGTTGCGCTTTCTGTGGATGGTTTGAACACGATTGATGCGCGGCATTCACCTGCATGGAACGCAAGCAAGTGGGTTATCGAACCCTACGGCACAATCAACATCGATGGTTGGCAAATGAGTTCTGAGCGCGCGCGACGTTTCTACTTTACGTCCGAGCAGGATTCCTACGGGGCCAAGCTGGGACAGACAGCAAACCTCGGGATCGTTTCCGCAGTTTTCTTTCGCGAATTTCGTCCGCGCCCGGCGCCGATCACACCGGGACCACCGGGGCGGCCGAAGTACGAAGAAAGAGGTGAACGCGAACGTAGCTCAACAGCGCCGGAACGCAGCGCGGGAATCGGACAGTCAGGTGAACTTGCGAGTAAAGGCACGCTGTCGCGAGACGATGACTATGCAGCGACGGGAATCGGGCGTTCCGTGCGCAACGAAGTTCAGTGGGTAAACATGAACCTCGATTCGAGGCCGGTTGGCGAAGTTACAATTCGGTATGAGTATTACGCGGCCCTGGTGCGTCTTGGAGTCTTGCCGCGCCATTATCCCCGTCCCGATCCTTTGCGAAGAAGAGAGAGCGCCAGCGGTTTTGAGAATCGAAGATTTAGCCCCGAGCCGTAGGTAAGAGGAAGCAGAAGGCAGTAGGCAGAAAGCAGTAGGTAGAAAGCAGAAAGCAAAAGCCTCTTTCTTGTCGGCTGCTTTCTGCTTAGTGCCTACTGCCTACTTTCTTTTCAGGTCAGCGGTGTAGAGTTGCTGATAGGCTCGGTAGTTATTCATTACCTTCTGCACGTAGTCTTTCGTTTCATCGAACCCGACTTCTGCTGTGAACACGCCGGGATCTTTCTGTTTCGCGCGCCGCACCCAGCGAGCCACATTGTCTTCCCCGCCATTGTATGAAGCAGCGACAGCCTCGGGTAGATCGGGAAACATTGTTGCCAACTCTGCCAAGTATTCACTTCCCAGACGAATGGACGTCTCGGGTTGGTAGAGTTGGTTTTCTTCGATCAATGCCATGCCCGCGTGCGCGGCATATTTTTTTGCAGCGTCCATCGTGAGTTGCAACAGGCCACGCGCGCCCGCCGGTGATTTCGCCATCGGACGAAAAACACTTTCCTGCTTTATCAAAGCCAGAACAAAACGGGGATCGAGCTTTCGTGCCTTCGCAGCATTAATGATTGTCTGGCGGTAAGGCACTGGGTAACTATCGGAAACCTGATCCAGCTGCGCTCTGACTCGCTCAATGCGCTGGCCTGCAAACCCGCGACTGCGTCCGTCCGCTACGCTCGCCAGATGATCCGTGGCCAGCCATCCGTAGTATGAGTCGATGCCGCCGGGAACCGCCAGATAGGCGTTATAGGCTTGCGCCTGTCGGCCGCCACGCTCAAGACTGTAGGCCTTGAGGTATGCAACTTCGGAAGGAGACGTCGCTACACCCTTCTGAAAACTTTGGCGACTTAACTCATCCGCGGTTGCAATCGCCTGCTTCCAGTTACTCTCCGAAATTTCCAGCCGCAGTTGACCAAACAAGGCGTTCGTTGCTGTCGGCGTGCCCGTAAAACGCTGTCTTGTACGCGTGACCCAAACAATTGCTTCAGGAATGCGACCCGCCTCTCTTAAGGTGTCGATTGCGTTAAGGTGCGCCGTATCAATTCGTTCGCCGTTGGGAAAGCGATTGATGTACTGGATGTAACGGTCCGCCGCCTCCGACGTTTTGCCCAGCCGCAGCAGGGAAGAAGCACTGAAGTTGAGACCTTCCCGACCTTCCTTCGTAGTCGGATACTCGCGAGCCAGCTGATCGTAAGTGCTATATGCTTCCGAATAACGGCGTGATTGGAAATATGATCGGCCCATCCCGAGTAACGCCTGGGCGACCCTCGCATCATCCGGGTAGTAACTTATGAGTGCTTGCCAGTGTTCGCGCGCTTCCTCAAAAGCGCGATTCGCAAGATAAATCGCAGCGCGACGAAGATGCTCTTCAGGACTAAGCCGCGTCATCACTCCGTTGGCGTTGCGCGCGGCGCGGTCCTGGCGACGAATCGCTGCAAGCGCCGCATCGCTGTTGCCCTGACCGCCCGCCAAAACAAGTTGGATTGCAGCAGACTGTCTGAGCGCAGGCGTGGCACTGAGCGTCGTTGCCAGGGCAAGCACCGAAACTAAAGTTAACCACCGTTTGTTACGTTCGGAGATATTCATCACAACAACCCGTCTACCCTTCGATGATTTCAAAGCTTGAAACGATTTCCGCCGTCGGCCGTAATGTTGCCGCGACACTGCAATATTTTTCTTCAGAGAGTTGGATGGCCTGGGCGACCGATTGCTCTGAAATGTTACGGCCAGTGACTATATGATGCACTTCCATGCGGCTGTAGCTACGTGGGTGTTCAGCCCGTCGCTCTCCTCTGACCTCAACCCGGTAGGCAGATACGCCTTGCCTCTTTTTTCTCAAAATGGAAACGACATCAACGCCGGTGCACGAGCCCAAAGCAACCAAAAGCAGTTCCATTGGCGTTGGCGCCGAGTTTCGGTCGTGGTCCGTATCCAGCAAGACCGGGTGCCCAGATGGTGTATGACCGACGAATAGGTCTGTTTCCTTCAATTCAATAATTGCTTTTGGGTTATCAGCGGCCATTTATTTCGCCTCCGAGTTGAGAATATCACACCGCTTCATCCCTTAGGCCGCGCGAAGTTAGGGCTGAGAAAACAAACTCTCCACAATCAGCACACTTTCGCGAAACGATTTAACAGTGAATGGCACGGCCATTGAAGCACATGAGTAAACACGCACTTTACTTGCTTGTTTCAAAGAGAAGATTGGGGCGCGCCGATGAGTGCGATGACATCTTAGTAATGAACCAGGAAAAGTGTTTTGAAGTTAAATCTGGAGGAAATGAAATGAATATGGTTAGAAAAACAATGGCTGCGTTATTGGTTGCGCTAGTCTTCTCGGCAGCCGCTTCTTTAGCGCAGGCACAGCGCCAAACTTACCGAGGGACGTACCGCTCGGTGCAACAGCTTTTAAGTCGAATAGGCACTGGCACTGATCAGATGCTCAGAAGAACCAGTACTAATCGTCAAACGATCGCATCTGATCGGAACATTCAAGCCGACCTTAGCAGTTCCGTGGAGAGCTTGAATTCAACGGTACTAAATCTCAGGCAGCGCTTCAACAATAGGACTTCGACAGCGGGCGACGCGCAGGAAGTGCTTAATAGCGCCGCGCTAGTCGACAGCATCATTCGCAGGGACGCAACGGACGCAGCGACACTTCGTATCTGGACGAACCTGCGGGCAAATCTTAATCAACTGGCGAGCGTTTATGGATTGCGGTGGCCCAGCGTTTCGCAAGCCTACCCATACCCTTCGAACACTACAACGCCATACGGAATTAGTCGTTTAACGGGTACGTATCGACTGAATGCATCGCGAAGCGATGATCCAGCGCAGGCAGCTGACCGGGCAGCACAATCGCTTCGCTATGGCGATCGCGCGAGGATACGTGATCTGATTGCAGCGAGGTTGGAATCTCCGGATCAGATAGCAATCGAACTTCGGGGCAGGGATGTCACGTTGGCATCGTCGCGGGCTCCGCAAATAACATTCTCTGCTGACGGTGCGGAACGCGTAGAAACAGCGCCCAACGGCCGCACGATTCGCGCGCGAGCTACCTTGAGTGGCGATCAGCTTCTTGTTAGCTCTACCGGCGATACCGGCAGCCAATTCAATGTGACTTTTGATCCGATCGATAATGGTCGTGGATTGAGTGTTACGCGACGCGTATATGTGCAGGGCTTATCTCAACCGGTAGTTGTACGCAGTGTTTACGAAAAGACGTCTGATGTTGCCAGGTTCAATATCAACACTGGACCGCAAACGTATCCCTATCCAGGCAGTACAACGGGAACCGGCGATTTTGCCATAACCAATGGCGAAACGGTGATCGGCGTACTCGAGACCGGCCTTTCGACGGACACCGGGCGCGAAGGCGATCGGTTCACGGTAACGGTGCGACAGCCCGCGCAATATGAAGGTGCTGTGATCGAGGGACACGTCTCCAACGTTCAGCGCAGTGGCCGGTTAACCGGACGATCGCAGATGACACTGAACTTCGATACCATTCGTTTACGCAACGGTAGTTCGTATCGCTTCGCGGGAATCCTTGAGTCGGTCAGAACAACTCAGGGAGACATTGTTAGAGTTGATAACGAAGGTTCAGTTAGAGATAGCAGTCAGACCACGAGGACTACACAGCGCGCAGCCATCGGCACAGCGGTGGGAGCCATCATCGGAGCTATCGCCGGTGGAGGCAAAGGCGCGGCCATCGGTGCCATCGTCGGAGCCGGAGGCGGTGCGGGATCTGTTTACGTTCAGGGTCGCGAAGACCTGGATCTTGGTGCTGGCACGGAACTAACGATCCGTGCATCGGGTCCCCGGTAGTAAATCCCGTTCGCTACTTGCATGGCGGGCCGGTAACTAGGTTGCCGGCCCTCTTTTTATTTGCATTACTTGATTGTGTTATCATTCAAATCCCAGGGCCGCTCCAAACGTAGAAGACTTGTCCTCCCTTTAGTTTGAACTGAGTAAGACGTGTAAGTACAACCTGGGAGGCCGAAGTGGCAAAAATTCTTTTAGTCGACGACGACGAAACCATCCGTGACACTTTGTATGAACTTCTCTCGCAGGACTATTTCTGTCACACGGCGGAAACAGCTGAGAAGGCGTTCGCTCGTTTAGAGGCGGATCAATACGATGTCGTGCTCACAGACATCTCAATGCCCGGCCTGAGCGGTCTGGAACTGTTGGGCCACGTGCGTCAGAAATTTCCAAACACGCCTGTAATAATCGTTTCCGGCATAGGCGATCACGAACATGCGCAGGGCCTGATCAAGTTAGGAGCCTTCGATTTTCTTTTGAAGCCTTTTAGTCTTGAAGTAGTTGAGAAAAGTGTCAGGAGGGCTTTGGAATATCGCAGGCGACTGACGGAAGCGGCCTCCGGCGAAGATGAAAACCCGGCGCACGCCGCCGATTGGAAGATCGTGAAGAGCTGAGAAAGCTATCTGGGCACCAGTCGTTTACGCCGCGACAATCGCCATAGCCGCGCGTTTAACTGCCGCTTCACGCTGCCTCGTTATCTCACTGGCGATCTCAGAAATTTTTTCCGCATGGAACGGCTTGGCGATTACCCAGTCTACGCCCGCCTCTTTCTGCTCATCAGAACCGACAGCCTCGCCCCAACCGGTCACGACCGCAATCGGTATCGTCGTGTTCCGTTGGCGAATCGCATGTGCCAATTCCCAGCCGCTCATTCCAGGCATGCCGACATCGGTGAAGATGCCATCAAACTGATGGACTTCCAAAAGGCCCAGCGCTTCCCGACTACCTGGAGCGAGGTAAACTCGGCAGCCGTCGTGTTCCAGCAGATCGCGCAGTAGTTCACGCACCGGCTCCTCATCGTCAACAACCAATATCTTTGGTTGGTTTTCACTAAAAACACGCGGCGTGTTTGCGCTGTTCGTGTCACCCGGCTGCGCTTTCGCAAGTTCGACCTCGGGCAGGTTGGCCTCTTCAGTGACTTCAGCTTTGGGCAAACTGATCATGAACTTCGTGCCCATGTTCACTTCTGAATCTACTTTTACCGAACCTTCGTGGCGACGAATAATGCCAAAGCTTACTGCCAATCCCAGGCCCATCCCTGCTTTACCTTTTGTTGTAAAGAATGGATCAAAAATGCGCGACTTGACTTCGGGAGCCATGCCAGAACCTGTGTCGGCAACCATGATGACTACGGATTCGTCGATGTCGTATGCCGCCAGCGTCAGTTGGCCGCCATCGGGCATCGCATCCACCGCATTGAAGACCATATTCACCAGGACCTCGCGCAACTCCGACTCATCTCCCATGACCTTTGCTTTGGACCGGATTTGCAGGTCGAGACTGATTTGAATGTTCGAAGCTTCCGCGCGATCTTTCCAACGTGGCCGTGTAATCTCACTTACATCAAGCAAAATCTGATCGATCGAAACCGGCTCAAAATCATGATCGCGCCGTTGCCGCGCAAAGTCCTGAATTCGTTTGACCGTCTTCGCTCCGTCTTCGGCAGTCTTGATGATGATATTGAGGCCACGCATGATCTTTTCCGGATCATTAGTGCGCTGGATCAACTGTGCGCGGCCAAGTATGCCGGCCAGGGTGTTGTTGAAATCGTGGGCAACTCCCGATGCTAACTCGCCCAGGGCGGACAGTTTTTCAATTTGCGAAAACTGCTCGCGGATGCGTTCCTGCTCCGCAATGTAATGTGACAACTCTGCTACGTGCCGTTCCGCTTGTTCAGCTTGTGCGACCGAGGCCTCGATATTTTTGAGGTACGTGCGGTAAGTGAAAAATACGATGGCGATAATGGGAATTGTTATAACCAACGCATAAAACCCGAATTCCTGAATGAGTTTGGCAATAACGGCGGCGGCAGACGCGCCGGCGAAATAGGTAATCGATGTCCAAAGGTAATGCTTCTTCCAAGTTTGCCAAATAGGTTTCTTGGCCTGCAACGCGCCGCAGGTGGCCACAATTCCTGAATTCGCCCCGTATTGAATTAACGCCATCAGCGCCATAGCCGAGACGAACCTGGCAGAAAGAGGAGAAGAACTCAGAGTCGCAACGTCTCCAAAGAAGAAGCGAAGCGCACAGACCGTGATGCAGGTAGAAAGCGCTGCACAACCCCAATTGAAGGGCACAAGAATAGACTTTCGGCAGAAGCGGGAAGATGAAATAAGGGCCTCGGTCGCTGCCATCAAGATTGCGGCCTCGCCTCCATAAAGTAATAGCGTAAGAAAAATAAACGTATCCGAAACCGAGATGTGGGAACTGAACTGAGGAATCTTGATCACAATTCGGGAGCTAACGAACAGTGTTAACGCCACTATGAACAAGAAGCGAAGGTCCACCAGGCGCAGGTCCAACCCATAGGCCGCCAGAAAATACACTGCACCTCCGCCAAGAATCGTCGCCCAGATATACGTCTTCGTGAACTCCTTGTTGTGGGTGTCAGGTTTAAACAACATGGTCTTTGTAATCGGCTCTTGAAGACTTTCTTAAACTGCGACTGCTAGATGGTTCCAATCAACGTCCGCGCTTCCGGTTTCGGCCGTCTGTGTGGGGGGCGATGAGAAACGATCGTCGCCAAAGCCAAGCGGGAACACATTTGCTAGAACGGCTCTCATTCTTACCTGGCCCAGAAGTGTCTCGAGGTAACAGCGGAATTGATGAAGCACGGCAGTTAGCTGTTTTGGGTCGCTTTGCGGATGGATTTGTGCGCAAACACTTTCAAATTGCGGCCAATCTGAATACATCAAAAGTTCCATGCTTTCGTTGCGAAACTTCTGAATACCTTCGAACAGTAATTCGAGTTCCGTCTGTTGAGGATTCTCTTCCGATCTTGTTACGAGTTGAATTAACTGCCCGAGGTCTTCGCATAACTGCAACGACTGACGAAGGCGCATAACCGAGTTATTAAAAAGTTTGGTGCCGTCGAGTTCCGGATCAAAGACCATAGCTAGAGTAATCGTTGACTGCTGCAGGCAATTCGTAAGCAGGTCATGGGCACGGTATAGTCTGCCGGCAATCGCATGAGGTTTATTGACGGTGCTGGAAGGCTTCGGATTGGTTTCGAAAACCCGTTGCAAATCGTGATTGACCGCGAATGAAATCCCATCCAGCGTGTCAAATAATTCCTCCGTCAAGACCTCGGATTTCAGCGCTTCGTTGTGGATGAAGTCGACGAGATCGCGCGCGTCATCGTTGATGAGTTGGAACATAGCAAAGGTATGCTCGGCGTATTCCACCTTGCGCAGGTGAACTTCGATGAGGTCCAAGCAATCCAGCAAACGCAACAGATCGGCAAAAACAACGCCAACGATTTCTCTTACCGCAGGCGATTCTATGTTGCGTACGACGTCGTGTATTTGCAACCGGCGAGCGTTATCGTCCGCTGTGGCCGGCGCGAGGCCATGTCTCGAACCGATGATATCGGCCCGCAACAATCTGTTTGAAATAGATTCTGTTATGGTCATTTCCGCACTTAGACCTTTTTGTTGGGTTTAACGCCCGGGAATCTTAAGCTTGGCGCTATCACGCGCGGTCAGCAGTCTGCTACTTCATGCAGGCTGTGGCATCGCCGCTGATCAACGACTTGCCACTCATGCGATCGGAGAGCAAAACCCCATCGCTGAGTAACACACCGTCGCTGATCAGAACTCCATCCGAAAGCAGAACACCGTCCGAAAGCAGCACGCCGTCGCTCAAGAGGACTCCGGATGGCAGCAAACTAAATCCGCTGCCAAGGGTTGTGCCGTTACTGATTACGATGTTGTCGGAGAGAAGTACACCGCTTGAGATCATAGTTTGATCTGACAGCAAAACACCGTTGCTGTACAGAGTGGCGTCTGACAGAAGAACTCCCAGTCCGTAGACTTTCTGGTATTGAGTGATCAAAGCCGTGCCTTTTGCATAGGCCTGATCGGCGATCATCCCCTGTGACCAGGAGAAAGTCGTTCCGTCGATTGTTGACAGTGGGGTAGGGGCGGTAGCAGTAAGGAGGGGCGAGCCCAGAGCAGTGCTGCTTTTCAGGTCAGCGCGGACCAGCTTGCTGAGGCGCACGGCACCTTCGATATTTATTTGTCCGGCACCCTGCTCAAGCATATTTATGTTAGGAAGCTGTTGCGCCGTGTACATGAGGATCATCTTTACCAGGTTTGGCGTTAGTTTGGGATTGGCCTGAAGCATTAGAGCCGCAGCGCCGGAAACTAGCGGAGCCGAAACAGACGTTCCGCTCATATACATCATTTTTTGAACAGGCTTGTTAGGGGAGAAACCGGTTTCTAACTCGGGGTGGTTGGCAACCAGATAGTTGTTGGCTGCTTGGGCAAAGATTAGCTTATTGCCGGCGGCCACGACGTCTGGCTTGATGAGGTTGTCGTAGTGATTAATCCCGTTGCGATCGATCCAGTAGCTTCTAGTGGGACCACGCGAGCTGTAGGACGTGACGACGTCGTCTGCTCGTGAATTAGTACCAAAACTGTTGGTAGCGCCAACCGTAATGGCGGACGGCTCGTTGCCCGGAGCGTGGATGGCTCCATATAACTTCCGGCCAAACGCGTCTTTGCCATCGTTGCCGGCAGCGGCGACGACCACGACGCCCGCATCAGATAGCTTGCGCACTGCCAGGCAGAGCGGATCGTTTTTGTAAGACGCTATAGCCGGGGCGCCCAGGCTGAGGTTGGCTACGCGGATGTTGTAGGCCAAACGATTGGAATAAATCCAATCGAGGGCGGCCAGCACTTCGGAGGTCAAACTCTGCCCTTGGGAATCTAATACCCTGAGATTAATCAGGTTTGCGTTTGGAGCGATACCTACATAATTTCCGGTATAAAGTGTTCCGTTACCGGCGGCGGCAGCTGCCACATGTGTGCCATGACCAAACGGGTCATCAACGCGATTCTCGCCGGTAAAGTCCCGGCTGTAGATTACTCGCGTCCCGATTGACTTGTGATCTGTATAAATACCGGAATCGACGATCGCGATACCAATACCCGTACCGTCTAGAGTGTAGCTAGCGCCACTTGAACTGGTTTGCGTTCGGACGTCGTCAGCACCGGTCGTCGAACTTACGTGGCCCGTTGGAATAATCTGATCGTCCAGACTGATGAATTCGACTTCGTCATACGAGGCCAGCTCGTCAATTACGTTGACGGGCAGCTGTAAAGCCAAAGAGTTAAAATTCTTGAAAAGCTTCGTGACATGAAGACCGTTTCGGTTGAGTAGGGCATTGAGAGGACCGCTGGCTGAAGCGTTCAGTTGAAGAATAACGCTTACCGTTTCTGTACTGTCAGGGGAGTCGTGTCCACGCAAATTAGAAGCGACTTTATCGACCTTCGCGTTCTGGTCAGATGAGGCAGCAACATTCGTTGGGAAGAAGCCGCTGGGCACGAGTGAGAGCGCAAGCAGCAGACATACTGTGAGGGTTATTGTGGGGGAAAGTTTTGTTCGCGTCATTTTTCTGAGCCCTGACTTCTTGAGAATCGCTTGTCGGTCATCCGGTTTCTAACGAGAATTCCGGACCCGGCCTAGTTGGCAACGGTCATGCCATTAGGCGAAACGCCTCAAAAATGCGAAAACAGGTGTATTTATCGAGTTTCCAATACGTGCTTAGAGGATTAGGTCACGCCGAAAGTCAGTTTGACGGGCTCGGTAGTTCAATTTGAGAGGATTTCTTTCATGCCCCTGGTCCAACTACCTGAGACGATTGAGAGCTATCGCGACCGCTCCTGGTGTCGCGAACCGGACTTGCGCCTTGAAGACGCTCTAGCGGCTGAGAGGTTCATCGAGCGCGTTGGCTTTTGTGCGGCGCTAACCGATTCGCGCCGTCCCGGGCCGTCGCTCTTCGTCGCCGTATGCGGACGGCGTGATGCGCATATGCCCCGCAACGTTCAAAAGGATCCCGAGAGCAGCCTCGCGTGGACCATAAAAGACGAGGTGGTGAGACGCGGCCGGGTTTACTACGGGAAATTGCGTGGCAATCGGTCCATCTTTGTGGCGCGGAGACTCGTACCATATTTCCACGCCGTGGCCTCTGCGCCTGGGACGCATAGTTCGCCCTTCCTTTCTGACGAAGCTCATAAAATTTTGAAGGTCTTGCGCAAGGAATGGGAGATGGCGTCACGCGACCTGCGACACGCCAGCGGAATACTTGACCGGAATTCGTTTAATAAAGCGCTCGATGAGTTACAACGGGCGTTCAAAGTCATACCGAGCGAGATTGTTTACGAGCCAGTGTTTACTTACATCTGGACTTTAGCGGAAGCCAGATTCCAGGATGAATTAAAGATGAGAACGACCCGTGAAGAAGCGCTTACCGAAATGGCGCGCGCGTACCTTAAGAGTGCCGGCATGACTCTTCGCGGGGAGCTCGCCCGGGTAACGGGATTAACTAATCCCGATGCAGGTCTTGGAAACTGGGCCCTAGTTGATGAGGGTTTTGCGAGCCGACTGGCACCCGGGGTTTACGGACTAAAGGAATTGCAAGGATAACCGCGCCGGTCCGGGGGAGTTTATTTCGGGGCCGTCGGCTCAAGTTGAGGATGCCCGCCCGCCGAGTCATGGCGCAGCGTTTCTTGTTCCAGACTGAGTATTTCGAGCGCCAACGGAAACTGTTCCTGCGAGGCAGTCAGGCGGCCCAGCATCAACTCCGTCTCAGTCTGACTTAAAGATCGGTTAGCTGCGGCTTCGATGCTTTGCAAGCGCGCCTTCGCCTCAGCCAAACGAACTGTCGCTTCACTACGAATCAGATCGAACCGCTCACGATCAGAATTTAAATCGTTCAGCAGCGCGCCAGTATCTATGCCGACCAAATTCCTGGTCCGATTTATTTGGCGCTCGACTTTCAAGATGGCGCCACGCGCCCTGGCGAGGATTCGCGTTGCGGTCAGACGGGCGGCCAAAGTTTCGCAGTAGGCATCAGCCAGCAGAGGGTTTTTCTGCTTGAGTTCGCACCATAAACTTCGCTCCTCCGACGATAGCTCTGCCGAAAACCACGACACCTCATTCGCGGTAATTCCATCTATTGCCAGACGGTCGCGCAGTCGTGTCTGCCAGCGGCGCCGGTACAGCAAAAGAAGAATTAGCAAAAACAAGCCGACAACTAATCCGGCGCCAAGCGAAACAAAGGAGAGAAGCAGATAGACAGCCGCTGAATCCGTGGTTGCAGATGCCGAGAATAACAACAGAAAAACGATAGGCAGCGGAAGCGTCGCCAGCACGAAGGCAAGCCACGGCATCCAGGCCAATACGCGTGCCGTTCTTTCATCGCCATGCTTAAGTTTTCCCTGGCCGGTCTGCGTCATATCATTGCCTTTGACTAGCATGAGCATTTGCCGATCTTAGCTGGGAAATCTGCGTCACGCCAGTTTCAATCCAGATTCAAGCGCACGATCGCGGATGCTTGTATAATGCGTCCAATACGCAATCCTAAGGAGATTCTATGAAGCGATTGAAAAACGGAAAAACTATCGGCGCTCTTTTTGCCGCAAGCTTTTCTGTCGCTCTTCTGTTCGCCAACGATAACACTTTCGCGCAGTCTGGCGACGCCGGGAGCGTGTCCGCTCGCCCGGTGACAATTCCAGTGACCATTCGCGTCAAAGGCGGCGTACCGCCCGAATCTGAGTTAAAGCCGGTTGATTTCACAATCAGCGAAGATGGGGACCCGCAAACAATTCTGTCGATAAGGGCGATGGGTACCAACTCGCCTATCAACCTGTTGGTACTGATTCAGGATGATGTTGTGTCGTCAGTTGCGCTCGAGATAAAACCGCTTGCCGAATTCATAAGGAGATTGCCAAGAGGATCGCGCGTATCGGTGGGTTATCTACGCGCTGGAAGTTTGCAAGTGCGGCAGAAGTTTACGTCTGATTTGGAAAAGGCAGCTCGCTCGCTGCGGCGGCCGCTCGGCTTTTCCAGTGCAGCGCCTTACAACCCCTACGTCGAGCTTGTCGACGCGTTAAAGCGGTTTGATTCTCAGCCGGCGGGTAGGCGGGCCGTGTTGATGGTGTCTGATGGCGTGGACGTCTCGCGCGGATTTGATTCAAGTTTTCAAAGTGTCGATCTCGAGCGCGCGATCAGCGAAGCGCAGCGGCGAGCTGTTGCTGTCTATGCGTTCTTCGCGCCGACAGTGGCCGCCAACGGAAGCAATTTAATACCTTTCGGCCAAAGCTCGCTGCAAAAGCTTTCCGATCAAACTGGAGGGCGCGCTTTTTTCCAAGGCTTTCGTGCACCCACTAGCTTTGATCCTTTTATTAGGGAGCTAAGCGCAGCATTAGACAGGCAGATCGCCCTAACCTATCTTTCGACACACCCAAACAAAGGGTTTCATCGCATTAAGATTGTTTCTTTGACACCTGATGTGGAACTGAATTATCCAGCTGGTTATAAGCGCTAGCGTGAGAGGATTTTACTACTGAACTGTTGCTGGCAGCAGCGAACCACGTCGATCCGTAGCTGTGGCCCAACCATCGGCCAGCCTGCCAATCATTCCGTGAAAGTGAATTTCGCCCTCTGAGAGCACCACTACAACGTCGCCAGCATGGAAGCGAGAATCTTCAAGCTGAAAACGGACGACGGTGGCCTGGCCGTTCTGCTGTTCAAGCGTTTCGTAAGAAAACGTGTCAGCCTCAACTACGTAAGTTTGGGAATTGTTTGCAACTCTCTGCTCGTCTGGCACGTTAGTCTCCTCAGTCTATATCTTGTTTCGGTTTGCTGGATTGATTTATGTTTGTTGCGTTCCTCATTATTGAAGCAATTGCGATATTCGGCAAGTGAGGCTCGATATTGAAATTTGCGAGCCGAGTCCCGGCGCTGTGACGCCCGGAAGTAAGAACGCTAAGGTCAAAATCCTAATATTGGCAGGAAGCGAATGAATTTGGATTACGTTATCGACCGAATGGAGGCTAACGCCCGAGTTTTCGAGAGTTTGGTCAAGGGCGTAAGTGCCGAACAGTCACGTTGGAAGCCGGCACCCGACAAATGGTCTATAATCGAAGTTGTGAATCATCTTTACGATGAGGAAATGGAAGACTTTCGGCAACGGCTTGAGTTGGTGCTGACTGATCCCGCTTTCGATTGGCCACCGATTGCGCCGCAGGAGTGGGTTAAGACTCGCGCGTACGGTGAACGTGACGTTAATGAATCGCTCGATAATTTTTTACGGGAGCGCCAGAAATCATTGGCATGGCTGAGAAGCTTGAGGGCACCTAACCTCGAAAGCCGTCATGAGCGGGAGGCGGGTTCGCTCAGCGCGGGAGATCTTCTGGCGTCGTGGTTGGCTCACGACTTCCTGCACATTCGCCAGCTAACGCGACTTCACTGGCAATATTTGACCGCCATTGCGAGTCCATTCCAGACGGATTATGCCGGACCATGGAATGAGTCTTAAACGGACGGAACTGGTTTCACAGGCCTTGGATCAGATTGTCCCTAAATGCTCTCCCAAGCGTGCCTAGGGTAGTCTCGCGAGAGCACCCCCCGGAGTGCGGTTACTTAGTCAAGCCCCGATCGAGAAACCTGGATATGCTAGCGATAGTTTTCTCTGGTTGCTCCTCCTGGGGAACATGTCCGCATTCCTCGAATATTTCCAAAATCGAATTGGGGATCGTCTGGCTGAGAAGTTCGCCAACCTTTAGAGAGATCACTTTGTCATGACGGCCCCACAGGATCAGCGTGGGCACGGAGATTTCCTTATACTTGGTCACAAGTTCATCAGCGTCGGCAGGAATGCATTGCCGCGCGGTCTCCAACAGCGCATTGCGATTGCCTGGATCTGACAATGGACGACTATAGGTGGCGATCTGTTGCTCGTTAATCTTTT
>JBPCLZ010000172.1:0-22072 GCA_051002775.1 Pyrinomonadaceae bacterium | reverse complement strand
GTCGGAGGAACCCAGTCTCTAGCGCGTTTCTCGATTTCTGTGCGCTGCTCCGGCGTCAAATTCTTACCGACCTTATCGCGGAAGGTCTGGCCCGTGTTCAGCATTGACAGCCAGAAGTACGCCTTCTCATAGTCGGGCTTCAGCTCGGCGGTGCCTTTGGCGTAGAAGATGCCCAGGCGTTGCTGCGAAAACCTGTCGCCGTGCTTCGCGGCCGCGTCGCACCACTTGAAGGCCTCGTCAATAACCGCCTTGTCGCCGCCGATGGGCGTGATCGGCTCGCCCCGGACGTTATTGCCCTTGGTGATCTCAAGGCTCTCGGCGAAGGAACTGCAGAGGTCCGCCTTCGCCGCGTTCAAGCGGCCAACGTTGACGGCGAGGCGATACCACTTGCGCGCCTCCTCTTGGTTCTTCACAACGCCCTGACCCTTCTGGTAACGGAAGCCGAGCGATTGCTGCGCGTGGGAATTGCCTCCTTCCGCGGACTTTTTGAGCCACTTGAGACCGGTTGCGTTATCGTTTTGACCGAAGTAATAATCACCAAGCTTTTCCTGCGCTGCTGTGTCGCCCTGCTGCGCTTTCGCCATCAGGGCGGGATCGGCGTCCTGGGCCCTTGCCGCTAGCGGCAGGAGAAGCATGCAGCTCAAAATCATACCTGTCAGACCCTTCTTTTTCATGGCGTCCCTTCCCAATGAAAATTTTTGACTACGCCAGCTTAAAAAACCTTCGCGTCATTGATGTTCTCAAGACATATCCAAGCTATCACGAATTCTAGGTTTTTGGTCTTCACAGGTCTTAGACCCAACAAACAGAATTTTCAAGCTCAGAAGCAGCCTGAACCATCACCCACTCTCAGTTCGTCTTAACGTTCGAGGATGACCTTCTTGACGTGAACTTTCCAGGCCTGGTAATGGCACAAGTAACGACACAAAAAGCGGCCACGATGGACCGCCTTCCCTGCAAGTAACTAATCTTAATGGTAGGCGCGTGGGGATTTGAACCCCAGACCCCTACCGTGTCAAGGTAGTGCTCTACCCCTGAGCTACGCGCCTACAAAGCCTTTTCAATGTTCGTCTTTAGTGACTGACGAAGCGAGGGCCGAAAGTAACAAAGGGCTGTTTGAGTGTCAAGCAACGTGCTCCGCAGGTCGGAGGTTTAGCTTCGTTGAAAGTGTCCGATAAACTTTAGTTTGTCGCAGCGTTACGACGAGCCAAGCTTATCGGACATCAGCCTGATCGGTTCGACCTGACCCTCTTCTCGCTATTTTTCCCCTAGTTAACTCTGTGCGACCGCTTCGTCCCATTTTTCGTAGAGTGACGCGAGTCGGGCTTCTGTTTCCCGGTAATCCTTATCTAGTCCGATCAATCGCCCCGCATCTCGCGCGACGTCGGGTTGCGACATCTGCTCAGAAATTTCACGCAAACGCTTTTCAACTTCTGTAATTTCAGTCTCCAAGGTCTCCGGCTTGATTAAGGGCTGTTTCTTTTTGATTACTTTGACAACCGGCGTCTTTGGCTGCGGTTTAGAGTCAGTCCTGGTTTTAGCCGTGCGATTTTGCTCTTGAGCGCCTGGCGTACTATTAACCTCGTTAGTTAATTTTGGGGGTGGCTGCTTCCCTTCCACTGACGGCAAACCCTTCGCCAGGCGATCGGCTTTCCAGTCGTGAAACTCAGTATAGTCGCCGTTGTAATGCTCAGCAGCGCCCTCGCCATGAAGCGCCAGAATCTGCGTTGCCACGCGATCGAGAAAATAACGATCGTGGCTAATAGTGATTATCGTTCCTTCGTAACTACCAAGCGCTTCCTCCAATGCCTCGCGAGAGGGAATGTCGAGGTGGTTGGTCGGCTCATCAAGCACCAGCACATTGACGCGCGAGTAGATCAGTTTCGCCAGCGCCAGCCGTCCCTTCTCGCCACCGGAAAGATCGCGCACGTGCTTGTAAACGTCATCGCCCGTGAAAAGAAATTTTGCGAGAAAGGTGCGTAGCTCGCCCGCGCTGGCACTTGACGGAGCCACGCGGCGCAATTCCATGATGATCTCGTTGCGATCATCAAGATCATCCAGTTGCTGTGCGTAGTAACCGATTTGCACTTTCGAACCCCAGCGGACCTCACCTGCCACCGCCGGAATCTTTTTCAGAATCGTCCTGAGGAACGTCGTTTTTCCGGATCCGTTCGGGCCAATGATGCCGAGGCACTCGCCGCGTCGCAGCACAAAAGAGATGTCTTCGGCCAAAATGTGCTCGCCGTATCCGACCGCGGTCTCTTCGACCGTCAGCACATGATTGCCCGCGCGTTCGATCGACTTCAGCCGAAAGTCGCCAGACGATTGATCAGCGCGCACTCCGTCGATGCGCTCGAGTTTCGCCAGCATGGTGCGGCGCGACTTTGCTTGTTTGGTTTTTTGTCCGGCGAGGTTGCGGCGAATGAACTCTTCGGTCTTGGCAATTAACTGTTGTTGATTGTCGTAAGCGCGTTGCTGCGCCTCACGACGCTCTTCACGCTCGACGAGATAATCGGAGTAATTCCCGGTATAGCTTGAGGCTTTACCGTTTTCGAGTTCGATGATGCGGCGGCAACAGCGATCCAGAAAATACCGATCATGCGAAACTATGACGAACCCGGCAGAGTAGCTTTGCAAAAACTCTTCCAGCCATTCGACCGCATTGACGTCCAGATGGTTGGTCGGCTCGTCCAGTAAGAGGACATCGGGCTGTGCCAACAAAAGCCGGGCAAGACCAAGGCGGTTTTGTTGCCCACCGGAAAGTTTTTCAGTTTCCATTTGCCAGGTGGTGAGATCAAACCCAAGGCCCTGCAAAATCGCTTCCGCTTTCGAGCCGTACTCAAAACCGCCTTCACGTTCGAACTGGTGCTGGAGATCGCTGTAACGCTCGAGCACTTGGTCGAGATCTTCCGGCGCTTCGCCCATGCGATGCTCAAGCTCGTGCATCTCATGTTCAATCTGCTGGAGATGGCCAAAGGCGGCGAGTGCCGACTCATGAACGGTAGCGCCCGGCTCGAAGTTTACGTGCTGGGCCAACAGCCCCAGGCGCACACCGCGCGCCCGCACCACGTCGCCGGCATCCGGTGTTTCCTCCCCGCTGATGAGACGAAAAATTGTAGTCTTGCCCGAACCATTGCGGCCCACTAGCCCCACATGTTCGCCAGGATTTATTTGCAGCGTAGTGCCGCGCAGAACATCCTGCGTGCCGTAAGACTTGCGGACATCGGAAAGACGAAAAAGCATTCGAGTGTTAACTACCTACGCATTCGAGCTACATGAATGAATCAACTGTCTTGAGTGGCATAGACTTCAGTCTGTGGCCACGTGGCCTACACTGACTGAAGTCTGTGCCACCCCATTACAAAAAACGGGTGCGGAGCTGAAGAAGCCTTCCGCACCCGCGTATTTGTCTGTAACAAAACTACGGTGTGGCTGCGCTTGCCTTCGGGCTAGCTGCCGGCGATGTGGCGGCTGCTGGCGAAGCGGCGGTCGGCGCAACACTAGTTTGCGGCGTCGCGGTCGCGCTGGCTGACGGCGTAGCAACTGCACCAGGCGATGCGGGGCGAAGTCCGAGGTTGCTCGGATTGTTCAGCATTGTTCCTGCCAGGTTGTTCACGATCTTGGCCTCGTTCGTCGCGGTTTCCAACAGCGCCGCATTCAGAATGTCGCCACGCTGCTTTATCAGCGCCTGCGTAATCTGCTGCCGTACGCCCGGACTTTCAAGGGTCAGGTTCTCAGTTGACAACCGTTTCTCTTCGAGCTTGAAGACGTACCACTTGCCACTGGTGAAATGAACCGGCTCGGTGGTGTCTCCAATCTGCATTGGCCCGAAAAATCTAGCGATCAACTCCGGCGGAAACGAGTTTTGCTTCAAATCGTCTTCGGTTGCGAAACCAATATCGCCACCGCGCTGCAAGCTGGTCGGGTCTTCACTCTTCGCGCGCGCCACCGTTGCAAAATCAGCGCCGCTCTTGAGCTGTTGATAAATATTATCGATCTTCAGCTTTGCTTCGGTGTCGCTTTTGGTGTCATTCTGCGCAATCCCCTGCGCCGAGTTATCAGCCGGGTCAACGACGATCATGCCCAGGGCCACGCCGCGCGAACTCACAAATCTTTCACGGTTGCCGTTGTAGAAGTCTTCCACTTCCTTGTCGTTGACGGTGATCTTTGAGTTGTACTTGTCCTGCAGTTTCTTGATAGCGATATCTTTGCGGGCCTCTTCACGTAAAGATTCAATCGTGAGATTTTGCGCCGCGAGGTTCTTTTGAAAGTCGTCATCGGTCATGCCGCTTTGTTGTTTTTGCTGATTGATGGCGGCGGTTATCTCGTCTTCAGTCGGTAGCAGCTTTTCTTTGTCGGCCCGCTGAAAAAGCACTTCTCGCTGAATCAGGCCGCCCAGCACTTGTAAGCGCGCCTGGGCCAACTCCAATTGCGAAAGCTGCGCCTGCTTGCCGCCGGCTTGCTGGCTGATCTGGCGTTCGACTTCCGCCAGCATGATGTTTTTTCCGTTCACGGTGGCTGCAGCCATGCTGTCCTTAGTTTCTGACGTGCCACTGTTACTACAGGCGACAAAGAACGCGGCCGTTAATGCGAGCAGCGCGGCGGCGCTAATTAATCTGACGGTTGTTTGCACTTTGGATCGTTGCTCCTTTAAGGATTATTGCGAACGCCGGGTTGCTGGCTACTTGACCATCGCGAAAACGGTCTGTTATAAATTTCGTTTCTATACTTGTCGTCGGTCCGCTCCTACTGAGCGAACGCCAGTTTTAAGCTTCGGAGGAATACATATCATGGCTAAACGTTGCGAAGTCTGCGGAAAAGGGCCGCAATTCGGAAACAATGTTTCTCACGCAAACAATCGGACGCCGCGGCGTTTTAATCCCAACCTACAGGCCATTCGGGTCCAGCTTCCCAAGGGTGGCGCAAAACGGATTCGGGTTTGTACGAGCTGTATCAAGGCCGGCAAAGTCGCCAAGGCCGCTTAACATTACCTGGTCTTAAGTCCGGCGACCGGCGCTTGCTTCCGAAAGCTCGCGCCGGTTTGTATTTCGCTAAGCCAAAGCAATTGCTTCGATTTCAACGCGAGCATCTCGCGGCAAACGGGCCGCCTCAACGGTTGCGCGGGCCGGCGGTTCTTCGCTGAAAAAGCGCCCGTAAACCTCATTCATCGCGGCGAATTCTCCCATGTCCACGAGAAAGACCGTCGTCTTTACAACTCGACTCAAACCACTTCCCGCTGCTTCCAGCACGCGCGACAGATTCTTTATCGCTTGTTCCGTCTGTTCAGCGATACCGCCCGCAACAAACTCTCCGGTTTTCGGATCGATCGGGATTTGACCCGACGCGAAGACAAATCCATTGGTCCTGATCGCCTGGGAATACGGACCAATCGCCATAGGAGCCTGTTCGGTATGGATGATGTCCTTCACGGTTGCGAATGCCTCGATTTGGCCAGCTAAACGAAAAGCGTGATTCTAACAGATTCGTCGGAAGCAGGGCAAAGTTGCCTGAGAGTGGTGATGATGTCCTACTTTGAACTCAATTTCTGTGCGTCCTTTGTGTCCTCTGTGCCTCTGTGGTGAGCAATCCCTAATAATATGCACCACAAAGACACAGAGAGCACCAAGGACGCACGGAGAAAACTGAAATTGGGAACTGACAGTGAGGCACGCGGGATCAGCGCTCGATTCCTTGTCACTTGTGATTAAGCAATGCCTTGCATTCTTTCGACGTCAAGCACTCCAGGAACGCCTTTGATGGAATTAATCACTTTATCCAGATGCTTCACATCGAACACTTCAACTGTCACCTCGATGTGCCCTTTCTCGTCATTGGCCACCGAGGCGCGCGCGTCACGAATGCCGGTTTTCATGTCTGAGATGGCGCCGGTAATGCCGGCAATCATGCCGGTGCGGTTTTCGGTGACGGCGAGCAGTTTCACCGCGTAGGCCGTTTTTTCAGGCCGGCCTGCCCATTCGACGTCCACGATGCGCTCGCGATTGACCATTAACGAAGCGACGTTCTTACAACGTTTTGTATGGACCGCTACGCCTTTTCCTCGCGTCACGTAACCGACAATTTCTTCACCCTGTAAGGGACTACAACAACGCGCGCGTGTGACCATTAAATCGTCAACGCCGCGCACCACGATCGCGTCGTCGCCCAGACGAATCAGACGTTTGACAGCGCGCACGCCACTGCGCAAACGCGACTCTTTCTGCTTGTCGAGTTGCTCGAACTGTTCCTGGCCCAGGTACTTTGCGATTACGTTTCGCGGGATCAGTTTTCCGTAACCGATGCCGGCGAGCAAATCCTCTACTCGTCCGTAGCCATATTCATTTGCCACGCGCCTCATTTCCGTGTCGCCGTCGCTAAATAGCTTCTTCGCAGAAAGCTGGAAACGGGCGGCCTCTTTCTCGAATAACTTCCTGCCGATGTCGATGGATTCAGCCCTTTGCTGTTCTGCGACCCAGTGCCGCACGCGATTTCGCGCACGCGAGGTCACGATAAAATTCAGCCAGTCGCGCGAAGGGTGAGAATTTGGCGAAGTCAGAATCTCGACAACATCACCGTTTTGGATTTGGCTGCGCAGCGGCACGATGCGGCTGTTGATACGCGCGCCGGTGCAGGTATTTCCCACCTCTGAGTGGATCATGTAAGCAAAGTCGACGGGCGTGGCGCCGCGCGGAAGTTGAATCACCTTACCCATGGGCGTGAACGCGAAGAGATCCTTGGGATACAGATCGAGCTTTAGGGAGTCGAGAAAGTCGCGCGAATCTTTTACTTCCTGGGTCCACTCAACCAGCGAGCGCAAAGCCTGAAACGCGTTGTCGTCGTCGTGTGCACCGCGCTTGCCTTCTTTGTATTTCCAGTGGGCCGCGACACCTTCCTCGGCGATTTGATGCATGTCTTCTGTGCGAATTTGGACTTCGAAGGATTGCCCGTCTGAGCCGATAACAGAGGTGTGCAGCGATTGATAAAAATTGTCGCGTGGCGTGGCGATCCAGTCTTTAATTCGGCCGGGCACGGGGCGCCAGGTGTTATGAATGACTCCGAGAGCCGCATAGCAGTGTCTTACTTCGTTGGGAGTAATCACACGCGCAGCGACAAGATCGTAAACCTGATCCAAATCGATCTTCTGGCGCTTCAGCTTCTTCCAGATTGAATAAAGGCGCTTGACACGCCCTTCAACGCGCACGAACGGAACTTCGGATTCGTTCATCTTCGCTTCGATGCGTTCAGTCACGCCGCTCAGGAATGCTTCATTCTCCTGGCGCCGCTTCTCTAGTTGTTCGGTCAGTTCCCGGTAAGGTTCCGGATGCAGGTGACGGAAGGCGAGGTCCTCGAGTTCTCCGCGCAACTTACCCATGCCCAGCCGGTGTGCGATAGGGGCGAATATCTCCATCGTCTCTTCGGCAATGCGCTTGCGTTTTTCCGGGCTGAGATAATGCAGGGTGCGCATGTTGTGAAGACGATCGGCGAGTTTGACCAGCACGATGCGCACGTCATCAACCATGGCGAGCAACATCTTGCGCACGTTCTCTGCCTGCTGCTCTTCGCGCGAGATATTGCTGATCTGGGCTATTTTGGTTAGACCATCAACCAGGTGAGCAATCTCTTCGCCAAAATACCTGCGGATTGTCTCCAGGTCGACCAGCGTGTCTTCGACAACGTCATGTAATAAGCCGGTCGCAACCGAAACTTCATCCAGTTTCATGTTGGCGAGGATGTTGGCCACCTCCAGTGGATGGACCAGATACGATTCACCGGAAGCACGCTTTTGGCCTTTGTGTTCGCGAGCGGAGAACAGATAGGCACGCCGAAGCAGGTCCAGGTTGGCTTGCGGGTGATTGCTGGCTACGTTCTCAACTATTTCTTCAATTCGAATCATCTATTAAGGGGACACAACGGTCGGGTTACGTTTATCTGACTAATAAGCGTGCGAGAATGAGTATAACAAAAAGGTGATGCCCGACCCGAAAGTCGAGCATCACCTGGGAACACGTCAGGAAAGGTTGAGTTTTACTTAGCCGGCGAAGCTGCCTGTTGAGCTTCCTCTGCTTCCTTTTTCTTTTGATTCGCTTCGCTCAGCACGTTAGTCCGCTTCTGAGCAACTTCGCGCTGTTTGTCGAGCTCAGTCGCCTGATCTGTCTTTCCATCCATCTCAGCAAGTTTCTTAGCTTCGAGTAACAGATTTGTCTTATAGGACCAGGCCGACTCGCTATTCGGGTCAAGCTTGATTGCGTTCTCAATCTCTTCAAGCCCGCGCTTCACGCAAGCCTGGGCAGCATCAAAATCTTTTGGGTCGCTCGGCTTCTTGTAAGAGACGACAGCGCGATTGCCTTCGTTAAGCGTAGTCCCCTTGTTGGTGGGCAATTCCGTGATCTTAAAGGAGCAGTCCCAGTCTTTACTCGCCAGGACGATGTAAGCCTCGGCGCGTTTTTCCGGTTCTATGCTGGAATCGTTCGCGCGCGAAGCGATCCAGGACCGTAACTTGTCTTCTTCCTTAATTGCTCCGTAGAGATAAGCAATGGCTTTGTAAGCTTCTTCGTTCTTGGGATCTCTCTGGAGGATCCGCTGGTAGGCCTCAATAGCCTGATTGGCCCTAGCGAGATTTTCAGGAGCCTGCACGCCAGCACGGTACTGCGCGTGAATGGTACGCGCGATGAAGGACGGTGCGGTCTTACTATTCGGATCCAGCTCGAGAGCTTTGCGCGAATGTTGCTCAGCCTGTTCAAATTGGCCGCCGCGATAGGCGCGCGCAGCTTCGTTCAATTCATTCTTCGCACGTATTCGATTGATGATTCCGCAACCGGAACTTGTGACAACGAGAACCGCCAACACGATGGCGATTCTAGTTTGAGAGAGTTTCATTGATCCGTAGCTCCATTAAGATGATTTGAACGCAACAGGAATTGGCCCGGATTCCAACCAAGCCTGAGCGGGTTGGTTATTAGACACTTATTGAGGCAGATCGTCTACCTGAAGTCCAACCGGGTTGGCGCCCGCCCCTTTGATTGCGTCAATCACCTTCACTACATCGCCATATTTAAGCGATCGAGGCGCTTTTACGAACACCGTCTTCTCTAACCGCTCGGACTCGGGCAAATCAGTGCGCGTTTCCATTCCAGGTTTGTAAGCGCGCTGATCCTTACGCTGTTGGAAAAGCTGTGCCAGCCTTTGGCTCAGAGGCGCAGTATCATTCACGGAACCAATGTTATCGGCATTAAGTTTGAGTTGTAGATCGCTTGAGATTGAAACTACCAGCGTCAGCGGGTTTGGCTTTAGCTGGCTCAAATCTTCGTTCGGGTCTCTCTGCGTGGGAATGTCAGCCTGAAAGCGGCTCGGTTTAAGGGGTGTGATCACCATGAAGATGATTAGCATAACTAACAGCACATCGATCAGCGGCGTAACATTTATGTAGGGTACAGCCTTTGATCCGCCGCCTTCTGATAAACCACCACCCATTGACATAATTTTGCTCCTCTTTTTACCGGGCGAAGTCTAGCAACTTCCGGTCGATAATTAGCCAGCGGCCGGGGCGGTCGAGCCTGCCTTTTTCTTTTTGTCCGCGACCAGACCGATCTTATCGACTCCCAGGCCCCTGACCTCGTTGATGATGTTTACTACCTCGCCGTAGCTGACGCCGACACCGCTTTTGATATAGACGATGCGATCTTCTTCCTTCTTGATGTTCTTTAACATCGAGTCAACTTTGTCCTTGACCTGTTCTTTCTGAACGCGCACCTTCCCAAGCCAGTATTCGCCATCGGCCGGAATAGCGATCACAATTGCTGTCTCATTATTGATTCGGGCGTCTTCCTCGGGATTGTTCATGTTTTGAGGCAAGCTCACGGTCACGCCATGCTGCAATAGCGGAGTGACCACCATGAAGATGATCAAAAGTACCAACATAATGTCGACCATTGGGGTGACGTTGATCTCTGACTGGAAGCCGCTGTCTCCACCTGCTGCCATTCCCATAACTCAGACTCCTTATCGTTTTGCGCGACGGAAAACTTAATCCGCCGCGCTACCGCTCACGAGCAAACCGTCAAGAACCTTCGGAACGCTTACGGCTTCAGGTGCTTCGTACGATTCTTAATGAAGTAGTCCACCAACTCCGAAGCTGAATTGTCCATCTCCACCACAAAGCCATCGACCTTGCCGGTAAAATAGTTGAACAACCAAACCGCGGGCACGGCCACCAACAATCCCAGCGCCGTCACGAACAACGCTTCCGAGATACCGCCGGCGACTGCACCGATACCGGCCTGCTCAGCAGCTTTCATACCCTGGAAAGCGTTAATAATTCCAAACACGGTGCCGAATAGTCCGACGAACGGAGCAGTGGAGCCGATAGTGGCCAAACCCGACAAACCGCGCTTGAACTCGGCCGTCTTGATCGCGATGGCCCGCTGCAAGGCTCGCTTCGAGGCTTCGATTTCGTCGCCGGAAATGTCAGAAGACTGTTCGTGTGCTCTAAACTCCTGCAAGCCGCTGCTGACCACCATGGCGAGGTGAGATTTGCGGTGCTTGTCACTGATGTTTATCGCTTCTTCGATGCGATCGTTTTTCAGCGCCTGGGCAACGCGTGGCGCGAATTCGCGCGACTGTTTCTTGGCTGCCGTGTAGGTTAGGTAACGTTCCACCATGATGGCGATCGAGTAGACCGACATGATCAGAAGAACAAGAACAACAGCGATGGCGACCTTTCCCATACTTTTGATCATTGCCATGAGCGAAAAATGGTCGGTCTCAGCCGCGGGTGCTGCCGCCTGCCACATTAAGACGATTAAGCCAAAGGCTTTTGTTCCCAGAAGACTTGTTAGAATAGTCACGGTAAACCCTCCAAAAGGTTTTTCTTACATTAAAGAGCTCGCAGAGAACCCGCAGAATGAGCCGCCTGAGGCTCGTCGGCGCTGAACCTCCGCAGTTTATTGAGCCACGAAATTATAGGTAATGACGCCCGTTACCTTGACCGGCTGCCCCGAGAGTTTAGTGGGCGAAAATCTCGCACCACGTGCTGCCGAAACAGCAACTCCTTGCAGCAGCGGATGTCCTGATACTGCGTGAGCCGAGATTACGCGCCCGTTCTCATCAATCACCACCTGGACCACAACCGTTCCGGATGCACGCGCCGTCCGGGCGATAGCGGGATATGCAGGTTTCGGGAGACTGATCGCTTTTCCATTCAGCACTCCGCCTGAGATAGGCGCGCGGGGTGGAGTTGGCTTTGGCGGTGGCGGTGGCGGTTCGTCGGCAATATTTACCGAAGTCGGACCAGCTACGATTCCAGTACCGGTTCCCGGTCCGGAAATAGGAGCGGCGGCGTTGGACGACTCAGTGCCAATCACTGTGGTTACGCCACGCCTGACTGGCGGGATATCGCTGGCCTTAGCGGATACCTCTTTTGGCACCAGTTCGGTTCGGCTAACGTCGGCGATCAGTTCCTTGCGAACGTCGACGTTCTGGTCGACCTTTGTCGGCTTAGCTTCAGGTTGCTTTTCTGGTTGGTTCTGTTGCTGTGGCACAGGAACGGGCGCTACCAATGTAGTCAGCTCCAAATCCTGCTCGCCAAGCGCCGCGTCAAACCAGATTATGCCGACGATAAAAACCGTCGTGAAGAGCACAGCGTAAATCGCCACTGTACCCAGGATGAACGAGCCTTTGCGCCCCAAGTCTTGCTTGTGCGAACCAGACTCAACAAGATTATCGAACATCTTATCCTCCCTATTCCGGTGCCAAATGGATCAGGGGTGCAAAAAACTTACGACGCGAACGATCGAATCTTTATTGCACTCAAACGTCGATCTTCCCGGCTTGAGAGCTCACTACAAATGAAGGGGGAACAGCAGCCAGTAGAGCACTTCGAACAGATTGAAAGCCGCTGTGCGAGAAAAAAACTCGCCGGCCTGCTCAACAGACTGCCCCGCCTACAACCTTCGTTTCGAATAACGCGGGTCGACTTTTGAGTATTTAATTGGCCAGCAACGGCTGCAGTCTATGCCGCATACCGCAACAAAGTCAAGCGCAAATTTGAAGATATTATAGCGACAAACACTGTATTCGTTGGGCTTTGCCAACAGCCTTTAAGCCCTACCCGCACCACGGGATTGTTTGCGAGTCTCAACGTTTGGGGCAGCGCGTTTTGCGGCTCCCGCTGGCCGTCGATCATCGCGGTTAGCGGCCAACGTGGAGCTTCTTTCTGCCATTTCCAGGCGTTGCTCCCACCAAACCATTATCGGACTTGCGATCGCGACCGAAGAATACGTGCCGAAGATCACACCAATCAACAAGGCCAATGAAAAGCCGCGCAGCACTTCTCCGCCAAACAGCACCATGGCCAGAACTGAAAGGAAGACCAGGCCATTGGTAATGGTGGTTCGGGAAAGAGTTTGGTTGATGGCGTCGTTGGTAATTTGATATAGCGACTCGCGACGATGTAACCGGCGGTTCTCGCGTATGCGATCGAAGACAACAATTGTGTCATTGACCGAAAACCCGACTAGCGTTAGCAGGGCCGCGATTACTGTGAGACTTATCTCCCATTGAAATATGGAGAAGAAACCGAGTGTAACCAGCACGTCGTGAAACACGGCAATCACAGCGGCGGCTCCATAGGTCCACTCGAAGCGAAAGGCTATATACAAGAGGATGCCGACCAGCGCCGCTAACGTGGTGGCGATGGCTTTGTTGCGCAGTTGCGCGCCAGCTACCGCGCCCACCGCGTCAGTTCCAATAATCTCGTAAGCGTCACCTTCCGGTCCAAATGAGTTCAGACCAGTCTTAACCACCGCTCGTCCTCGCTCTACCTCCGCTTGGGATTCGGCATCACTTCCGGCGCCTTCAAGTGGTAGCTTAATCAGCACCGTATCGGTCTTGTCGGTGACGGGCTGGATGATGGCGTTGCTTGCCCCAGTCTTGCTGAGCGCATCGCGAATGGCTTCGGGTGACGGTCGTTGCTTGAACCTCGCTGTGACTACGGTGCCGCCCTTGAAGTCTACACCCAGGTTAAATGCTTCCGTCCCATTCGGATGTTTCCATTGACGAAATACAGCCGAACCTAGTCCGGCCAGCATCAGCAGCACCGAAATCGCAATGAAGAGTCGGCGATTTGCCAGCCAATCGATCTTAACGTTCTTAAAAACTTCAACCATATTTAGTCAATCCAAAGTCTACTCAATAAACTCGAGAAACGAATCCCGGCACTAAATGCTTAGCGTCTCCAGTTTTCTCTTGCGACTTAACTCCCACATGAAAATCGTGCGCGACACGTAGACCGCGGAAAAAAGATTAATCAACAGACCCAGAACTAGGGTAACGGCAAAACCGCGCAACGGTCCGGTGCCAAAGACAAACAGGAACATGGATGAAATGATCGTCGTGACGTGTGTATCGATGATGGTCACGAACGCGCGCGCAAATCCCTGGTCGACGGCTGAAGGAATCGTTTTCCCGGTTTTTAATTCTTCCCGTATGCGTTCGAAGATGAGCACATTGGAATCTACCGCCATGCCAATCGTTAGGATGATGCCCGCAATTCCGGGCAGCGTCAGCGTCGCATTAAAAAGTATCAGGCCGGCCAACATCAAAATCATATTCAGGAGCAACGCTACAACAGCGTTGATGCCGGCGCCGCGGTAATAAAAGAGCATGAAAATAACGACCAGGACCAACCCAACCAGCGAGGCCCGTACACCGGACCTGATCGAATCGGCGCCGAGGCTCGGTCCAACTGTTCGTTCTTCCTGATATTCGATTGGGGCAGGCAGTGCACCCGAGCGCAAAGTCAACGCCAGATCGTCGGCCGACTGTTTCGTAAACCGTCCGGAAATCTCGCCCTGATCGTTTATTTGTGACTTGATATACGCAATGGACTTGACCTCGTCGTTTAAGACGACGCCCATATATTCATTGATGTTCGCGCCGGTCCAGGCTCCGAATTTCTGCGCGCCTGTTGGCTTTAGCGCAAAAGATATCTGATAAGAATCCCCTCCACCCTGCGACTGGGTGGCGTTGGCGCTGCGAAGTTCACTACCGTCAACTACCGCCGGCGACTCGACAACAACCCAACTCTTTTGTTTCTGCGCCTCTGGAGTTGTAGTGTCACCTCCCGCCGTTGGCTCATTGCGCTCAGCGTACGGCAGCACGCGGCGATTCGTCGGGACCGTTCCACCGAGCGATGCCTTCGCTTGGTCTTCAGTGCTGTATGTTTGAGCGGACTGAGGGCTCGGAGGGCTGACAACGTGTACGAGCTCGAGTTTTGATTCCGCTTTTAGAAGTTGCTTTACACGTTCCGGATCCTGTATGCCCGGCATCTGCACCAAAATCTGATGGGATGCTTGCGATCCATGGCGCTGCACCAGCGGTTCAGCCACCCCCACAGCGTCCAGGCGGCTTTCAATGATCCGCTGTGCCTGCTCAGTAGCCTGTTCAGCCAGAGTGGACTGTGGGGATGGCGGGAGCGTCCAAACAATTGTGTTACCACTGATTGAGGATGTCCAAAGCGCAAGATCCCCGCCCAACTTCTGCTTCGCCTCTTCTTCTATTTCGGCCAGCTTCGACGCATCGGTGGCCTCCAGCGCGATGCGATAGTTCCCACCTGTAGTCTCCGGTCTCACTTCTTTAACCGGTAATCCCTTGTCCTTGGCGGCCTTCTCGATGGCGACCGCTTCCTGCAGCGTGAGATTCTTGAGTACCTCATCTGTCTTCACACGCATAACGAGGTGCGTGCCACCTTTAAGATCGAGACCCAGGTGAATATTTTGAGCTAACGTGGCTTTGATTCCAGACCAGGTGAAATCGCCGAGCGTGGGGCGGCGGCGTGGGCCAATAACGACGTAAATGCTTACGAGGGTGATTACGACAATTATGATTGTGCGCTGCAGGAGGTTCTTCTTTTTCATCACTACAAAATCTGCCGGTATAGAAAGTGCAGGCCTATTTCTTTTCTTCTTCTTCAATCCCGGCGACGGCCGATCGCGCGATCTCGAGAATGCTCTTATCAGCGCTTCTAATCAGGAAACTAGTGTCGCGTACCGTGGTAATGGTGCCGATTACACCGCCCGTCGTAACCACGCGATCACCAGCCTTCAACTGCGATATAGTTTGCTGCAGTTCTTTCTGCCGCTTCTGTTGCGGGCGAATAAGCAGCACATAGAAAACGCCGATGATTAAAAGCATTGGCAGCAGGCCGCCCAACGCGCCCAGACCACCTTGAAACATGGCAAGTGCAATTATCATAATTCTCGTTGTGTTTCTTGGTTAATGCGGATTATTGCTGGACTAAACATCAGGCGAAGCTCAAACACTCTGCCCCGAATAAGTGCCCAACTTCTCAGTAAACTCTCGTTGAAATTTCTTGAAGTTGCCAGACCGGATAGATTGCCTTACGCGTCGCATAGTGTCAAGGAAGAAGGCCAAATTGTGATGGGTTAACAAGACGCTTGCCAGTATCTCGCCTGACATATATAGATGACGAAGATAAGCGCACGAGTGGCGACGGCAAACTGAGCAGGAACACGACTCATCAAGCGGCCGGGTGTCCCGGGCCCACTGCGCATTCTTCAGATTCATCTTGCCTCGCGACGTAAATGCCTGCCCCGTTCTGCCATTACGAGTGGGCAACACACAGTCGAACATGTCAACACCGTGGGCCACGGCTTCAACCAAATCTTCCGGGGTACCGACACCCATCAGGTAACGCGGTCTGTCAGCCGGCATTTCCGGCGCGATCGTGCTGACAATGTTCCACATCACCGACTTCTCTTCGCCGACGCTGAGCCCGCCGATGGCGTAACCATCAAAGCCGATCTCTACGGTGCGGGCCAGACTCTCGAGTCTTAGATCCTGGTGCGCGCCTCCCTGAACAATGCCAAACAATGATTGAGCACCGCTTAACTGATTGGTCCCATCGGTTCTGCCGGTATCCGAATTTTCGGATTGCAATCCGTCGAAGCGAACGCGCGAGCGCTGGGCCCAGCGCGCCGTTAGCTCCATGCTTTGTCGCGTGACATTCGGTGGCACGTCCCCGGCCGCACATTCATCAAACGCCATGACGATGTCTGAACCCAAAGCCGCCTGCACCTCCATTGAGATCTCAGGAGACAAGAACTTTGGACTGCCGTCGACGTGAGAACGGAATTCAGTTCCCTCTTCTGTGATTTTTCGCAGCGCTCCCAACGACCAAACTTGAAAGCCGCCCGAGTCGGTGAGCAAGGCACGCCGCCAGCCGCAAAAGTGATGCAATCCACCGCAGGCGCGGATCACATCTACGCCGGGACGCAGCCAAAGGTGATAGGTATTGCTGAGAATGATGTGCGCGCCGAGTTCTCTTTCCAGTGCTTCGAAACGCATGCCCTTCACCGTTCCCGCGGTTCCAACCGGCATGAAAAATGGCGTTTCAATAGGACCACGGCGAGTGGTCAACACGCCTGCGCGCGCTTCACCCTCGCCGGCCAACACTTCAAAGCTGATCGGAGGTTTGTTGGTCACGAAGACTTCTATCTCGGTTTGCGTTTCTTGTGCTTTTCTATGATCCGCAGTGGCGTCGCAAAGAAATCAAATTCCTCGCGCAAACGGTTCTGCAGATAGCGCAGGTAAGAAAAGTGCAGCCCGGACTTGCCACCGGAAGTGAACAGCACAAACGTCGGCGGACGCACACCGACTTGCGTCATATATTGTACGTGGAGTCGAGATACTCCCCCTTTAACCGGCGCCGGCGCGCTGCCGCCTCGCGGTTGCGAAACTGCCGCTTCGAAAAAGGCATTTAACTGCGACGTGGAAATGCGGCGGTTGCGTGCCTCGTTTGCTTTGATCGCGAGCGGCAGGAGATTCGCGACGCGTTGCCCGCTTAAAGCAGAGATCATAACCACCGGTGCAAACTCGAGGAACTTCATCTTTTGTCGAACGGTGCGCTCGAACTCGCTCGCCGTCCCGGTTTCCTTATCCTTCACTGCATCCCATTTGTTGCAAGCGATGATAATTGAGCAACCGGCATCAAACGCGTAGCCCGCGATATTCGCATCAAGCGCAGTCGGTCCTTCTTCCGCGTCAAGCACCACAATCGCCACATCAGCGCGTTCCAGGTTTCTTCGCGCCATCACGACGGAAAGTTTTTCCATCATCTGTTCCGTCTTTCCCTTACGTCGGATGCCCGCCGTGTCAATCACACGGAAAAGCTGGCCCGGGGTCTCTAACAACGTATCGGTGGCGTCGCGTGTCGTGCCGGCGACTTGCGAAACTATTGCGCGCTCTTCACCCAAAAGACTGTTCAGTAACGACGACTTGCCGACGTTTGGTCTTCCCACGATCGCCAGTCGGAGTTCGCGTGGCTTTTCTTCGTCTGTCGTTTCCCCTTCTTTAAGGTGCGGAATCAGCGCGTCGAGAAGATCTCCCACGCCCAGCCCTTGCTCTGCCGACACTGGATAGACTTCCTGAAAACCAAAGCGATAAAACTCATTGCGTTCTGCTTCCATTCGGGCTGCGTCAACCTTGTTAGCAATCACGAAGACCGTCTTCCCGCTGGCGCGCAACAGTTTTGCGAGCTCTTCATCCAGGGGCGTGATTCCCGCGCGCGCGTCCACCGTCAACAACAATACGTCCGCTTCAGAAATTGCAACTTGCGCTTGCTTTAAAATGTTGGCCGGAATGATTTCGTCGTCATCGGGAACCATGCCGCCGGTGTCTACCAAGGAAAAGCGCTGACCGCTCCACTCCACTTCGCCGTAGATTCGGTCGCGCGTTATGCCGGGCTCGTCGCCCACAATCGATTTCCGCTCGCCGGTCAGGCGATTGAACAGCGTCGATTTGCCGACGTTCGGCCGGCCCACGATTGCCACCAATGAAAGTCCGTTACTCTTCACGCTTGTCCAATTCTTTCTCACCAGTCCGTCGTGATGGGAAACAGCATCTTAACCGCGCCGTGCGCCACATGAAAACGCGCCGCAAGTGTTCAATAAACTCCGGTTTGTCGGAGAGTTACGACAAGCTAAAGCTTATTGGACATCAAACCGACCCCACTTCGCGGAAATTTGTTTGACTAGCGCGGGTGGCGTCGGCTATACCGTTGCCGCAAAATCCCGTCAGATTCCGGAGTACAGAATGGGTGAGGAAACTACCTTTGGCTTGTCTGCCATCGAGCAGATCGCGGTGAATGCTCATGATATCGAACGTGCGGTGGCGTTCTATCGCGACAAGCTTGGAATGAAGCTTTTGTTCAGCGTGCCGCCGAATTTAGCGTTCTTCGATTGTGAAGGTATCAGGCTGATGCTGTCACTTCCCGCGAAGCCCGAGTTTGATCATCCTGGTTCTATTATCTACTTTAAAGTTGATGATATTCAGCAAGCATCACAGACGCTTTCTGCTCGCGGCGTTCAATTTGAAGAACAACCTGCATTTGTTGCCGACATGGGTACGTATGATCTCTGGCTCGCAGCGTTCCGCGATTCGGAAAACAATATCCTGGCCATGATGAGTCACGTTGCCAAAGAGGCGAAGTAACAATTGGCCTTCTGCGGAGAAAGCTGATTCGCGCGCTGAGGTATTATCCAGGAAAGGAAAAACATAATGGCACGCGCAGCAACTCGAGCGAAAAAGAAATCTATTTACGGTGTTCATCCTGGAGTAGCGCTGACACAACAATGGGTTGGCGAACTTAAGGACAGGACCGGGCGCTCGCTTGAGGAGTGGCTGCGACTAATAAAAAAGTCCGGACCCAAAGATGAGAAGGCGCGCGGCGAATGGCTAAAGACAGAATATGGACTTGGCACCAACAGCGCCTGGTGGTTGGCAGAGCGCGCGGACAGCAAAGGAATGGAAGCTGGCGACTCCGACAAATATTTAGAAGCTGCTGAGGGCTACGTCGAGAATATGTTCGCGGGCAGCAAAGCGCATCTGCGTCCAATCTATGACGCGCTGCTGAAGCTTGGGTTAAGCGTTGGCAAAGACGTGAAGGCCTGTCCCTGTCAGACGATCGTGCCGCTTTATCGCAACCACGTTTTTGCGCAAATCAAACCAACCACCCGCACGCGAATCGATTTCGGCCTGGCGCTGGGAGATACAAAGGCGAAGGGGCGGCTGATTGATACCGGCGGCTTTGCGAAAAAGGATCGCATCACGCACCGTTTCGAGATCACGTCATTGAAAGACATCGACGATGAAGTGAAGCGCTGGTTGGAAATTGCATATGAACGCGACGCGGGGAAAGCGGGCGGGTCAGGTAACCCTCGCAAGTTGTAGCGTCCGAAAGCTGGCGCACTTGAAGCCTTCGACGCGTAGCGTCGGTACGAATTTAGCCAGGCGTTTCAACGCCGGGGATCGGGTTCTTGGTTGTCGTAGTCGCGTAGCGACGATTGAGTTCCTGGCCAGTTCAAGCGTTGCTACGCGACGCGAATACTTCCTTGACGGTTCCCTCGCCCGAAAGGCCGGGCTAAATTCACCTCGACGCTACGCGTCGGAAGGCTGTCAAACCGCGCAGACTAAAAATTATGAAAGCAAAAACCGACATAGCCCCACGCATGAGCGATACGGCCGTTGCAGCAAAAACCGGGAAAAACTGGAAGGAGTGGTTTTCTCTTCTCGATAAAGCCGGTGCGCTCAAGATGAGTCACCAGGAGATCGTCAAACATCTCAGCCAGAAATGCAACGTTGGACCATGGTGGCAACAAATGGTGACTGTCACCTACGAACAAGCTCGTGGGTTGCGCGAAATACATCAGAAACCGGCCGGGTATCAAATCAGCGTGAGCCGAACCGTCAACACACCACTGGCAAAGCTCTACAAGTCATTCGCGAATGCAGAGTCTCGTTCGGCATGGCTTGCTGAAGATGGTCTGGATGTACGCACCGCAACTCCTGACAAATCAATGCGTGTGACATGGAATGATAAAAAGACCAGGCTTGAAATCAATTTCTACCAGAAAGGCGCCGACAAGAGTCAGGTAGTCGTGCAGCACAGCAAGCTTCCCGATGCAAAATCTTCTGCAAGAATGAAAACCTACTGGGGCAAGGCTCTGGATAGACTTCGCGCTTCACTTGAAAAATAATCCTCTTAATACCTAAAGCACCCTGTTAGTTTGCGGCGGTTGCCAACCATCAAAGTTGACCGGCAAGCACAATTTTTTCGGCATGAGAACGAATTACACGAGACTGTTTGCCGACAATGACGGTGAATCTCATTTCGAAAACATCACCGTCGAACTCGGTTTGGCGGACTTTGCTCCTTCAACACCGCCAATGGGATTGTCGCGGTCCATGGCGGCGTCGGAGTCGGTTTTCATTGGTGGCCCAACGGGCTGGACTGGTGACTGGCACGTATCTTCGGCACGCAATCTGTTTGTGGTGCTTTCCGGCGAATGGGAAATCGAAGCCAGCGATGGAACCGTGCGAAAGTTTTCTTCACCTGACGTATTGCTGGCCGAAGACACTACAGGCAAAGGTCACCGGTCGCGTGTTGTAAGTTCGGAAGCTTCGCTGGCGCTGGTGGTCCAACTCGCTAAGCAATCGTAAAGCAAACTGTTAGTTTTGCGACGGAAGTTAGCCAGTCAACTGCAATGAATTCCTCAACCATAAAAACTGCGCCGCAGAAGGTTGACGCTTCCAACCAGCTCGCACTCGGTCGTCGTGGCGAAGAATTCGCCGCAGCCTATTTGCAACAGCTTGGTTATCGCATTGTCGCTACTAACTTTGCTTTGCCGGTCGGCCGCAATCGACTGGGGGTTTCTATCAATGTCGAGATCGATCTCGTCGCGTATCAGGGAGAGACGCTTTGTTTTATTGAAGTGAAGAGCCGCGCTTCTGATTGGTTTGCGCCACCGCAGGTGAACGTGGACCGTCGCAAGCAGCGACAAATCGCACGGGCCGCGCGCGCCTACCGCCGCATGTTTGGCTTAGTAGGTGAGCCCTATCGCTACGACGTAATCACGATTGTGTTTGGCGAAGCAGAGAACGATATGATCGCCCCCGAAATCCAATTGCTGCGCAACTACTGGACTGAAGATCAACTGCGCAAGCGCACCTGGTCGGATCGGTATTATGACTAACCAAACGAACAAGAAGTTCAGAGTCCAAACTTTAGTTTGCTCTTCGGCATCGCCTTGCAGCCTAAAGGCTGGACTCTTAACTGCTGGCCGCGAGCCACACTAAAAGACCAAAACCGCCTCGCTTGACAACAAACATCGAATCATTAGAATCGCTGCTGCTCCAAAGCGGGAGTAGCTCAGTGGTAGAGCATCGCCTTGCCAAGGCGAGGGTCGCGAGTTCAAGTCTCGTCTCCCGCTCCAATATCTAAAGGATGAAGGCGGAAGGATGAAGGATGAAGGTCTCGACTTTCACCGCCGGTCTTAACGATCTTAACTTCATCCTTCCGCCTTCATCCTTCATAATTGCTCTTAGGGCGGCGTAGCCAAGTGGTAAGGCAGAGGTCTGCAAAACCTTTATTCATCGGTTCGATTCCGATCGCCGCCTCCAACTCTAAGCTTCTCAATCATTCAACTTAACAACTCGCCTGGGTATGATCCAAAGATGTTGGAGTGTGCAGAAACGGGCTAGAAGTGTGCAAAAGCCAGTGTGATAAGCAATCAGGAGGCCGGAATGAGACAAATTCAAGGTCTCAAGTACCTGTCTTGCTGTAGAGCATCGCCTCGAGTTTGTCTGAGGTCTTCTGTTGCATATTCGCGAGCACGTGACTGTAGGTGTCGAGCGTGAGGCGTGTCGTCGAATGTCCCAGGCGCTCACTCACAATCTTAATGTGCTCATCCGCTGCGAGTAGTAGCGTCGCGTGAGAGTGCCGCAAATCATACAGCCGGATCTGCGGGAGCTTTGCCTTTTCGAGAATAGGCCGGAAGTAGCGATAGGTCAGATTAGGAATCGAAAGCGGCGTACCGAAGTCACCGCAGAACACCAGGTCGTTAGCTTCCCACTCACTACCGACCTTTAGTCTATGCTCTGCCTGGGCTCTCTTATGGAGGGCGAGCTTGCGCATAAGCGTGGCTGAAAGGGTTACGACCCGCCGGCTGCCCTTTGTTTTGGGCTCTTGAAAGCGCCACGCCTTCTTGTGCCGCACTAGGGC
>JBPCLZ010000171.1:0-2582 GCA_051002775.1 Pyrinomonadaceae bacterium | reverse complement strand
CAAGTTCTTTCAGAACCGTTTTGGTGAAATCATAGCGGCCGACAGAAACACCCCCGGAAGTCACAATGATGTTGCTGCGCTCAGCGGCGGCCGCAATCTGTTGCTTGAGTTGCGCAATGTCATCGCCGGCAAGTGGAAGCGGTTCATTTGTCGCCCCGGCCAATGATGCGTAAGCCCCGATCGAGTAATTGTTTGAGTCGCGAATTTGATCCTGGCCGGGCTTCTGATCCACCGGCACTAATTCGCTGCCGGTCGCGAGTATGGCCACATGCGGGCGTTTGCCGACATTTACTTGCGCGTAACCAAAAGAAGCCAGCACCGCAACCGCGCCTGAGTTGATTCTTTCGCCCGCGTTCAATACGGTTTCACCTTTTTTTATTTCGCTGCCACGCTTGACGATTGATCGACCAGCCGGTACGGCTGCGGTAATTTCAACCGCTTCACCGCCCTCAAGCTCGCGGGTGAGTTCAACCTGCTGCACGCTATCCGCACCATTTGGAACCGGTGCGCCAGTCATGATGCGTACCGCCTCCCCCAGCTTCAATTCATTGTGCCAACCTCGTCCGGCCGCCGACTCGCCCACGATTTTTAGTTTGGCAGGCGCCGTTTTAGTGTCGGCTGCGTGTATGGCATAACCATCCATCTGTGAACGATCGAATGGCGGTAAGTCAGAATCAGCAATAACGTCTTCGGCGAGATAACGACCAAACGCATCCACCAGGACAACTCGCTCAGAACCAAGCGCCGGCGTTTGGTCCTTAACAATTTGAATAGCGTCTGCGACGGAGATCATGGGTGGTTGGAAACTTGCTCGCTAGGCTTGCGCCGTAGCCTCTCACGATTGATACCGCTCAAGAGTTCAGAGTACAAGCCTTAGCTTGCCTCTTCGTGAGCGGTAATTCAAAGGTTGTACTCTAAGCTTTTAAATCGGAAATAGAAAAGCGGTTGCGCTTCATTAATTGAAGAGCAACCGCTTTAAACTGGCGGAGCCGACGGGACTCGAACCCGCGACCTCCGACGTGACAGATTAACATCTCCAGGTAACGAATCCAATAACTTAGCTTTGCTATCAACAAAATAGTTGCGACTGGGAGCGACAGGTGATGACATCAAAGACCCTGTTTCCGCACCCTTTAGTGACACGATTAGTGGCACAGTTGATCTGCGAACATCGGCTTTCTGAATTGAGCCGATGAGTAAGGGTTTTGCAGTCTTAAAATGCTTGTTATCCTGAGCTGTGTTAAATGCGGACTAGTGCCTTTTTGTTGGACTTTCCACGCACGTTACTTTAGCTGCGTTCACCTAAATTTGGAGCTGTCACGACCAGTAGTGTAACTCCAGTGATACAGGTTGAGTCAACGGATTTTAAGTCCGCAGCGTCTGCCATTCCGCCACCCCGGCATCTATACTAAGTCTCACGTTCTCAAGCATACGCGTTCTGTCGGTCACTTACGTCAGCGGCCAAAATGGCCGGATGATGTAAAGTTGATGTAATTCTCAGCCCGCTACCCGGAATTCTACCACCCGTGGCTGGCGGTTCTCGCAGCCGCTCGACCGCCCGGCGCATCGCTTCCGGCGAACCGTGCGCATAGTCGGCCGTTACTGAGAGTGTCTTATGGCCCATCAGCTCCTTTATGTCGAAGCCGTGTACTCCTGCCGCACGCAATCGCGTCGCAAATGTGTGCCGCAGTCCATGCCAGGTTAGACCGCCAACCCGCGTTAGTCCGTAGGTTATCTCAGCGCGGTCGCAAGCCAGCTCGAAGCCCCGTTTGATTGTGCTGGCACTGACGCCATTCCGCGCCACGGTAAAGATCGTCTCTCCTCCCGGGACTTCTCCAAGCACCGCCATCAACGCCTGACGTACTTCTTGGTTGAGCGGTATTATCCGCGACTCCTTGTTCTTGCTCTTCGCAACTAGCAGACAGCCAGGCGGTATAGCTATGTCGCGGCCGTTGACCCGAGAGAAAACGATCATTTGTCCCAGGTTGATCTCGCTGGCTTTTGGGGTGCAAGTGGTTTCTCAGGGGAGACCGGACAGATGCCGGCGGATGAAGCCGGGCGTGCTCGAGCAGTGGCGCTACTGCGTGCCTTCGGCGGAAATTATTTGAAAATGCGTCAGTTCGCCGGCTGGTATGCCGGTGCGAAGCTCATCGAACTCGCTCATGCTGCCGGCATGCCGGTGAGCGGTCACATCGCGCTCCCCCTGCCGCTGATCGCAGCCGGGATCGATGGGATGGAGCACCACGATATAATCCAACTCTTCAAGGCGGCGCAGCTGTGGATCGTGCCTACAATTGTGGCTTACTCATCCGGGGTGCGCTTGATTGACGAACCCTCAATCATCGACCAGCCGGACACGGCTCCCTTTCTGACACCGTTTCTGCGCTGGTGGGCACTACGCGGTCACAGGCCACCGACGGGTGATCGACGGCTGAGCTATGAGCGGTTTGCTCACGTGACGCGCCTGGGCACCAAGAAGCTGCACAAAGCAGGTATCACAATTGCAGCGGGTTCGGACGTGCCACCTCTGCCCTGGGCGCTGCACTTAGAACTGGAAGAGCTGGTCAACGCAGGCTTGTCGC
>JBPCLZ010000170.1:0-7639 GCA_051002775.1 Pyrinomonadaceae bacterium | reverse complement strand
TCAATTGAATTCTCTGGCCCATGGCACTGGTTTCCTTCCACGGCATCGGCATCCTCCTCCTTGCCGACGCAATGTAAACCATGTGCCCGGTTCATTCTGTAAACTATGTTACCGGTTTGTACCCTCTCCGACCCTCTCCCAAAGGGAGAGGGAGAAAGACTTCGCGGAAAATTAAATCTATGACCAACAGGCTTATTTTTTTATTAGTCTTCGCAATCGCTCTCTCAATCGCCTGCAACAAGCCGCAGCCAGCCTCATTCGATGCGGTTGCTTACAAAACCGATATCGAGAAATGGCAGAATACCCGATCGACTAGTCTGAAAAAGGAAGACAGCTGGCTTACGCTTGTCGGTCTTTATTGGTTGAAAGAAGGCGAGAACAAGTTGGGTAGTAACGCCGCGAATGCGGTCGCGCTGCCAAAGGACAAGGCTCCCGATGTCGCCGGGTCATTTTGGCTGGACAAGGGCCTGGTTCGTCTGGCAGCGCTTCCGTCGGCGAATATCACAGCAGACGGCAAGCCTGTTACTGAATTTGCTCTAAAAGACGACAACAATGAAAGTGGACCAACAATTCTGAGAATGGGTACGCTGATCTTCAACATCGTCAAGCGCAGCGATCGCATCGGCGTGAGAGTCAAGGACTCGCAGGCCGAGCCGCGTTTGCAGTTTAAGGGTCTGGATTATTTTCCTACCGATCCGAAATGGCGGGTCGAAGCGCGCTTTGAACCTTACCAACCCGCAAAGATGATTCCGATCACAAATGTGCTGGGCATGACGGATGATGAAACGTCCCCGGGCGCATTGGCATTCGATGTGGACGGGAAGACTTACCGGATTGATCCAATTCTGGAAAAAGGCGAGACCGATTACTTCGTCATGATTGCTGACGAAACTACTGGCCGGGAAACGTATGGCGCCGGCCGCTATCTTTACGTGTCACCACCTGACGCGTCAGGAAAAGTCGTGATCGATTTTAACAAGGCGTATAACCCGCCCTGTGCATTCACTGCTCACGCAACTTGTCCTCTGCCCCCGCGCCAGAATCATCTTCCACTTCGCATTGAAGCTGGCGAGAAAAAATACACGGGCGCTACGCACTGAAGTCACCACCAAAACAAGACGTTAGTGGCATAAACTTTAGTCTGTGCCTTACCCGACGCCACAGACTGAAGTCTGTGCCACAATTTGCCAGTATTTCCTTACTGGGGAAGCGTTTCTGCCTACACCCCTAATCACCCATTCCCATTGATGCCCGCTTTTTTCTGCATCGCTTTCAATGTGTCGGGAATGAACGAAGTGATGTGGTGACTTTCTTCCCGCCCATCGGAAAACGTCTGATATAAAGCGAAGTCAGGCAGTGACAAACAGCTCAGCGGCGACTGCAGGTTGTAGCCGGTGTCGATGCCAATGGCGCTGTGGGAAATGTAGATGCCATGGCGGCCCAGTCGTCCGCGCAAAGGCAACAGCGGTGTCGGTGTGTGACCAAAGATACAGGGCTTGCCGCGATAGTTCTTATAAAAATCCAGGTCGCGCATCCAGAGTAGTGCTTGCGGCTCAGTATCCTTTGGATGTTTGCCACGTTGTAGTCCGGCGTGGACGTAAATGGCGTACTCGTCCTCGTGAAAAAAAGGCAGCTCGTGTAAAAAATCAAGATGCTCCGGCGGCATGCTGGCTTCAATCGTCCGCCTCGCCTCGTCCACATCCTGCTCATTAACGATCGTGAGCGCCTTATTTACGTATTGCTCATACGTTCTTTCACCGCCAGTTACTGGAGTCATCCAAAGGTTCGCGCTGCCCTCAATAAAATCGAGCAACATCTGCTCGTGATTACCGCGCAGGCAATGCACACGTTCCGGGTTCTCGCGTTGGAGTTTCAGCACCAGCTCGATGCAACCCGGAGCGTCTGGGCCGCGATCGATAAGGTCGCCCAAAAACACGAGCGTGTCCACGGAGTCATCACGCGGCAACATATCGATCAGGTTATAAAGCTGCGCACAGCGGCCGTGAACGTCGCCGACGACAAAAGTTTTCATGCAGTGGTTGCCTCGCGCTTTTGTTGCGACGCTTTGACCCGTTCCATTAATGCCAGAAAGCGCGGGTCAGCGTGAAGATCGGCCCAGTTCGGATCGGATTCGAACCAAAAATAATTTTCGTTGCCAAGTTTTATAGCTTTCTCGAGCCATTCCAGCGCCAGCACCTGGCGTCCCTGTAATAAGTAGGCCGACGCCAGCCAGTAGGAAATATCGTGATCCGAAGCGGCAGCAACCTTCACCCGTTCGGTTAGCTGTTGGTTCGCTAGTTCATGCTTGCCCTGCGCGCTCAAACAGATTGCCAGCATAGGTCGAATGCCATCTATCCGCGGATTGCGTTCAAGGACTTGCTCCATGATTTCGGTGGCCGCCTCTATCTCGCCGCGATAATAAAGGACGCGGCCGCGAAAAGTTTGAATCATCGGATGATCGGGTTCTATTTCAGAGCCGAGATCGAGTTCCGCAAGTGCCTCTTCGTAGCGCCGCTGGTACATAAAGATACGCGCGCGGTTGTAACTGGCCACCACACGTTCGCCCGGATTGAGCCGCACCATCCGATCAAAACTGCGTAAGGCACGTTCATAGTCGCCGTCCAGACGCGCTAGCACGCCACGCGCGAAGTGTACGCCAACGTCGTTGGGATATTCTTCGCGCAGTAGTTCCACTTCCTCACGGGCCTTCGGCTTTTCGCCGCGACTGATGTAGATAAAGATCATCTGCATGCGGGCTTCAAGTAACGTGGGGTCGAGCCCCAGCGCTTTATTGAATGCGGCCAGTGCTTTGTCGTGATCGTTTGCTTCGCCGAGTCCCTTGAGCACGCGGGTGACATAGCAACTGCCCAAAGCAGAGTGGGCAAGTGCAAAATCGTCATCCATATCGATGGCCCGTTCGAAGTGACTAATCGCCGAATGCAGATCCGCGCCGCTAATCGTGTGATAAATGAACTGCGCCATACAGTGGCGACCGCGCAGGTATTCTTCCGAAGCGGCTGCATGGGTAGTGGATCCCTTGGCAAGCTGCACTCTCTCGTCTGGGCTCAGTTCAATTCGTAAGCCATCGACAATGTGTTGCACGATACTGTCCTGCACGGCAATGATGTCGCTGGCGTCGGCATCGATTCGATCACTCCACAATATCTCGCTGGTCCGGACGTCAAGCAGTTGCACCGTCACGCGCAGATGATCGCCGGCGCGCAGGAAGCTTGCGGTCAAAATTGCGTCGACACTCAGTTCAAGCCCCACGTCTGCGGGATCAAATTGCTTGCCCTGGTATTTCGCAATTACTGACGACGGCCGCACCACCAGCGAGCGCACGCGCGCAAGTTCGGTGATTACTGCATCGGCAAGTGAAAACTCATAAAACGCTGTTTCCGGATCGTTGCCCAAATTCTTGAAGGGCATGATCGCAACGCTCGTGCGTTCGCGATCGCTAAAGGTTGTCGGCGTTTCGTGCGCCCCGCCTGTCTGGGCGGTGGCGCGTGTTCCTGACGAACCGGAAGACGTGTCGCCCGAGGCGACGCTTTTGAACCAGCGAAAAGCACGGGAAAGAGGACTCTCGTTGTGCAGGTGACGTGGCGCAACCGGCAAACCGCTCTCATCGATTACCGCGCCACTGGTTAGTGCAACGTCCCGCACGACTGCGCGCAGATCATCGCGAAGCTGCGAAATTTGTTGATAACGATCGCGCGGATTCTTTTTCAGTGCCCGATCGAGAATCTGTTGCAAACGCGCCGGCACCGGATCGGGCCTGGCTTGACTTAGCGGAACAGGTTCGTCGTGCACTACTGCGTGACGCACATCGACCGCAGTGGTACCGCGAAACGGCCAGGTGCCCGTCAACATTTCATAAAGCAACACGCCCGTTGAAAAAATGTCAGCACGCGAATCGACACGATCGCCGCGGGCTTGTTCCGGCGCCGCGTATGTTGCCGTACCGTAAGGCACGCCCACTTCAGTCAACTCGGTGTGGTGAATTCCGGAAGTACGTGCTGCTTCGTCGTCGAGCAATTTTGCCAGACCAAAATCCAGCACCTTTACCTGGCCCTTGCTCGTTACCATGACGTTGCCGGCTTTGACGTCGCGATGGATGATCCCCTGCGCGTGCGCCACCGCGAGCGCATCGGCGGTTTGAATGGCAATGGACAGAGCGCTCTCTAGTTTCAGTGGCTTGCCGTTCACCAGTTGGCGAACGTTGCGACCCTCGACATACTGCATGGCAATGAAATGTACGCCGCCAATTTCATTGAGATCAAAAATGGTGCAAATGTTTGGATGGTCGAGCGCCGAGGCTAATCGTGCCTCGCGCTCAAACCGTTTGAGGTTTGCTTGTTTTACAGTGAGCTCCTGCGGCAGGACTTTGATTACTATGGTGCGGCCCAGTTTAGAGTCGATAGCTTTATAGACCGTCCCCTGCCCGCCCGCGCCGAGTTTTTCAAGAATCTTATAGTTCCCTAGAGTTGTGCCGACCATGCTTCCTTTTTTTGAGTTTCTTATTTAACTCCCGAACACCATCGGCGAGCAACCGCAAAGCATGAAAAGGATGCAGGAGCTGTGATTGGCAGCAGTTTAGACAAACAACGGTGGGATAGGAGACTTCGCCTTCAATGTCCAATAAACTTTAGGTATTCGCCGCGTTACGACAAGCTAAAGCTTATCGGACATCACTTACCAACTACCCCTAATACTTCGCTACATGCGGATCGACTTCATCCGACCAGGCGGTAATCCCGCCTCTGAGGTTCACCAACATTCCATTAAAGCCTGCCTGCTTCAGCGCACTGATCGCTTTGGCGCTGCGCACGCCGCCCTTGCAATGCAAAACTGTTTCGCGCGAGGGGTCGATCTCGCTCATGCGACTAACAACCTGCGCGAGCGGAATCAATTTTGTATGCGGGATACGGGCAATTTCATATTCGTGAAGCTCACGCACGTCGATGATCTGAAGATCATCGCCGCGATCCAGCCGTTGCTTTAGTTGAGTTGCCGTAATCTCATCAAGTTGCGGCGCCACAACATGCTGCGATGGAGCCAGCCCGCAAAATTGTTCGTAGTCGATTAGTGCCTTGACGGTGGGATGCTCACCGCACACCGGACAATTGGGATCCTTTCGCAACTTAAACTCGCGAAACTTCATGTGCCAGGCGTCAAACAACAATAGACGATTTACAAGCGTGTCTTCGGCGCCAAGAATAATTTTGATGGTTTCGTTTGCCTGAATCGCACCGACGATTCCAGGCAACACGCCGAGCACGCCGCCTTCCGCGCATGAAGGAACCAGTCCCGGCGGCGGCGGTTCAGGATAAAGACAGCGATAGCAAGCGCCACGCTCGGCCCAAAACACACTTGCCTGACCTTCAAAGCGGAATATCGAACCATAGACGTTTGGCTTACCTGTCAACACGCAAGCATCGTTCACAAGGTAACGAGTGGGAAAGTTATCAGTGCCGTCAACAATGATGTCGTACTTCTGAAAGAGGGCAAGCGCGTTGTCGCTCGTCAGTCTTGTGTCATGCGTTTCAATCTCAATATGCGGATTGATGTCGGCGAGTCGTTCGCGCGCCGAATCTACTTTTCGCCGGCCGACGTCTTTCGTGCCGTGAACAATCTGGCGCTGCAGATTGGACGAGTCAACCACGTCGAAATCAACCAGGCCCAGACGGCCAACGCCGGCTGCGGCCAGGTACATACCGAGCGGCGCGCCTAGGCCACCAGTACCGATCGCCAACACACTGGCAGCTTTTAATCGCTTCTGCCCTTCGAGCCCGACCTCAGGCATGATCAGGTGACGGCTGTAGCGCGCTATTTCTTCATTCGAAAGCGCCGGCAACTCTGTTCCTATATCAGCCTCCGCTGTTGCACCGCCCGCGATCGAAGGGACTATCATCAACGTGTCGCCATCCTTCAATGGCGTGTCAGCGCCGGATTGATGCCTGATGTCTTCATCGTTCACGTACACGTTTACAAAACTGCGCAGCTTGTCTCTGTCGTCGTAAAGATGACGACGCAGCTCAGCGTATCGCGAGGTTAATTGGGCGAGCGCTTCTCCGGCAGTTGGCGCCTGCAATTCAATGTGCGAATGGCCCCCAGCAAAATTGCGCAAGGCGGTCGGTATGGCAATGGTGACTGACATCTTAATTTCCTTTCAGGATCTCTTCCTCAGCAAAATGAGTTCGATCTGCTTGCATTTCCCAGGAACGTAACTCTTCCGCCTGGCCTGATCCCACGGCTACGACAACGTATGAATACGCTGGCCACGCATGTTCAAGATCGTAAGCCGAGGGCACCGCCGGATGATCCGGATGTGAATGATAAAACCCAACGATATCCAACCCTTTGGCGACGGCCTGCTGCTCGCCGCGCAACAACTCTTCGGGACGAATTAAGAAGCGGTTGCCTTTGGCCGCTTCTTCACGAGCGTTGGAGATGGGAAAGACTTCAACGCAAACTTTCGCGCCGTCCGTTGCAAAATGCCCCAGCAACAGGCCGCAGCATTCATATGGATAATCGCGTTCGCCGTGTGCCGCGATTTCATTTCGTTGTTCGCTGGTTAATTGCAGCATCAGTCCTTCACTCAACATACTTCTCGCCGCCGTCGCAAAGAATGGTGACTACAACAGCTTCTTTGGTAAGCGTCTTCCCCAATCGCAAAGCTGCAAACACGTTCGCGCCGGAACTGGGACCAACGAACAATCCGTCTTCTCTTGCCAAACGTTGCGTCATTAACAACGCATCGTCCGTTGCCACTTCGACGTTCTTATCTGCCAGCGCCGGGTCGTAAATTCCCGGAACCATGGCAGTCGGCAAGTGCTTCAATCCTTCGAGACCGTGCAATGGCGAATCAGGCTGCATCGCAATTACTCGAATGCGAGGATTGAATGACTTCAGCCGGCGCGCTACTCCGACAAACGTTCCCGTTGTTCCCAACCCCGCAACGAAATGAGTGGCGCGTCCTTCTGTCTGTTCCCAAATCTCGGGAGCCGTCGTATCGTAGTGCGCCCGCCAGTTGGCCTCGTTGTTGTACTGATCCGGATAGAAGTACTTTCCGGGCTCACTGAGAAACATTTCGCGAGCAATCAACTGCGCACCATCAGTTGATTGCAGCGGATCGGTTTCTATGATTTGTACTCCAAAGCTGCGCAGGATTTGCTTGCGTTGACGGCTGGCATTTTTAGGTAAACACAGCGCCACTGGATAGCCGCGCGCGGCGCCGATCATGGCGTAAGCAATGCCCGTGTTACCGCTGGTTGCATCGAGGATCGTCATGCCCGGGACCAGAACTCCGTTGCGTTCACCTTCCAGAATCATCCGAAGCGCAGGACGATCCTTAACTGAACCGCCGGGATTCAGGTGTTCGGCTTTGGCGAATAGTCTCACGCCATACGGTAGACCAGCTGTAATTCGCCGCAGTTGAATCAACGGCGTTTGCCCGATGCTGGCCTCGATTGAAGTTCTTGCTTCGAGCTGTTCTTTTTCCGAAACTCCGGCGCTCATCTTTGATCCCGTATCCGAAAGCCACCACCAAAAGGTAAACCGGCCGCGAATTTCAATTCGATTCGCGACCGGCATTTGAAAACTTTTGCTGCGTTAGTTTAAGAAGTTGACTGCCCTTCAC
>JBPCLZ010000169.1:0-65753 GCA_051002775.1 Pyrinomonadaceae bacterium | reverse complement strand
ATTATTTCGCTACTAGTTACAATTTGTTGCCTCGGTGCTTCAAATTCATTAGCGCAAAAACAGAAGGCTCAGGCGGAAATACCGGTTTGCCCTTTGTCAGCAGCAAAGTTGGTCCCTATCAGAGGCTTTCAGTTAGGGCAGTCTTATGCTGAAGTCATATTTCGTTTGGAGAAGGTGGAGAATGTGGAGAATGTAGTTGTGGAGAAAACATCTCTACCGTCAGGGCAATCTTTGCTAAGAGTTATCTTCCCTTTTGATTATGAAGAGACTAATCCAGGTTCAGAGTTTTCAGGCATCACCAGCATGGATTTCAGTATTTACAACAATAAGGTTTTTGAGTTCCTGATATCTTATTCTAATTTTGAGCCACGCAATCTCACAGGCTTCATCAAGCAAATTTCTTCAACCCTATCGCTCCCTATGATAGGATGGAGAATCGAAAGGCAGCATTCAGCAAGCCTAATATGCCAAGATTTTAATTACATAAGGGGAGAAAGCGGCCATCTTCTGAATGACTTTCAGCGGTGAACCGCGCAATAAAACATGAAGAACATTTCACGCCGCAAAGCGCTTGGGACAATGATGGCCGGAGGCGCAGCCCTAGCGCTCCAACGTTTCCCACATTCAGTAATTGCGGAACCGACTGAAGGAGAAGAAATCATGGCGACGGATCAAACATCTGGCACAGCCACTACGGCACGCGCTTTCGGCGGACAGCATCAGCCGAAGCCGCTACCGTTCAATCCGGCTAAGCTGAACGGGATTTCAGAAAAGCTCATCAAATCGCACTGGGAGAACAACTATGGAGGCGCGGTTAAAGCACTCAACGCAATCGAGCAAAGACTCCAGACGTTGCTGTCAGATAAAGAATTGCCGCCTTACGTCTATGGCGATCTGAAGCGCGAGGAATTAGTGCGCACCGGGTCAGTCGTTCTCCACGAGCAATACTTCGGCAATCTCGGTGGAAATGGCAAAGCTGGTGGCAACGTGCTTGACATGATCAAACAATGGTTTGGAAGCTATGAGCAGTGGAAGGCCGAGTTCAAAAAGACCGCGAACGCTCTGGCTGGAGGGTCTGGCTGGGTGATTCTTGCCCACAACATGCACACCGGCGAAGTTCATAACTACTGGGCATGGGACCACATGCACAACGCGCCAATGAGCCGTCCGCTGCTCGTGCTCGACATGTATGAGCACGCATACCACATGGACTATGGCGCCGCCGCCGCGAAATACGTTGACGCGTTTGCACTGAATGTTAATTGGGAAGAGGTTAATCGCCGGGCCGAGGCCAGCATGAAAGCGAACCTCGCATAACGATTGGTCAAAGCATTAGCCATCAATCTATGAGGGACCACACTATGGGTTTTAGATGCCGTCATCAAATCCTTCGGACTGTCGCGTTCTGCTTCATAGCACTGTCCCTCAGTTGCACCAGAGGGCAGCAAGCTAACTTGAAGGAGGGCGGAAACGCGAATGCTACGGCACGAAAAGTCACCGTTTACGTCTCGACGGATTATCGCGCGAGCCATCGTAGGCCGCCCGAAACTATTACTGCTCGATGAACGGATGTCGAGTTTTGACTCAGATTTGAAAGCGGCTCTTTCCCACGAGCTCGCAACGCTGCAAAAGGCGCTCAAGATCACGACCGTTTACGTGACTCATAACCGAGAAGAAGCCGCCGCTCTGGCCCACCGTATGGTGTCGATGAACGGAGGACGTGTCGAACAGAGGCATGAAAACAGAGATGCCGCCGGGACACGTGAACATCTGTTGTGAGTGGGAAGTATGACTAACTATTCTCCTGAACACACCACGCCCGCCATGAGGCGTTTCAGTAGACCGCTAGTACGCTTTTACTAACACTTCAAAGGATGACGAAGAAAGGGCGGTCGAAAAGATGCCAAAGCCAAGTCCAGCCCCCGAAAGTGAGACCCGCTCCAAGAGTCGGAGTGGCTCCTTCGCCGAAGCTTTCCGCTTCTGGCTCAAGCTCGGCTTCATAAGTTTCGGCGGCCCCGCCGGGCAGATTGCCATTATGCACCGCGAACTGGTTGAGCGGCGTCGGTGGATCTCGGAAGAGCGGTTTCTTCACGCCTTAAACTACTGCATGCTGCTGCCCGGACCCGAAGCGCAGCAGCTTGCCATCTACATCGGCTGGCTGCTGCACCGCACATGGGGCGGCATCGTCGCCGGCGCATTCTTCGTGATCCCTTCTGTCTTCGTCCTGCTAGGGCTGTCCTACATCTATGCCGCTCACGGCAACCTTCCCGAAGTGGCCGGCGTGCTGTCAGGTTTCAAGCCGATTGTCGTCGCTATCGTAGTCGAAGCGGTCATAAAAATCGGCGGCAAGGCACTGAAGCGTTGGGCGCACTTTGTGATCACCGTGACGTCGTTCATTTCTATTTACTTCCTTCACATTCCTTTCCCCGTCATCGTGTTGGGGGCTGCCATAGTCGGGCTAATGGGCGCGCGATACCTGCCGGAAGTCTTTGCCGCCGCTTCGCCCATAACCAAAGAAGCTGATAGGAAAACAGAAGGCCGAGGCGAACTGACGGAAGCGGTCCCGCTCATCGACCACGACGCGCAACCTCCGGCGCACACACTTCCAAATAGAGTGCGTACCTTCAAAATCCTCGCAACAGGTGTTGCGCTTTGGACATTGCCTCTCGTCGCGCTGATTGCATGGCGCGGCTGGGGAAGCCTGCACGCTCAGGAATACCGTTTCTTCACCCAAGCGGCTCTGGTCACGTTCGGCGGCGCATACGCCGTGCTCGCTTACGTCACGCAGGCGGCTGCGGGCTCTTTCGGTTGGATGACGAAGGTGCAGGCGGTGGATGGGCTGGCGCTCGCTGAGACTACGCCCGGACCACTCATCATGGTCCTTCAGTTCGTCGGCTTCATAGCAGCGTGGAACAATCCGCAGGGCATGGGTCAAACCGCCAGTGCCGTGACGGGCGCGCTCGTCACCACGTACGTCACCTTCCTGCCGTCCTTTTTGTTCATCTTTCTCGGCGCCCCATATATCGAAATCTTGCGGGGCAACAAGAATCTGACGGGCGCGCTTTCAGGCGTGACCGCCGCCGTGGTCGGCGTCGTTTTAAACCTCGCGCTAGTATTTGGAGCGGCTGTCATCCTCCCGCAAGGGCTTGCCGGCAACGTGGAGTGGTTCGCCGCCGCCATGAGCGTCGCGGCGTTCATCGCGCTTTATAGGTTCAAGGCCGAGGTGCTCTGGGTCGTGCTCGCGGGCGGGCTGATCGGTCTTGGGAAGACTATGCTGTTGAGATAATTGGAAATAATGAAAAGAAAGGCGCCGGTCTTTTATGACAGTGGGGAAATTCAGATAGAAGTAAAGCAGAGTTACGATACTGGCTCAACAACTCTCGGCAGGGAAGCGTGCTTGACTGACTTCGCCAGTCCTAACAGTTGCAGCACGCGGATGCCCCACCAGTTGAAATCAACCTCATACCACTTCAGACCGTGACGGGCCGAAGTAGGGTACATATGGTGATTGTTGTGCCAGCCTTCGCCGAAAGTAAGCAAGGCGACCCACCAACTGTTCCGCGAGTCTTCACCCGTTTCGAAGCGTCTCGTGCCCCACAAGTGAGTGGCTGAGTTGACGAGCCACGTGGCTTGCAGGCCCAGCGTCACGCGCAGGAAAACGCTCCACATCATCACGCCCCAACCGCCCACGACGAGCAAAACAAGAGCCAGGCAGATCAAGGGAACGGGGTAGTAACGACTAAGCCAAACGTAGAAAGGATCTTTGCTGAGGTCCGGCGCATAACGCGCGATCACGTGGGCTTCGTGGTTTTGTGCGGTGCCGCGCAAAATCCAGCCAACGTGCGACCACAAGCGGCCGTCGCGAGGCGTATGTGGATCCCCATTGCGATCCGTGTGCGCGTGATGAATGCGATGCGTGGTGGTCCATTCGATTGGACCACCCTGTAATGCCAGCGAACCACACAGCACGAGGAAATATTCAAGCGCTTTGGGGACTTTATATCCGCGGTGGGTTATGAGCCGGTGGTAACCCATGCCAATGCCAAGGCTACCGGCAACCCAATACAGGACAACGGCACAAACAATGGCCTGCCAGTTCCACGTGAACAAAGCTGCCACCGCGGCGAGGTGGAATAAAGTCAGAAAAGTGCCGAGGCCCCAGTTGATAGTCTGGCGTTGCGGCAGCACCGCGTCACTTTCCTGATAGTTTTCCAATTCAATCCTCCGCAGTAATTCAACCACCCACCCGCTACCGCAGGTGGTATTGACAAGCAGGCTGCGTTATCTGGCGCGGCGCGGACGAAAGGAGCACGTTCCAAAATTCGAGGCCCTGCGTCCCGCAAATGAGGGAGCCTTGCTTGGCCTTGCGGCCGGCGAGTGTGAACCGCCGAATGCCGGCATGACCACGCGCTCAATCGACTGTCCCGTCAAACGTTCGATGCCACGCATAGAAAGTTCTTCATTCGGAGTGACCAGCGTAATCGCGCGACCCGGTTTTCCGGCGCGGCCACTGCGGCCAATGCGATGCACGTAGTCTTCCGGAGCCATGGGAACATCATAATTAATGACGTGCGAAATCGCATCCACGTCGATGCCACGAGCGGCAATGTCAGTGGCTACCATGACCCGAGTTCGTCCGCCCTTGAAATCGCGTAACGCTGCTTCGCGCTGCGGCTGGCTACGATCGGCATGAATACGATTCACGCTGTGATCGCGAGCGCTCAAAATATGAGAGAGACGTTCGGCGCCACGTCGCGTACGAGTGAAGACCAGCACGCGCTCGAATGGTTCGCGCTCTTTCTCGAGCAGTTCAAGCAACAATGTCGTTTTTGATTCTGCTGCGACGGGATAAGCAAACTGAGCGACGGTCTTGGCCGCAACTCCGCGTCTGCTGATCTCGATGAGTTTAGGGTCGCGCAACGTCGTGCGGGCAATCTTTTCAATTGATGGCGACATCGTTGCTGAAAACAGCAATGTTTGCCGCGCGCTTGGCACTTTCTCAAGCACACGTCGAATCGAAGGCCAGAAGCCCATATCGAGCATGCGATCGGCTTCATCAAGCACGAGCACTTCAACGCGCGACAAATCAATTGATTCGCGTTGCATGTGGTCCAGTAAACGACCTGGAGTGGCGATTAGCACGCCGGCGCCACGACGCAATGCTTCACGCTGTCGTTGCATACTGGCTCCGCCGATGATAGCGACGCAACGCGGGCTTTGTTTTAAAGCAAAGTCGCGATAGGCGCTTTCGGTCTGTAATGCGAGCTCGCGCGTCGGCGCGATTATCAAAACTCGAATGCCGGGAAGTGTCTTTGCCTTCAGTCGTTGAATAATCGGAAGCAGAAAAGCAGCGGTCTTGCCGGTGCCGGTTTCAGCGCAGCCGATCATATCGCCGCCGCTGAGCACGATCGGAATCGTGCTGGTTTGTATAGGTGTAGGTTTGGTGTACCCAAGGGCCGCGCAAGCGCGTACCAGCTCGGGTAAAAGATTTAATTCTGTGAAGCTCATCTGTTCTTTCCGCGCGCTAAAATTGGCGCAATCTGTTGTAAAAATAAGTGCCCGGCGCATTGTGTTTTGCTAGCCATGGGCGCTTTTCGAAAAATGTGACCGGTAAGAAACAACTTACCAGCGCAGCGTGCGACCGTTGCGACTTTCAAAGTCACTCTCGCCCCTTTAACATCGATTTCCCACAGCCAAAGCCGCGGTTCTCGCGAGGTTTCGCCTCGTTAACCTTAGGTACAGCCATAGACATACACGTGTACCTTTCCCTTATTTGGGAATGCAAAGAAGCTGCGAAACGGATGGGCTTCGGTGAAACGGTAGCAGTCGAAGGACCAGGATCGGATGCTCAAAAGAGCGCTTCTGAAATGGAATTCAGCCTGCTCTCGAACTATCCAAAAACGCCAGCGCGGATTGTCTTTTTGCGCGGGGCGCATCACCGTCGATGCGCGAGAGAAGGATTAACTGCCTGCTAAGATGCCTTATTTATGGTCTAAGTTGCAAGTCGCGCGGGCGAGAATGACCAGTATGCCTTTAGAAAGCGACAAAACGTTTTAATGGCAAGCCCGAGGTTACCCCAAAACGCCCAGTCCTACACGTAATCGTCTTTCGCAGCGCCGCGGTCGGTCCTGCCCTGATTGCTCGCTGCACAAAAAAGTTCGCTAAACACGAAAATCAGCAGGGACGAATCAGGCGCGATTGCATGGCACGGTCGTTGCCAAGCTTGCGCGGTGGAGGCCCGAAAAATGAAAAAGATTCTTGCCATTCTTGTTTGCGCAATCGTTCTAAGCATGACGGCGCTGCCTGCAACCGCTCAGACGCGCGGCCGTCGTTACAATCAGACGCCCTATTCCCGCTACGATAATCGCTACGACCGCTACGACCCGAGATATGACGGCCGCTATCGGGACTATCGTTATAACAACCGCTCGATTTGGGAGAAGCACCAGGACAAGCTTACTACTGCGGGGGGTGCAGTGGCCGGTGCACTTATTGGCGGCATGGTTGGCGGAAAAAAGGGCACGATCATTGGCGCCGTAGCTGGTGGAGCGAGCGCGGCAGTTTACACCTATAAGATCCGCGACCCCCGTTATCGTCGTTACTAAAAATCGTTTTAAATGAGCTCGGTTGCTGATTGAAAAGTTAGCAGCCTTGTTTGAGGCCCGGATGTGAAGGGGAGAGCACATCCGGGCCTCAACATTTTCGCCACTTACTTACCCGGCTCGGGTTTGCGCAAAAACGCAAAGTTCGCTTAACGTATCGGTTCTTGGATGTTCAGAGCGAACCAACATTGCCTGCCAGCAAACTCTTGATGAAGCAAAACGGCGGCCGCCTCCGAAAACTCTTCCCAAAACTCATACTGATTATTCTAGGGTTCTTGTTTGGTGCGGGCGTTGCCGAGATCTCACTGCGGATTACTGGCTATTCGCACCCGGCATTTTATCAACTGGATGAGGTGCGTGGTTATGCTCTTCGGCCGGGGGCAGAAGGCTGGTATCGAAAAGAGGGCCGCTCATATGTTCGCATCAATTCCGACGGGCTGCGCGATCAGGAACACTCGCTAACAAAGCCCGCCAATACATTGCGCATTGCGCTGATTGGCGATTCTTATCCGGAAGCCCTCGCCGTTCCTATCGACCACGCTTTCTGGTCAGTAATGAACGATAAGCTTCAGGAATGTGATGCCGCGGCAGGCAAGGCAATCGAGGTCCTTAACTTCGGCGTTTCCGGATACGGCACCGCGCAGGAACTGCTAACACTTCGCGAAAAGGTATGGAAATATTCCCCGGACGTGGTGATGCTCGCGGTCACCACGAATAATGATTTGACAGACAATTCGCGTATGTTGAAAAAGGTGGAGGAAATACCTTACTTCGTTTATCGCGACAATCGACTGGAGCTCGACAATTCATTCCAGAGTTCCCCAACGTTTGTTCGGCGGCACTCCTACATTAATCGGTTTGGGCGCTGGCTGCGCGATCACTCGCGGGTTGTGCAGGCGGCAATTGAGGGGCATCAGGCTTTCAAACTTAAGACTACGTCCTGGCGCGCTCGATGGTCGCGACCCGAACCCGTTCCTGCGCCTAACACCCCGCCAGTTCAAAATTCAGACGCCTCGCCCGGCGCGGAAGAATTGGGCGCCGACAATCTTGTATACCGCGAACCAGGCACCGAGGTGTGGAATGATACCTGGCGAGTTACAGAAGGTTTAATCACCCAAATGCGTGATGAGGTTCAAGCACGTAACGCAAAATTTATAGTGATCACTTTGAGTAATGGTCCGCAGGTTCTTCCCGACCCAGGTTATCGCGATGCGGTCAAGCGGCGCATTGGGGCCACCGATCTCTTCTACCCGGACAAACGCATCAAATCGCTTTGCGAGCGCGAGAACATTCCCGTAATTACTCTTGCTCCTGACTTGCAGCAGTTTGCGGAAAGCAACAAAGTCTTCCTGCACGGATTCGATAACAACAGTGGTAACGGACATTGGAATGTCACTGGGAATCGCGCTGCCGGCGAGCTAACCGCGAAAAAAATTTGTGAAGGTGCGCTTCTCAAATAGCGCCGGAGGTGAAGTTTCTGCTAGAAATAGACCAATCAACTGTGCCGGAGATCCGAATGCATTATTACGACAATGTACTTGCGCTTATTGGCCGCACGCCGCTAGTCAGGCTAAACCGACTAACACGCGGTTTGAAGGCAACTGTGCTGGCAAAGATGGAAAACCTGAATCCCGGCTTTTCAGTCAAGGATCGGATTGGCGTGGCGATGATCGAAGCCGCCGAACGCGAAGGCAAACTAAAACCTGGAGGGACAATCGTCGAAGCTACTTCAGGCAACACCGGCATTGGGTTGGCTCTTGGGGCGGCTGTTAAGGGTTACAAATGTATTTTCGTGATGACCGACAAAGCGTCGGTTGAAAAAGGACGCTATCTAAAGGCGCTGGGTGCCGATGTAGTGATCACACCTGTCTCGGCTAAGCCCGGGACGCCGGACCATTACGTTTCGACCGCGCAACGAATCGCGAAAGAAACACCAAATTCTTTTTATCCCGACCAGTATTCTCATCCGGCAAACCCGGAGGCCCATTACCGCACTACTGGCCCAGAGATTTGGGAACAAACCGAAGGCAAAATCACACATTTCGTTGCCGGTATCGGCACCGGCGGCACAATCTCGGGGACGGGGCGTTATCTGAAAGAGAAGAACCCCAACATCAAAGTGGTGGGTGCCGATCCTTTCGGCTCAATCTTTAAAACCTACAAAGAGACGGGAAAGATTATTGAAACTACGCCATACCTCGTCGAGGGAATCGGTCAGGAAGACGTACCGCCAAATGTGCACATCAAATACATTGACGAGGTGATTAACATCACGGATGGCGATTCATTTGAGATGTCGCGGCAGTTGGGTCGCGTGGAAGGAATTTTTTGCGGCGGCTCAAGCGGAACCAACCTTGCGGCGGCGCTTCAAGTCGCTCGAGACCTCGACGAAGACGCCATCGTTGTCTTTATTATCTGCGACACCGGCGAACACTATTTAACCAAGCACCACTCGGACGAATGGTTGAAAGAGAAGCGTTTGCTTGAACCTCAGAAGATGACGGCTGGTCTAATCAGCGACACGAAAGGGATCCAGGCGCCGCAATCGTTGGTCTGGGTTTCCCCGGCAGACAAAGTGGTCGATGCCCTCGCCAAGATGAATGAGTTGGGACTGACGCAACTGCCGGTACTTGAAGAAGGCCGGCCGGTTGGATCTTTAAGAGAAAACCGAGCGCTCGCCAAGGTGGTGCGCAATCGTCACCTGTTGGAATCGCCTGTCAGCGAGGTAATGGAAGCAAGTTTTCCAACGGTTGACGTTGATGCGAGCGCCAATGAGGTAACCAAGCGCCTGCAATCCAGTCCTGCAGTGCTGGTTGAAGAGTATGGCCGCATCACCGGAATCATCACCAGGCACGACGTGCTGGATTTGAAACTGAATACAACCGGCCCCTTGAGTTAATCTTTGTGCGTCCTTTGTGTTCTTTGATGTGTCTCTGTGGTGATCTCAATTAACGATTGCTCACCACAAAGACACATCAAAGGACAAAAGGCCGCACAGAGAACTGAAGTGAGAACATCTGGCGGTGACCTAAAAGGAAAAGGATGAAAGTAGGCATTCTTGGATCTGGCGAAGTGGGCCAGGCGCTCGGCGACGGTTTCGTCAAACACCGTCATGAAGTAATGCGCGGTACGCGCGACACTGCGAAATTGGCAGACTGGGCGGCGCGTAATCCTGCGGCTCGCATCGGTAGTTTTGCCGAGGCTGCAGAGTTTGGTGAGTTAATAGTTTTGGCGGTGAACGGGAGAGCGTCGTCCGCGGCGTTAGGCCTGGCGGGAGCTGAAAATCTAACGGGGAAAACAATCATCGACGCGACAAATCCGATCACGGCCTCTCCTCCCGTGAATGGCGTCTTGAGTTTCTTCACTAATCAGAACGAATCGTTGCTGGAACAACTACAACAGGAATTTGCAGATGCTCATTTTGTAAAAGCTTTCAATTCTGTTGGCAGTGATTTGATGGTGAACCCCAGGTTTGAGGGCGGGCGACCCACGATGTTTATTTGCGGCAACGACGCGACTGCCAAAAAAGCGGTCACTGAGATACTCGATCAGTTTGGTTGGGAAACTGCCGATATGGGGGCAGCCGAAGCCGCGCGCGCAATCGAGCCGCTGGCTGTTCTTTGGTGTATACCTGGATTCCTGCGCAACGAATGGACGCACGCCTTCAAGCTATTGAAGTAGATGCCTCATTCCGTTACTGGCCGGACATACGATGTGACGGTTAGACCTTCATCTAACTGTTGCGTATCGGAGGGAGTAAATCCCTTGAGATAATTTGGCGGTACAAACGTATCCGCTCCTTCCACTTTCAAAGGCACCTCAGTGACGATCCACTTCTCGATGTATGGCAGGAACGACTCATAGACTCTCGCCCCTCCAATCACGAACAGATCAGTTGTCAAGACTTTAGCCATTGCGAGCACCGAATCGACGTCACGCATCATGACCAGTGATTCCTCTGGCGGGATTTCCGCTTTCCGGCTGAGAACAATATTAAGACGGTTAGGAAGCGGGTTCTTCAAAGTTCGCCAGGTGTTGTAGCCCATCACACAGGCGTGACCCGTAGTCGTATGCTTAAAAAATTTCATGTCGGCAGAGTAATGCCAGGGCAGTTTCCCACCCTTGCCGATCGCGCCGTTTCTATCTACTGCAACTATTCCAATGATCATAAGGCTCTTCCGCTGTGTTGACTTCGCGGTTGCGGCTTCGCCGCCTTCCATGCGGAAAGGCTCTGCCTTTCCGGTGATGCTTTTTTATTTTGAGGCTTTGCCTCCGTTAAGAATTACACTGCTACCGCCGCAGCAATTTTCCCATGTGATTGATAGCCCTCTAGTTTTAAGTGGTCGTAACGCATCGCGAGTAAACCTTCAAGACCTTTCAATCGGTTTTCGGGATCGAGAATTTCAAGTTTGGGCAACGGGTAAAACTCCCGCGATAATAGCGTTTCAACTTGTTCGAGGTGGTTTTTATAAATGTGATAGTCGCCGAGCGTGTAAATAAACTCCCCAGCCTCCAGACCGGTGACATGCGCCACAATGTGCGTCAGCAGAGCGTAAGAACTGATGTTAAAAGGCACGCCCAGAAAAGCATCTGCCGAACGTTGGTAAAGCTGGCAATACAGCAATCCCCGGTCAACTTTGAATTGAAATAAGGTATGGCATGGCGGCAAATCTACCTTGTCCGCTTGCCGTGGATCCCAGCCTGTGACGATCAAACGACGCGAGTTTGGGTTGTGGTGGACCTCTTCAATCAGCCTTGCGATCTGATCGACTCCGTTTTGCTGCGGATAATCTCCGCCGAAAGAACGCCACAGATAACCGTAAACCGGGCCAAGATCTCCGGCCTCGCGATCGAAGCGGCGCGTGTGTTCTTCGTCGGCCCACTCGGCCCAGATATCGACGCCTTTTGCTCGTAAATTCGCTTCGTTAGTGTCGCCGGAGAGAAACCAAAACAGTTCTTCTGCTACCCAGCGAAAGGGAATTTTTTTTGTAGTTACAATTGGAAATCCGGCGCGCAAATCAAAACGTGTTTGATAGCCGAAGTGAGAAATTGTGCCGACACCGGTGCGATCATGATGCTCGCGTCCGTTTTCCAGAATCGATCGCAGCAGATCGTGATATTGTTTCATGAACTGTTTCTTGACATGATTTACAAGATGAACAAGATTGCTGAGAAAATACCAAAACAAATTAGGACAGAATTTACAAGATGTAACAAGGCTGAAATAAAGATTCAAAACGAACTTTCGCTTTCATTCTGTACATCCTGTTAATCCTGTCTAATAAAGCGCGTCGAGTACAAGTATAACTTCGCTCAGGCTTAATAAGTAAGCATGAAACAATACAATCTTTGTTTCCTCGGCTTTGGCAAAGTCGGCCGCGCCCTGGCTCGACTGCTTGCGGCAAAAGCGGGCGAGCTGCGCGAGGCGTACGGCATCGAATATCGAATCACCGGCGTCGCCAGTCGAAGTATTGGTTGGCAAGCAAACCCCGACGGTCTTGACCTTGCGAATTTAGCCGCAAGTCAAGACCTTCAATCTGCTTCTTCTTTGAATGGCATTAGCGAATGGTTGCAAGAGACAGGAGCAGATGTAGTCTTTGAAACAACGTCACTCAACCCGGATTCAGGACAACCTGCGATCGATTATCTGCGGGCTGCATTGCAATCAGGTGCGCACGTAATCACGGCAAACAAGGGCGTGTTGGTTTACGGCTTTCAGGAGTTAAACCAGCTCGCGAGCACAGCCGGCAAAGAGTTTCTATTTGAGTCGACTGTCTTGGACAGTGCGCCCGTGTTTTCCCTGTTTCGCGAAACACTCCCGGCCGTGAAGCTGCGCGGTTTCAGCGGTATCTTCAGTTCAACCACAAATGTGATTATCGAGACAATGGAAGCGGGCCGCACGTTTGCGGAAGGTTTGAAAACCGCGCAGGAGTTAGGCGTAACGGAAACCGATCCGACTCACGACATTGACGGCTGGGACGCGACGGTTAAGGTGTGCGCGCTGGCCAATGTGCTGATGAATGTTCCTCTGAAGCCGGCCGAGGTCGTACGGTCCGGGATTCGTGAGTTGAACGCGAATCAATTGCAGCGGGCGCGGGCGGAAGGGAAGCCGTTTAAGCTGGTAGCGCGAGCCAACCGCCAGCAGGAGGGAAAAATCTCGGCCGTCGTACGACCTGAACAAATTGGTCAACTTGAACCGCTGGGAAATGTGCGCGGCACCTCACTCGCGATCCATTTTGAGCTCGACATGATGCCGGGCCTCACCATCACATCGCACCGGCCAAATCTGCAGAGCACCGCCTATGGATTGCTAGCGGACTTTATTAACGCTGTTCGAGATTGAGTCCAAAGTCCCGAGCTAAAGCTCAAGTTGTTTAGAGTACAAGCTTCAGCTTGCATAACCCATCGAAATACTCAACCTGAAGGTTTTACTCTGAATTGCTTGTGCAACCTTGGACCTTGGACTAACTCACCTCCATTCGAAATACTGCGACCCATTAGCCGTATTCTCCTGAAAAGTTTCGTTAAATGTTTTCCGTAATGAGTCGCTTGCTTTCAATTCTCTGTATCGGTGTCTTTATTATCGCCGGCTGCATTTCGAGCGCGCATCCTCCGGCGCCGTGGCCCAGTGACAAAAGCGCACCCGCGATCCCCGAGGCGCTCGTCGTCAATATTCATTTCACCGATCCCAAGCCCAGCGAATTAGCAATGTTAGCGGCCGCGGGGTTCCGCTGGGTGCGAATGGATTTTGTTTGACAGAGCACGGAAACCGCAAAGGGTACTTATGACTTTACCGAGTACGTTCGTTTGTTGAAGGCGTTAGACGCACATCAGCTCAAGGCGCTTTTCATTATCGAGCCAATCCACTGTACGACGGCGAAAGCAGGCATTTTTTATTGCTGGGACGCGCAAGGAGGCCTACATCAAAGCGCGTGGCGAGGGACTGTCGATGCCGCTTGATCAATTTGATGTAACGCTGAGGCCGGATGAGCCGGTGAGGTTGCTGAACAATTATCACGAAGAAAAGAGGTTTCCCGCTGGTCTATACAAGCGATTCCAACCCCTGAAGGGTACACCGGCGCGCTGGTCGTTGAAGGTCACGACTGGAAGTTGAAAAGCTTCAGTTTGGAAAATCTGGCGCCCTCAACCAAACCCAGAAACTCGTCAATGAGATCCGTCCACAACCAGTCCGGTTGCTACTCTGAAGGAACCGCTTCCGCTTCTTCTTTTTTCTTTCTCCACATGCCCGCGATTTGATTCGCCTCGGCGAGTGTCATGTTGTCGTAAATGTCTGCTGTATTTTTACACACGCCATCCTCCAACTCGCGCACCTCCCAATCGGGAGCCTCGGGATCAGTGCCGGCGCGTCCCGGCTTCACACGAATCTCATAAGAAATCTCTACCGCTTTGTTTTCAGTTTCCATCAGTGCGTTCCTTTGCGTTTTTCCAGCTGCAAGCTCTAGTTTGCGGAAGGGAAATCTAACATGTTTTCTGATTTAGCGTCAGGGTGGCGACCAGTGCAGTCTGCTTCGCAGGCTGGGTATCCACAAAAAGTTTTGCCTCGTGCGCCACGCTCAGGTAGCATGGCGTCGCAGTCACAACCTGAATTCAAACTAACACCGATTCATGTGCACCGATAGACGAGACTTTCTGCGAGCGTCGGCGGCGGTCGCAGGCGCAAGTTTGCTCGGCAGAGTTGCTTTTGCTGAAACGGCCGGGCCCGAAGCTTTTCAACAACGCGAAGCTCCGGAGGGAATTCGCAAACTCAAGAAAATGACCGGCGACGTGGTGCCGATAACAATGGACGAGCGACGCGCGCGTATCGAAAAGGCGCGGCGCTTGATGCGGGAAAATCGTATCGCTGCGATTTATCTCGAGCCGGGCGCCAGCATGTTCTACTTCACCGGCATGCGTTGGGGCACGAGCGAACGGATGTTTGCCGTCGTCATACCGGCTCGCGGCGACATCGCGTGGGTCTGCCCAAAGTTTGAGGAAGAACGGGCGCGCGAGCTAATCAAAATGGGAAACGACATCCGCACCTGGGAAGAGGATGAGAGCCCCTTTCAACGCGTGGCGGAGATTTTCCGCGACCGCGGTCTGCGCACGGGCCACATCGGTATGGAAGAGCGCGTGCGGTTCTTTCTATTTGATGGCATTCGCAAAGCCGCGCCGGCGTTTCAATACGTCAGTGCAACGCCAATTACAGCGGGCTGTCGCATGTTTAAGTCGCCGGCAGAAATTGCGCTGATGCAAAAGGCGAATGACATCGCCCTTGTTGCGTACAAAGCTACGCACAATTCGATGCGCGAAGGAATGCCGCAGGACGAATTCGCGCGCAATTGCGCGGCGGCGTTCCAGGCGCTCGCAGCGCCGGGCGGAATCTTTGTTAGCTTTGGTAAATACACAGCGTTTCCCCACGGCAGCAGCACGCCGCAGAAACTGAAAGAGGGCGATGTAGTGTTGATGGATGGCGGTTGTGGCGTTGACGGCTACCAATCAGACATCACCAGAACTTTTGTGTTTGGCAAACCGACTGACCGGCAACGCGAAATCTGGAACCTCGAGCGCTGGGCGCAGGATGCTGGTTTCGCGGCAGCAAAAATTGGCGCGCCCTGTGAAGCTGTCGATGCGGCCGCGCGAAAGGTGATTACCGACGCGGGGTTTGGTCCGGATTACAAAGTTCCCGGACTGCCGCACCGCACCGGCCACGGCATTGGCCTCGAAGGCCACGAATGGACCAACTTCGTGCGCGGCAACAAGACGCCGATTCAACCGGGCATGTGTTTCAGCGATGAGCCAACTGTTGTGATTTACGGCGAGTTTGGCATTCGTTTGGAAGATTGCCTGTATATCACTGAAAGCGGTCCGAAGTTTTTCACGCCGCAGAGTAAATCGATTGATGAACCGTTCGCGTAAAAAGCTGTCCGCAGATTACGCAGATTACACAGACAAACCTAAGAACACTCAGGAAGTGTAGGAGCACGTGGTTTCACACTTTGTTAGTGGCATGGGCAGAAGCGTTGCTTTATTCTTATCTGTGTAATCGGTGTAATCTGCGGATTTATTTTAAGGACTAAAATGACTGAAATTTGTTCGCATTTGGACCAGATACGAGAGGTAATACCGAGCGGTGACGGTTGCGAGGATTGCTTACGCATTGGCGCGACTTGGGTGCCTTTACGGCTTTGCATGACTTGCGGCCACGTTGGCTGTTGCGATTCTTCACCGAATCGCCATGCAACGAAGCATTTTCACGCGAGCCATCATCCAATCATCAAATCATTTCAGCCGGGTGAAGAATGGGGCTGGTGTTACGTTGACGAAGTGATGTTTGATTCTCTTTAGCGTCGGCTTAGTTCAATTCCCTGGAGTGCGCCGGCCCGGCGGCGCTTTGGTCTTGATTCAGGCTAGAAGTTATTCCCAGATTACGCGCTACGCTGCTTGTGGACCAAAGCGCCGCCGTGCCGGCGCACTCCAAAGAGTTGCAGTACTTAGTCCTCACCCGCTTTCAACTCCTCCAGATTCAACTCTCGCGCCGCTCTAATATCGGCTTTCAACACCTTCTCCATCTGCTTTAGCGCATACTCATTATCTTCCGATGCGATTGATACCGAACAATCTGCCGGCACAAACAACTTGAAGTCGCGCATATACGCGTCGTTGGCAGTGAAGAGCACGCAGTTGTTTCCGGCGATGCCGGCGAGAATGAGGCTGCGCGCGCCAGTATGCTCAAGCAACAGTTCGAGGCTGGTGCAATAAAACCCTTATTTCTCCGGCTTCAAAACGAAATAATCATCCGCGTCAGGCAAAACCAATTTCACAAAAGGCTCACCGCGCACGGCATCATCAAGACAATGCGACACGATCTTGTTCAAGTCGGATTGCCACTTACCGAAGTTGTCGTTTATATAAATAACCGGAATGCCGATTTCCTTCGCTCGCTTTTTCAGCGTTGCGATTTGTTTTCCAGCCGGCAGAGCGAACTCCAAAAGAGCATCACCGCCATCGAATTCAAGGTCGTTGATGACATCGATCAGCAACAGCGCCACGCCTGAATCGTCGGGCACATTCCCGTGAAGATCTTTGCTCTTGACTGGCACCTTAATTTATACCTCAGCTTGGCTGACAACCGTACAGCGAACGAATTCGATTGTTCAGTTCCCGTCCGACTTAATGGCTAGAATCAGTGAGTGGGAAATCTGGCAACCTGTATGCCGAACAGGGTAATTACAATAACACCGCGGACTAGAGACGACCCCGCTGTGGAAGGACTTGCTTTTATGAAATTGCTTAGTCACACCTGGGGCACAACATCAACGGAGCGCCAGCTCGTTTTTCCTTGTGATGGTTTTATTACCGGCGCTGACGATTGGGTTTTTCGCGGCGTTACGATTCACGCGTCACCTGCAATTGTTTTTCGCTGGCTGTGTCAGATGCGAGTGGCTCCTTACAGTTACGATTGGATTGATAATGGCGGAAGGCAAAGTCCGCAGCAGTTGACACCTGGCATCGAAGATCTTGAAGTGGGTCAGGACGTAATGAGGATTTTCAATCTGGTAGGTTTTGAGCGCGAGCGGCATTTGACGATTCGCCTAAAACCCGGCACGCGCACCACGCGCAGCTTTGGTGATATCGCCGTCAGTTATGTGATTCTGGCTGAACGGCCCGATTCCTGCCGGTTAGTCGTCAAGCTGATCGCAAAGTTTCCGGCCGGAATCAGAGGTCGAATTATGCGTGCGGTTTTGCCGTGGGGTGATCTCGTAATGATGCGCCGGCAGTTGCTCAACTTTAAGAAACTGGCTGAGGATAGCCTGCGGTCCGTTGTGACTCTGCTCTAAAAGTCCTTCGTCAGTGTGGCTTCGGCTTTGCCGCCGGATGTGCGGCGGTGGCTACGCCCCGCCGTAGTGCTGCTTTTTCACTTTTGGGCTACGCCCTGGATGGCTTTTGGACCATGAATCCAAAGAGCAAAGCCCGGAGCAGGGCGTAGCCCCGGGAATAATCTCTCTGTTGTCGGCGGGGCAGAGCCACCGCCTCACATCCGGCGGCAAAGCCGTTCGGTGTCAGTTCTTAGTCGTCAGACAGGTCGTTGGTTGTAATAGAGGATTCGGTGGTAGGAAGGTAACTCAATACTTACGAACACTGACTGAGTTACGGACTAGCTTTGAAAACAAACACAAGACCCTGTTGAGGATCTGATTTTAGGGCGAGCAGTTTGGCGATTTTCGCCGCGTAGACGGGATCCAAGGATTCCAGAGCATCCTGCTGCTGTTGCGCCTTTGCGATCGCCGGTTGCAAGGCAGGTCAGTGCCAGCCCGAAATGACCTGGCGCGTGCTTCGGATTCAGTGCGATGACCTGTTTCAATTCCTCAGCGGCCTCGCGATGACGTCGCAGGTTGTAGAATGCCAGCCCAGCGGCGTAATGCAACTCGGCGAATGAGGGGCCCCGGAAAATGTTTTTACTTTCCGAATTGACCTGTTCTGCCCGCCTAATGTAAAGAGCCAACTTAATGGCATCCAGCGCGAGGGGAAATCTTTCGAGCGCGGTATAAGATTTGCTCAACTGATAATAGTCTTGAGCATCAGCGATCTCGGGTTAATGCGAATCGCCATTTTCAAAACGACGACTGCTTCCTTGTACTGCCCAAGCGTCGCATAAGCAACTCCGAGTTTTCCATAGGCGGCGGCGTCGTTAGGATCGCGCTCGACCGCTTGGCGCAGCATCACGACTGCTTCCTCATTGCGGCCCGTTTCCAGGAAGGTCACTGCCTTCAGGTAAAGGGACGGTTCCGCTGAAGGCCCAGTCACCGCCTTTGGAATTGCAGGCGACTCTCCAGGCAGCAATATCTTTACGTCCGACAATCCTTCCTTAACGTGGCTTGCGGCAGGTTTGCTTGCGCTGGTTGCGATGGGGCTTGCAGAGGTTGTGAGTTGATCCTGCGCCTGGATAGCTTGCGGTGAGCCGAAGACTATTAGACATTAGCAAACTACGGATAAATTGTATTGCATGAATTAAAACTGCATTTTCTAACTGGCTTTTCTCCCTCCCTTGGCGGGAGGGCCGGGGGTTAGCTGCGTGTAGGACCTCTCTCCTGATCCCTCTCACATCGGGAGAGGGGAAACAAAAAACTTACAACCCTGGAACTTATTTCAACACTTCGATGCGATCGCCGGGCTGAATTTTTGGATCCTGAATCTTGCCGGATTTGATCTCTTTAAGATTTAACTTTGTGGTGGACAGGTGGCCGTCGGCACCTTCGCGCGATAGTTCCACCGCGCCCTCACGTGCCAAACCTCCGGCAGCGAGGATCGCCTGAACCAAAGTGATGCCCGGCTGGAAAGTCTTTTGTCCGGGATAGCCGATGCTGTGTCCGGCAATGTAATAATAATCCTGTTGGCGAGCAGTCAGGTTTATCACATCACCCGGCCTCACAATAAAGTTAAGGGCGGCCGCATCGTTGAGATCTAAAATCTTAGGAGCAGTGCCTGCCCGCATTATGGTGACGCGAGCGGCGTCGAGGCGTGGTTGAATCTCTGCAAGCAACACGTAAAGGGGAACTGCTTCGCGCCGCAACACCTTAGTGCCAGGACTTCCTACCAACCCGGTTACGATCACGGTATGACTGCCGTATTGTCTGACACCCACTGTCACTTGAGTTTGCTCGGCAACTGCTAGCCGTTTTAGTTCAGAACTAATGCGCGCCTGAATTTCTTTGGTGGTTAGCCCGGCCACCGCCACAGGCGCCCCGGCTATCGGAAAATCGACTAAGCCGCCCTCGATGACGCTGTAGAGCGTAGAGCGGCTCGCAGCAGAGTTGAGCAACCGTATATCAAGCACATCTCCGACACCAACTCTATAAATCTCTGTCAGCGGGGTGTCATCGGCCACCGGCGCTTTTGCAGGAGCTGGTGCGCTGATTGTCGCCGCTTCCGGTGAGTGGGCGGTCGTAGAGGCGGCATTTGCATCGGCCGCCGTTACGTTGGGCTTCTCGGACGCAGCAACTGGCGAGGGAGACATGTGAGGAGATGTTTTCGAGGGAGACGTCTTCGAGCGCTTAGCAACTGTCGACGAGACAGTAGTGTCCGCAATGTTCGCACTTGATTTCTCGTTAGACGGGCTAGCAACAGGGGCGATTGAAACCGGAACGATCTGAACCGGGTTCGCCGTTTCGGGTTTCGGCGCCGTCTTTACATTCTCTGAGTTCGCGGATCCATTGGGTTCTATTATTCGCGCCAGCCTGGCCGCTAAGGTCGGATTCAGTTCCAGAAGCTTCTTGTATGTTTCGTTTGACTGGCTGGTTCGGCCCAGCACGTAATACGTAAGTCCCAGGCGGAAATACGGTTCGTCCCAGTCGGGCTTATTTTTCACCGCGCGCTTAAAGGAATCCACGGCCTGGTTGTAAGCCTTCAACTTCCAATAAGCCAACCCCAGCATATATTGAGTTTGCGGATCGTTTGGTTTGAGTTTGTTCGACTCTTTAAGAGCATCGATCGCTTCGGCCAGTTGGCCCGAGTTGTAAAGCGCAACGCCAGAGTCATAGTTCCTCTGTGCTTCGGGCGCGGCTTGGGGAGGGGAACTGTCTTCGCCAGATTCTCCGTTTGTGGCGGCGGTCGTATGATTTTTTGCAGTGACATCGCCGGCAGCTTCCGTTTGCGCCACCGCGTAATTCATGGGGGCAAGAGCCAGCAATGCGAAAAGGCTAACTAAAAATGGGGTCTTCATAGGTATTACCAGTGTGAATTGCTAATAACGCCAGGTGTGCGTGTTTAGGTGCGGAACGCCGCAGGTTGAACTATGCGGCGAATCATACACCAACCGGGTAAAAGTAGTAAATGGATACGGGGCAGTTTTTAATTCGGCCAGAATGCCATCGTCCAGTTAATAAAACCCACGTTATCTCAAACGACAAATCGGCACCTTATTCCACGTAGGATAGACATTCTTGTCTGTCCTTCCTGTCCCTGGGTGAAGCGCGGCAAACATCCTGCGTTTTGACTAATCTTTGTGCGTCCTCACATTACGCGCTTAGTTGTTCAGAGCCGAAACGACGGCGTTGCGGCTTGTCGCCGCACAGTGCGGAAAGGCTCGGCCTTTCAGGACGCGGGGTCTCACTTCTTTTCCTGAGGCCAAGCCTCAGGAATGTCATTAAAGGAAACTCAGCGGAAAGCCATAGGCATTCCGCACTGTGCGTAGGCAAGCCGCAATGCAACTCTCTTTTTCATGACGGCGTTGCGGCAGACTAAGTTTCTTCCCGTGGATCGTCCCCTATGGGAATTATTGGGGTGGCGTGCACTTCTCTGCGTTGGCGCAGCGCGTATTTGAGAGTCTTCACTGTCATACCGCTCTTGCCCGTCCAAAAGCCAAACACGATTTGAGCAAGGTCGACCATGTGACGATTCCTGATTGCGTTGGCAGTCTTGCGCTTTGGAAGTTGCAACTCGATGATTCTATCCATTTCGTCGAGTTGCGCCTGAACCCATTGCGGCTGCTTAAACCGCGTGTAGGGCACAACCGCCCAACAGGTCTCACTGTTCTCCAACAGCCATTCCATCGCCCACTGGTCCATGCCGCGCGATGTGCCGACCAGCCACGTTCTACCCTGAGAAATGAATGGGGACAGGTGCTGTTCGAACAACGCGCGCGCCCTCTCGCGATCGACATCGCGCGAGCCAGTGATCATGATAGACCCGTTGATGGTCATAATAGGTTGTAAAGCAAACTGTTAGTTTGCGTTGGTGCCTTAAACTCAACGTTGGATGATAGCGCACCACTGCAAACTAACAGATTGCTTTACGTCAGCACGCCATGCGCTAGTAGCTGCGTCCTATTCAAATGAAAAGGGCAGCCACGCAGGACTGCCCATTCGCCAAAGTTTTTGAGCCGAGCAGGACTCGAACCTGCGACCCACTGGTTAAAAGAGCGGCTAAGCCGATTCCAACCAGTCACGGCTTTTAAGATTCATTAGTATTTTTCACAGGTTGCAGCCGCTTCGGAGTACATTTAGTAACAGCCATTCATACCTGTTTTCCCGTATTCGCGTCACAAATTTGCCACAAAGAATCTGAGCAGTCTCCGCTTTTGACTTACGAAAACGACTCACTGGCTGCACGCCTTGGGACGAGAGGCGTAAATCCGAAAACTATGATTGCAGCAATTCAATAAGTTGGTTAGGCCGCTTAATCAGGTCCTAATGGCTGCGCCAGTTCCATAAATATGATTTCCGGTGCCGCTGCGATGCGTGGTAAATCATCGAGAACAACTGTGCCCGTCGCGATCTCGCCCGCAACTGATCCCACCTTCAGACCAGTTATCTTCAGTCCTTCAACGGTGCCGATGAAACGAAAAAGTACTCGAACGCTCTGACTTGCACGATCGCTGTCTGGAACCCGAGCCCACAGCGCCCGAAGACGATGGTCGACCTTATTCTCCCAACGTGAGAGCGTCCTCAACCGACGCGCCCCCGCTTTTGACGCGGTCGCAACTCCAGGCTCACACCTCCAACGAGCTGCCCACCTGAGTGCTGGGCGACATGAACAAATCGACGTTCCTCATGGGTCTTCGCTCTATGCAAGTGAATCCTTGCCACCATTCTTGCACCATCGGCGATTCTTAAATAAGGCACGTGCAGGCGGTCTGCTTTGCCCATTGTTACCGTAGCGATCCCATCTCTGAGATCTAGCAGTTCGGCGCCTGCGATATCGGTGATGGCACGAATCTGTTCGCCTTTTAGAGTTTTCTTGATGCCGTGAAGTGGATCGGTCGCACCACAACAACCGAATCCGACCCGGCGACCATTGTTGCGTTCGATGAGACGAATGTCGCGCCACGGCAGCGCCTGGACAGGCAGGATTAGACTGACCCTTCCGCCAGCGACGTTAGGGTATACGGTGAGGCTGTCCTGCTCGGCTGAACCCACGATATAGAAGCTCATGTCGGAATCGGTAGGATCATCGGGCTGCACATGCACATTGTGTAACCCTATGTTGTTGCGCGCTGTGATCGCACTCCACCCACCCACGCCTATTTGCGACAGATCACCCTCGTTTTCCAGACGGACGAGCAAGCAGAAGTGATCGTCACCGCGTATGTTTGAACCCGGGGCGGGCGGTGCCCACCCGAATTGCACTTGCGTACTCGCGCCGGCGGCAAGTTGTGGGATTACGATCATATTAGACTGGTTCACAAATCCGGGCGCGTCATTGTAGATTCCAGTAGTATTCCAGGCAGCCGGATAGGGAATGTTGGTGGCGGGATCAGCCCAGTAGAAATAGACCTCAGTGTTTCGTGCTGTATTGGTCCCGCGATTGCGGACCGTTACACGGATAATGTTATTGAACCGCTTGATAGGATCGAAAGTGGGATTTGGAACAGGATTACCAGCTGTGTCGAGAACCTCGATATCGGGACTAAGCCATGCTACTGATCCGGCAAATGGCTCAACACCAGTATCGGTCGCATCGTCGCGCAACCAGACATCCACATTCGGCGCGGGCGCGGCACAACCACCACCGATTTGCATGAAGCCAAATCCGAAATCATTACCTGGGATCGCGAGCCCGACTGTTCCGGCGGTATCTTCAAGTATCTGCTTCAGATTTGCCCAGGTGCTCGCTCCTCCTCGACATTGGAAGAGACACGCGCACGCGCCCGCTACCAGCGGCGCGGCCATGCTTGTGCCGCCCATAACGGTATAGAGCGCACCCGGTACCGCTGCATTCATATTTCTTGATCGGGGCGCGGTAACATTGCTGCCAACGGTTGCAATTTCCGGCTTAATACGTCCATCGCGAGCTGGACCACGTCCGCTGCTACCGGAAATGGCAGGCGTGGGTGCCGTTTTGTTGTGGTTGCCCACAGTTATTGGTCGGCGAGCTGTCGCTGGCACACCCAAAGTGAGCGTTCCTTCTTGAAGGAACGGCGCTTGGAAGGCAGACAAGAACCTGTTGTTACGATCAACCCACGCTTGAAACGTCCCATTAACAACGATCGTCCCGGTGAGCGCGATTGTAGTATTGCCGGCGGGAATTGTCTGACCAGCAGGGACGGTGAAAATTATGCTGATGAGGTTGTCACCATTGCGGGGGTCGTTGAGCACCGATGTCACCTGTACCTGAACCCCATTAGGCAGTAGGTTGTTTGCCATACCGCCGGGATTCACTGGCCCAATGACTGTAGCCGGAGCTGACGGTACCGTGACAGTGACATCGAAACGATCGTGGCCGTCATACCAGATTTCCACGTCGTCGCTGTTGCCAGTCCCTGCCGCGTAATTGAGCAGTAGATTCGCAGTTCCGCCCATGGGTACATTACCTGCAGCATGCGAACTAGTATTGTTTGAATTACCCGCTGAAAGGGTGATTGCGCGGCCAGGTGTGAGCAGCAGGTTGTCCAAAAATTGCTCGCCCAACGTCATACCGTCATGTGGTCCTTGGTTGTCACTCGCGCTCATATTGATCACACAGGCCTGTCCGAGCAGCGAAGCGCGAGCGAAGACGTAGGCAAAAGCATCGGCCATTCCGGCGCTATCCCCAAACAAAGCTGTGGGAGCCGCTCCAGTCTGTCGCACAAAAATAATATCGGCGCCGGGCGCGCCGCCGGTAAACGTTCCAGCTTGACCCAGCCCATTGCCAGCAGCGATACCAGCCACGTGCGTGCCATGTTCCGCGACCGTGCCTCCATGCCGGACGATCTGATAAGCGGGCGGCGGGTTGTTCAATTCATTGTCGATTGTGGCCTGATTGTATTCGACACCGTAAGTCGTGCCGCCCGCGGGTGTGAAACCGGGTAACGCCGGAGCCACGGGTGGACCAGCTTCCCCAGCCTGTGGCACCAGCGTTTGATCCCAAAGAAAAAGGACCCGTGTCGCATTTGCAGCGGTGCGAAAGTCAGGATGGTATATGTCCAGACGGGTGTCGATGACTCCAACAATGACGCCTGTGCCATCAATCGGCGGCATAGCGTTGTGCAATGTGTCTAGTTGCGCGAATGGCACAGCCACGTCCAGCGTTCTGAAGAGTGGCCGCGTCAACTCGATATATCGAATCGCGGCAGACTTTTCTAACTTGGGGATGGCCGACAATGGAACAAATGCCGAGAAGATATCGCCAACCTGACTTCTTACACGCGCACCCAGTCGCTTGAGATCATCGGCGCTCGCATCAGATAAAATAAACGCGCTGGCAAATGATTCTTTCATTCTAAAGGGCCACACTTTACCGCGCCCCCGCTCCGGAATGAACAGCCCGGTCGTAAGCGGCGCGAATAACTGACGGTCGAGTTCTCGGAGCCGCTTACTGGCCTTGTCGCGATTCTTATCGTCATCAAGGCCGCCAACCGCCTCATAGATTTCCAGCGTGAGCTGTTGAATGCGTTTGTCTTCCTGTGCCTTCAACGCGCGACGCTGTCTGTCGGTCAGCGACAAAAGCAGTGCCAGACGCGGATCTAGTTTCTGCCTGCTCCGACCGGTTTTTTGGCGAGACCTGTTTGCCTTAGATGGGGTTCTTTGTTTCGGCGCCATATAGCTACCTCCGCAATTGTGGAATCATTGGATAGTCGAGTTCGGCTGCGAGCTTTGGGATGCGCGGCAGCGGTGCCTATCGGTTTACATCTCGTGAGCTGAATACTAATGGGCGTTTACTTCGTGTCAATCGTTCATCTCCAAGCCATTCGACAACGACAGTATTTGTGCGTCTAATCATTTTTCGATCCGGTAAGAAAGCTACCAATCGATCGGCGGCAACCGGAATTGTTTCGCTAAGCTGTTTGCCATTAAGCACGATCACTGGCGAACTAGTGCGCGTGAGATTTCCTAGTGGCCTCATTGTGCGTACCTCGATGACCAGTGGCTCGGTTGCTGTTCTCAGAAAATTCTCGCCTGCCAGCTTCCGTTGATTCGCGCTTGGGCGCCGGACAGTAACTGAGCGCAGTTCGACAGAGGGAGAGCGAACGTCCTGAACCACGGATGGACGCGTTGGTTTGACGACCGGTCTGGCGGGTCGAGGGGAGTCGGGGGCTAGATCCTGCGCCTTGTTTGTGGCGGAGGTAAGTAGCAGGAGTATAAGGAAACCCCACACTAGTCGGTGCGTGGGTGTCTCAGCGAGAGAACTCGATGTCATCAACATAAATCTCTCCGGTTGTTGGATTCATAAATCTGATGCGTATGGTGTCGATGTTGTTTAGCGTGACCCCGGCATTATTCATGATGAAAGAGTGCAACGGTATGCGTATCGTCATCATGACATTGTCGTGCACGGTGGTGATCATTGCCCCATTGCGGAGCAGGTGATTGTACGGTTTTGGAATCGAGCCAAAGCGGCTGGCGAAGAAGGCTTTCGTGTGACCGCCGCCGATTAGTTCCACCTGGAAATCCTGATTACCGGACGCAGGGTTGGAGGCGTTATTGGTTTGCGCGACGCGAAAAGAAAGAACTTCAAACGTAGAAGCGTCGCGCTGGGCCATCGGCACCGTGTACGTCACTTCTGCCCCAGAGCCCGGCCAGGCAACTTGTATAGCCTGCGTCTGGTGCACAGAAAACGACGGTCCTACAGAAACTACAGTCGAGCCTGCGGAAGCCGCAGCAGAGCCGCCGCCACCGTTCTCAATCTTTGAATGGAGCTTTTCGTGGCGCATCGGAAAGATCTTAAAGCCGGCTGTAGACGGAAATGTGAGTCGTCCGCGCAGCATGTCCTCATAGACAGTTTCATTGTTGAGGTGGATCAACGCGAAGGCAATCAGGTATGACTCTCCCAGACGTTGCTGATCAGCGGCCGGAATGAAATCGTCGCGCGGGAATACCGCGCGTGAGTCTTCACCATCGGCGGCCCAAACGGTATTGAAGTAATTGTGAATGGCGCCATAAACGTCAATTCCGCTTTTGACCGTGCCATCCACGGTTGCCAGACCGCTCCCGGCGCGGTCATAGATGCGCATACCGCTTAGGCTCGAAACGTCCCCATCCGCTGCCGGCAATATCACAAAGTACGGCACGTCGGGTAAGACAAAGGCCTGCCCATCAACAGGAGCGATCGAAGACACCGAGCCGATGCTGAACGGCGAAGCCGACGTTAGATTCCGCATGTATGCTCCGACCGAGGCTTCTCCTCCGCGCGAATGTCCCGAAACTGAGATTTTTGTCATGTCAACGTGGCCCGCGAATCGGCCGGCAAAGAAATCCGGATAGCTCGTGAAGGTGGCGGTGTTGTTCATGTGCGACCACAGTTCTAGATGCTTCAGGATGAGGTCACTCCTTTCCGCGATCAATTGCGGCACACAGCCGGTGAGATCGTAAGCATCTATCGAGACCGCGATGATTCCACGACTGGCTAACCGATCGAGCAATCCAATGTATCCCATATGATTCTGCTCACGATCCGGACACCCGGTATGGACTGTGTCGTATGGACCCCCTGGGGGATTACAGTCGAAGCCGGCGGTGTTACAAGAACTGTGGTTGCCATGCTCGATGATGAAGATGGGATGTGTCCCCGCGGCGACCGGTGTCCCAACACCAGCAGCCGTTGCGGGGTATCTAACTACGGCACGCAGATCCACACTCGATCTGCTGCCCAAGGTGGGGAAAAAATCATCCTGACTATAACTATCCTGACCGACTGGAGTCGGTCCCAAGTCGAAAGGATCCTTTGCAGCGATGAAACCAATCTGGTCGGCGCCGTCGAGGAAGTCGACCGTCTCGTTGTATTGATTGTCGGTTGAATACGTTGCTGGCGAAGTCGCGACGGTGCTGCCGAAGTCGACGACTACGTCGTACTTGCCTTGCGCGAGCGGTGAAGACCAAATAATTACATCCGTGCCGTTGATGCACCCGGCTTTTACGGGATGGATCTCAATTCCTCCTGAGACATCCAAGAGATTGATCGAACCACCCATAGCAGGATTCCAACCGGCGACGTCACGGTGATTCACGACGTAATAGGCTGCATAGGATCCGCCCGGATGTGCCGGGGGAACGTAAGTGGGATCGACGGCGCCCCAAACCGGATCGCCGGTTTCCGCAAATGAATCGGTGAACTCAAAATATGGGGAACCCGGCAACGGCCTGCCCGCAATGTCCATTGTGGGTCCGCCTACCGGATACCGCAGAAAAAGGATGAACCCGGTTTCTGCGCCGTAGGAAATAATGTCTCTGGGACGGATAAGAATGGAACGAGCTCCAGTTAGATCATGAGCCACGATGTCATAGACGCCACGCCGCTGATTTGCTTTGTTCCAAACCCGCACAGTAAAGCGTCCATTAGCATCTGCCGTAACTCTCTCAGGTGCGGCCGCCGATCCGACGCCAGTGATATCGTTGATGGGGTCATTCACGTACCACGCTCGTTGATTTGGAACCATTGAAATTTCCAACCGTTGTCCGGGCGCGAAGTTTCGACCGCTGACGAATAGATCTGCACCTCCACTAAGCTGACTATTGAGTAGGCAACCACTCCTGTCGGAAGCGTAAACTGCAGGATGACGCCGTTTGACAACAGGGAGCTCTAGAGTAGTCACAGCATCTCCGACCTTTAGCTTGTTCGCGGGTGTACGCCCTTCTTTGTCTCTTTCGACGAGATGGACTGAAATGCCGAGTACTTTCCCCTCGAGCGCGCGCTCTCCTTCTTCGAAGTTGCGGAAGGCAACGGGCCGTCGTGTCTGATGATCGAGCACGCGCTCTGAACAACCGACCACGCCTGATTGATACCACAGGACAAACGGTGGAATATTTCCGCTCCGGTCGGTTGTGGATCTGGCAAAGCTGATCGCCTCCCTCAAGGATTCAACCGGGCCTCGACCGATTTTCACGCGAAACTCATAAGTAGTGTTCGCTTGCAAACCTCTGGCCCCCACGTGCAGAGACGAGCCTGACTCCAACGATCTGACCGGCCGCCCGCCCGCATCCGCTACAAAGAGTTCGTATCTGCTCGGAGGGCGTTGGAGGAAATGCCCAGAACCATTGAGGCAACAAATGAGAACCAGAAATAGAGGTGCAAGGAAGTTTTTTGACTGAGGCATGCCATTCTCCATAGGTGAGTGTCGAAAGAGCGATGTTCGGCATTAAGGCAGCGACGAGGGCGAGGCGAACCCCAAGCGAGTTATTCAAAGAAACATTGATTGTAGCTGCTGTCAGCCGAGTTTGCGCGAGGACAGAGGCTCGTGAGATTCAGCCACAAAAGTGGAGACCCGAGGACGTGGGGACAATATTACCACTCTGCGAGAATGTCAAATTTTTTCTTGCCCAATGTCTTTTAGCTAGGCTTGTGTGTCTCTCGTCGCGTCGTCTCAATTTTGTCACATGCCAAAGGGTCGGCGTTGTAGCTGGCTGCAACCCCCTGAAAACGTTGCCCGTGCAGCGTCGAGGCCAGCGACCCACTGGTTTATTATGAGAAGGTCGCTCTCTAATTTGATGCGGTGTGAAACCGTTGTTATTGCAAAAGTTGTCGTGATCAGGGTGCGGAGTCATAGCCTAGAGCGACTGCCCTGAAAGTTGGACTAATCTTTGAATTAATCAGATCCAAACAGTTATTGTTGTTGGGTTTTTGAGCCGAGCAGGACTCGAACCTGCGACCCACTGGTTAAAAGCCAGTTGCTCTACCAACTGAGCTATCGGCCCACATCAAAACGGTGAATGGCATTCTACGGAAGTGGTGATGAAGTCTCAAGTCGGCTGTTCCCAAGTGCTGAGTGCTGAGTACTGAGTGCTGAGTGTGCGCGACATGAAACTTGAAACCTGAAACTAGTCGTTCAGCCAGCGGCCGACAGCGGAGTCTTTGACGACGATTGTTTGTGAGCGTTCGGGGCCAGTTGAGACAAGGCCAATTTCGACGCCAATCTTCTCGGAAAGAAAATCAACGTAACGACGCGCATTGACGGGAAGAGAATTCAGATCAATTGTTCCGACCGTTGAAGTTTGCCAGCCGGGAAGGGTTTCGTAAACGGGTTCAATGCGACGCAGGTCCTGCGAGACGGCGGGCAATGATTCACACGGACGCCCATCCAGTTTGTAGCCCATACAAACTTTGATTTCTTCAAGCGCGTCCAGCACGTCGAGTTTCGTCAAAGCCACCGAAGTGAAACCGTTGATCTCGGCTGCATAACGAGTCGCAAAGGCGTCAAACCAGCCGCAGCGGCGCGGGCGGCCGGTTGAAGCGCCGTACTCTCGTCCCCGCTCACGAATCAGTTGGCCCATTTCTGCTTCGCCCTCAACCATTTCGGTCGGAAACGGACCTTCGCCTACACGCGTGGTGTAAGTGCGAACAATCCCAAGCACTCCAGTCAGGCGATTGGGGGCGAGGCCGGAACCAACGATCGCGCCGCCGGCAATCGTGCTGGACGAAGTAACGAAAGGATACGTGCCGTGGTCCACATCCAGCAGAGTCGCCTGTGCGCCTTCAAGCAAAATCGATCGGCCATCGCTGGCCGCAACATTCAAAAAGTGGGTGGTGTCGCTGATGAAAGCGCCGAGACGTTCTGCGAGTCGCGAGGTCTCATCAAAAATCTCGTCCGCATTTAGTTTGTCGCCGCCATACGCCATGATGATCCGGTTGGCGTCCTCGAGGTTACGTTCAATGCGCGAACGCAGCACTTCGGGAACCAGCGCGTCTGCAGTGCGGATTCCTCGACGCCCGGCCTTGTCTTCATACGCTGGACCGATGCCGCGCAGCGTAGTGCCGACTTTTTCGTTGCCGAGCCGTTCTTCACTCGTATGATCCAAAGCACGGTGGTAGGGAAGTATCAGGTGTGCACGCGAACTGATTTTGACGCGTTCGGGAGAGACCTCAATGCCTTGGGCCATCAATCGGTCCGCTTCTTCAAAAAAAGCTTTCGGATCGATGACCATGCCGTTGCCTAACACGCAAATCTTGCCCGGATGGACGATACCGGAGGGAAGCAGGTGCAGCACAAACGACTTGTCGCCAACCTGCACCGAATGGCCGGCGTTGTGACCACCCTGATAGCGCGCGACGATATCGAAGTGTTCGGCAAGCAGATCAACGATCTTGCCTTTTCCTTCGTCGCCCCACTGGGCGCCTATTACGACGATGATTTTTGACATTATTAAAATCGGACTTGGGACTTTGGGCTTTGGCCTTTGAACTTGGTTCTTTGTACTTTGCGCTTTGCTTTATTCTGCGTCTAAAGATGTAGACTGCCCCGACACTCAACTGCAAAGACCTAAGACCAAAGTCCAAAGGCCAAAAACGCAGAACAATCAAAACAAATTAGTTCTCGGAACCTAAGCTGATGCAGCTCCAGTGACGTGCTTATCGATCATGCGCGAGATGGCTTCTTTGGAAGTGGCGCCGACGACGCGTTCCTCTTCCTTGCCGGCTTTGAAGAGAATCAAGGTGGGAATGCCCTTGATGCCGTAGCGCTGCGAGATTGAAGGGTTGTCATCCACGTTCACTTTCACGACTCGCGCGTTAGCTGCGTACTTTTCCGCGATGGCATCGACGGTTGGCGCCAGCATGCGGCAGGGCGCGCACCAGGCGGCCCAGAAATCCACCAGTACCGGCCTGTCTGATTGCAAAACGTCTTTGTCGAAACTGCTGTCGCTTACCTCGGTAACCTGATCGCTCATCTATTTTCTCCTTCGTAGCATAGACTTTAGTCTGTGCTTCTCTCGTAATCACTCAACCAGCACAGACCTAAAGTCTATGCCACAATTTCAGACAAGTCAGACTGCGTTTGTCTCTGACTGAACACCCACTAGTTGCTCGTAAAGACCAATATATTTCTGAGCAGCGGCGTCCCAGGAATTATCCTGCGCCATGCCGTTCAGTTGTATCCGTTGCCAAATTTCCGGCTTGTGATAAAAGTAAAGTGCTTCGCGTATTTTTTCAAGCAGCGCGCCTGCATTGTAGTCGGAAAACTTGAAACCGGTGCCCGATCCGTCCTGCGCATTGTAATTTTCCACCGTATCATCCAACCCGCCGGTCGCTCGCACGATCGGCACCGTGCCGTAGCGCATGCTGTACATTTGGTTCAGACCACAAGGCTCGTAATGCGACGGCATCAGAAACATGTCAGCGCCGGCCTCGATCTGATGCGCCAGTGGTTCACCTGCATAGCCTTTGTAAATGCCCACTTGCCTTGGCGCTTGATCGTGCCAGCTTTGTAAAAAGTCCTCGTACTCTTTGGCGCCGGCGCCAAGGGCGATGAAGTACGAGCCCGTTTGCAGAATCGCACCGGCGAGCTGGCGAATCAGGTCATAGCCCTTCTGCAAAACCAGTCGCGAGATGATTGCAATGATTGGACGGTTTAAGTCCTCGGGCAATGCGAAGCGACGCAGTAGATCGCGTTTGCACTCGCGTTTGCCGGTCAGGTCAGCCGCGGAGTAGTTGGCCGCAATGTACGAATCTGTTTCGGGATTCCAGAGTTCGTAATCAACGCCATTGGTAATGCCGACCAGACGATCGCGGCGCGCGCGCAACAACCAATCGAGCCCCGCACCCTGTTCGGGTGTTTGTATCTCTTCTGCATAACGCCGGCTCACCGTTGAAAGCGCATCGGCAGCGATGAGTCCGGCCTTCAAAGCTGAGGCCGTGCCTTTCAGCATAAAGTCGTCTTTGTCGGGAGATTCGCCAAAGCCCAGCCACCAGAGGTCCTTTGGATCAAACGCCCCCTGATAAGCGAGATTGTGAATCGAAAAGACCGTTTTTGTGTTCTTGAAAAACTCATCATGCCGGCGGTGCGCGCGCAACTCGATCATCGCGAAGCCACAGGGCCAGTCGTTGCCATGAACAACGTCGGGCTGCCAGGCCATATGTTTTAGTAATGACAGTGCGGCGCGGCAGAAAAATGCATACCGCTCGTGATCGTTTGAGTAGCCGTAGATCGAGGGTTTATCAAAATATTCCAGGGCTTCGATAAAGTAGGCCGGCGCTCCAGCCGCGTCGCTGTGATAAACGCGCGCGGGTCTAATACCGCCACGCCAGGGCACACCGATTTCTTCAACCGTGTCCCCCGTTAATAAACTCCGATCAATTTGTTGATAGAGCGGAAGAATCAAGCGCGCGTCGACGCCCTGTGTGGCTAGGGCTTTTGGTAGGGCGCCGGCAACGTCCGCGAGGCCGCCGGTTTTCGCGAACGGCACAGCTTCAGATGAAAGAATGGCAATGCGCATTGGGAAAAGGGTTGAACCGGGAAGGATGAAGGAGGAAAAAGCAGAGGTCAAACAGAAAGAACAAAAGGCGGACGGACACGAACTGTTCATCCTTCCGCCTTGACCCCTGTTTTAGCTTTGCATCGACGCCAGGAACTCAGCGTTTGACTTCGCCTTTTCGAGCCGTTCAAGCACAACTTCCATTTGCTCAACCGGCGAAAGTGGATTCAAAACGCGACGCATAACCCAGATGCGGTTCAGGTCTTCCTTACTAAGCAATAACTCTTCTTTTCTCGTACCCGAGCGCTGCAAATCAATAGCCGGGAAGAGGCGCTTATCACTTAAGCGGCGATCGAGGTGAATTTCCGAGTTGCCGGTACCTTTGAATTCTTCAAAGATAACGTCGTCCATGCGCGAGCCTGTGTCGATCAGCGCGGTTGCGATGATCGTCAGCGAGCCGCCTTCTTCAATATTGCGCGCGGCGCCAAAGAACCGCTTGGGACGTTGAAGGGCATTTGAATCGATACCGCCAGAGAGTATCTTGCCACTGGGCGGCACTACTGCGTTGTGCGCTCGAGCCAAACGCGTAATCGAGTCGAGCAGAATTACGACGTCGCGCTTATGCTCAACCAGGCGCTTCGCCTTTTCAATCACCATGTCGGCGACCTGTACGTGACGGGTCGGTGGTTCATCAAACGTTGACGAGATAACTTCGCCGTTTACCGAGCGCTGCATGTCGGTAACTTCTTCCGGGCGCTCGTCGATTAGCAAAACTATCAACGTTACTTCCGGGTGGTTGGTAGTAACGGAGTTTGCGATCGTCTGAAGCAACATCGTCTTGCCGGTGCGTGGCGGAGCGACAATCAATCCACGTTGGCCTTTGCCCAATGGAGTAACGAGGTCGATAACTCGCGCGGAAAGGTTCTCCTGCGTGGTTTCCATCTTCAACATCTCTTCCGGATACAACGGCGTGAGATTGTCGAAGAAAACTTTTTCGCGCGCCTGATCGGGCGATTCAAAGTTGATCGCTTCTACTTTGATTAGCGCAAAATAACGTTCGCCTTCCTTCGGTGGACGAATCTGGCCACTGACGGTGTCGCCGGTTCGCAGATCGAATTTTCGAATCTGCGAGGGAGACACATAAATATCATCGGGGCCGGGCAGGTAGTTGTACTCCGGAGCACGCAGGAAACCGAAACCGTCGGGCAGCGTTTCGAGCACGCCCTCAGAAAAGATGAGGCCGCTCTTTTCTGTTTGCGCTGCCAGGACCTTGAAAATCAATTCCTGCTTGCGCATTCCCGTCGCGCCGGGCACGTCCATGCCCTTGGCGATATTGGTCAGCTTCGAGATAGACATCTCCTTCAGGTCGGCAAGATTTAGAAAGCCTTCTTCCTTACCTCGGCCGTCCCGGCTGTCTCTTTCGGGTGCTTCCGCCGTTGCTACGGATGCGCCGTCATCGTTGTCGTCGTTGTTCGCGCTCGGTGCGCGTGAACGTGTTCTCTGTGACATGTCAATTCATTTCCTAATAAGTGCCGGGCGTTTAGTTACTGTAGGCCAACTTTTATTCAGGGGTTTAGAGGTTAGATGTGCGCAAAACTCAAGTTTCCAAACACACGAGGCTTTCCGGGGCTCACCGGTATTGGCGAAGCTGCGGGAACATGTTGTGCTGCACTGTTGCGCAATTTGCCTCGGTAACAAATGACCAACTGGAGACTAGTTTGATGCAACCTTGTACGCCATTCGTGGTCTGGGAAGAAGTAGATTGCAAACAGGGGCTTGAGAATTTAAGAACCCAGCGTTTGATTTGAAATATGGAAAGGCATTCTTAACCGATCCTAAATCTCTAATCAAGGGCTGCCGGTTAAAAATCACCCAGCGATTTTTCAATAGTCCGCCAAAGTTCCTCACGCCCGCTCCCGCTCCTGGCAGAAAAAGCTATCACGGTTTCGGTTTTGAACACGCGCTGGGCGCGTTTCAAACTCATTTTCAAATCGTTGTTAGATAGCTTATCGGATTTCGTGGCAACTATTAAGCGTGGCTTGGCGCTGTGCTCAAGCCATTCGTGAAGCTGCAAATCCAATTTTGTGGGTTCGTGGCGCGAATCTACGAGCTGAATTGATAGCACAAGCTGTTGCCGCTTTGCAAGGTAGCTCGTAACCATCTCACCCCAACCTAATCGCAATGATTTTGGCACGCGCGCATAACCGAAACCCGGAAGATCAACAAAACGGAAACTAGTGTTGATGTCGAAAAAATTCAGCGACTGCGTGCGGCCAGGCGTGTTTGACGTGCGCGCCAGGCCGCGAGTGTTAAGCAGGGAATTAATGACGCTTGATTTCCCCACATTAGACCGGCCCATAAAAGCGATTTCAGGTTTTAAGTCGCGGGGCCAGTCGCTTTCCTGGAAAGAGCTTTTCAGGAATTCGGCGCTGGTAATTCGCATGCGTTGATGGCCGATAAGCTTTAGCTTGTCTTAACGCCGCGACAAACTAAAGTTCATCGGACATTTGTTTACGAGAGCCTGGATTGTTCGCTTGCGGACCGTATTGATTTCTCTGGGTTACCTCAGTGCTTTCTGTGTCTCTCTGGTGAGATCGTCAGGTGTTGCGTTACCACAGAGACACAGAGGACACTAAGGTCGCACAGAGAAGAACCTAAAACCAAGACGCTACGATTAGGTCCTGGCTCTTGCCTATGAAGCGGAAGTGGCGGTAGCCGCTGCCTGCACCTTCGCGCTGCGCTCCTCACGCATGGCGGCAAATCGCTTCATGCGTTCGCGCATGGCGGTGATCTTCTCTTCGTGATCCGGTATGCGTTTCACCAGCGTCTCGAGGTTCATTAAAAACTCGGGATTGCCAAACAAGCCGCGGATTTCAGGAATTAACGGAGCAATCTTGGAATAGACAAACAGGTGCTCGCCGTTTGTCTCATTGAACAACTTCTCATCAATAGCGCCATTGTTAACCATTGCGGCTGCCATGTCCCAATACGAAATCACCATCCGGTAATGCCCGCTATGCTCGCTCAGGAGCACATCGATAATGTCCTGAATGGTCGTCGGATTGAAGCCGAACATCCAATTGCGGGCCTCACGCATGGTCGCTTCGCGTCTCAGGTCGTAAAGTTTCAGAATCAGATCTGCATCGTCGTGTTTACCCATTCTCATATCCTCCAGGGGTTTTGGTTTGTTTTTTGAGCATGCAAGCAAGGAACTTTGAAGTTCAGGCCAAATCCTGTCTCTGGTTTGAGGTCCAAACCAAAGTGAACTCGAAAACCTTGCTCGAATTGAAAAGGTATTAGCTTGTTTGAATGCCTTGCGAGGGCGGTTCCGGTGTCCAAAGCGGCGGCGCTTTGGTTTCATCCGTAGCACCCGCGTCGGTTGGGCAGGCATCTTCGAGTGCAAGCGCCAACACTTCATCAATCGTCTCTACCAGATTGATGCAGAGCGCATTGCGAACCTCTTCCGGAACTTCCGGAAGATCCTTTTCATTGTCCTTAGGAAGAATGATTGTGTCGATGCCGAAACGATGAGCAGCGAGCAGTTTTTCTTTTACCCCACCAATGGGCAACACGCGACCGCGCAGAGTGATCTCGCCGGTCATTGCAACGTTCTTTCTAACCGGAGTGCGCGCCAAAGCCGAGGCCATCGCCGTTGCGATGGTAATTCCGGCGGATGGGCCATCTTTAGGAATGGCGCCCTCAGGAACATGAACGTGCAAATCGCGCTTGCGAATAAAGTCGATGCTCATGGCAAGGCGCTCGGCGCGCGCTTTGATGCAAGTCAATGCTGCCTGCGCGGACTCCTGCATAACGTCGCCCAGTTTGCCGGTCAGCATGACGCCACCGCGCCCCTTGGTAAGAGTTGCTTCGATCTGCAGAACTTCGCCCCCGATCTCGGTCCAGGCGAGGCCGGTGGCCAGTCCAATTTCGCTTTCCGCGGCAACGCCTTGCTGGCGAAACTTAATGGGACCAAGCATCTCGCGAACGCGGTCAGCGTCTACAATTTCTTTTGCACCTTCACCAAGGTTATCAGCCACAAAGCGCCGCGCTAGTTTGCGACAGCAGGAACCAATCTCACGCTCGAGATTGCGCACGCCGGCTTCGCGGGTGAAGTGCCTGATGACTTCCAACAGACCTTCGTCCGTAAAGTCGAACTGCTCCATTTTGAGACCATTCGCTTCAGCCTGTTTCGGAACCAGGTGGCGTTTTGCTATTTCCAACTTCTCACGCTCGGTATATCCGGACAGACGCAAAATCTCCAACCGATCCTGCAGGGCCGGTGGAATAGTGTGCAGCACGTTTGAAGTGGCGATGAAAAAAACTTTCGATAAATCGTATTCGACGTCGAGGTAATGGTCCTGGAACGTGTGGTTCTGTTCCGGATCCAAAACTTCAAGCAGCGCCGCGCTCGGGTCGCCACGGAAATCTGCGCCCAGCTTGTCGACTTCATCGAGCAGCAGCACCGGGTTTACAGTTCCGGCCTTCTTCATCATCTGAATGATTTGGCCGGGAAGCGCGCCAATGTAGGTGCGGCGATGTCCGCGAATCTCAGCTTCGTCGCGCACACCACCAAGGGACAAGCGCACAAACTTTCGTCCCGTCGCGCGCGCAATCGATTTCCCCAGACTTGTTTTGCCGACTCCCGGGGGGCCAACGAAGCAGAGAATCGAGCCCTTTGGATTCTTCACGAGTTGTCTGACGGCAAGATACTCAAGGATGCGTTCCTTGATCTTTTCGAGGCCGAAGTGATCTTCGTTTAAAACCTCTTCCGCTTTGGTCAGGTCCTTAATCTCTTTCGACTTCTGTTTCCAGGGCACGCTCACCAGCCAGTCGATATAGGTCCGTGAAACGGTCCCTTCCGCGGACATGGGCGGCATAGCTTCCAGCCGGTGCAGTTCCTGCATCGCCTTGGTCTTCGCTTCTTCCGTCATGCCAACCTCTTCGATCTTCTTCCTCAGATCTTCGAGTTCGGCCTTCTCGTCCTTACGTCCCAGCTCTTTATGAATCGCTTTGATTTGTTCGTTGAGGTAATACTCTTTCTGCGCCTTCTCCATCTGTCGCTTGACGCGCGTTTGGATCGTGCGGTCAAGCTGGCGCTTCTCGATCTCCAGCTCCAGCAACTCAATCAAGCGTTGTAGCCGGGCCTGGGACGAAAACAATTCCAACAGTCCCTGTTTGTCTTCGACGGAGATGCGCAACTGCGAAGCAAGCGCGTCGGCAAGATGCGATGGATTTTGATTGCGAAGGGCAGTTTGCAGTGCATCTGTTTGCGCTTCCGGTGCCAGGCGCAGGTGTTGTTCGACGAGCTGACCAATCTTTTGCACCAGCGCATCCAGGCGCGTGCCGTCTTCATTTACGACCGGCGCGCGTTTTACCAGCGCCATAAAAGCGCCATCGGTATTTTCGATTCGGACTGTGGTGGCGCGTTCCCGGCCTTCCACTACAACCTTGATCTGGCCGTTATCCTGCTTTTGCGACTGCAGGATGCGACCGAGAGTGCCCACGTCGTAGATCTGATCCGGTGCCGGCTCATCGATAGTGGCGTCGTGCTGGGTGGCGAGAAAAATAGTGCGGTCTGCAGCGAGCGCTTGTTCCAGTGCGCGTACGGATCCAGCGCGTCCGATCTTGAAAGCAACTTTTGTAAACGGGAAAATGACAACGTCGCGGATCGGCACCATCGGATACCAGGCAACGTCGGCAGGAGTTCGATCTGAATATTCTTCCATAATTGCGAATGAAATGGACTAACTGTGGGTCTTTGCAAGAAAGGCGAGCCGCTTAAACTGCCGTCTCGCCCCTTACGTTAAGATGTCTAATTGTAAAGCATTTCCCGGGCAGGCGCCACAGTGGTCAGTCTTTAGTGGCACAGACTTTAGTCTGAGGCGCCCAACTGGCACAGACTAAAGTTATGCCACTTAGGCGGCTGCACCGTCGATGCCCGCCAAACCCTCGCCCGGAATCGCGCGATGGCGCTCCACCATTTCGCTGGTAATAACAAACTCTTTCACGCGCTTTTGCGACGGCAGCGTATACATCGCATCCAACAGCAGCTCTTCGAGGATCATCATCAGCCCGCGAGCGCCGACCTTTCGTTCAACTGCCTGCTTCGCGACTGCTTTCAAGGCATCTTCCGTGAACTTGAGCTTGACGTTGTCAAAATCAAATTTCTTTTGATACTGCTTGACCAGCGCATTCTTTGGTTCCGTAAGAATCTTGATGAGCGCCCCTTCATCGAGCTCATGTAATACCCCGCAGACGGGCAGGCGTCCGACAAACTCCGGAATCAAACCAAAGCGAATCAGGTCCTCTGGTTGAACGGCGGCAAGCGCCTCAGCGTGGCGGTGGCTGCCAGTTTTCACTTCCGCCTGAAAGCCCAGTGACTTATTCCGCAGCCGGCGCCCGATCACTTTTTCGAGACCTACAAACGCCCCGCCGCAGATGAACAGAATGTTCGCGGTATCAATCGGGAAAAATTCCTGATGCGGATGTTTTCGCCCGCCTTGCGGTGGGACATTCGCAATTGTGCCCTCGAGAATTTTTAACAACGCCTGCTGCACACCTTCGCCTGAAACATCGCGGGTAATCGACGGGTTCTCGTCTTTACGGCAAATCTTGTCTACTTCGTCGATATAAATGATGCCCTGCTGCGCGCGCTCGACGTCACCGTTTGCGGCTTGCAGCAATTTCAGAATGATGTTTTCGACGTCTTCGCCGACGTAACCTGCTTCGGTTAAGGTGGTGGCGTCAACGATCGTGAAGGGAACACTGAGCATGCGCGCCAGTGTCTGCGCGAGCAATGTCTTGCCGGTGCCGGTGGGACCGATCAGCAGGATGTTCGCTTTTTGGATTTCAACATCGGCGCGCCGGCGCCCAAGCTCAATGCGCTTGTAGTGCTGATAAACCGCAACCGCCAACCGCTTCTTGGTTTCATCCTGTCCAATAACATACTCGTCAAGAAAGCTTTTGATCTCGCCCGGCTTAGGCAGTGGCGGACGAGTCGCTACCGACTCAGCCTGCTGATCATCGGTGATGATCTCGTTGCAGATGTCAATGCACTCATTGCAGATGTAGACCGTCGGGCCTGCAATGAGTTTCTTAACTTCGTTCTGGGATTTGCCGCAGAAGGAACAGCGCAGTGTGTCGTCGGTTCGTCTAACCATATTCCAGGGGATCTCCTTCGACCTTCGATCGAACCTGCTACTTGGGAACAGTCAGGAAGTTGTTGGGAGTTTCGGGTTTTGCAATCATTGCGCGATAGCGCTCGATGCACTCGTTACAGATAAAGGCGCTCTTTCCGATCATGCCTTTGGGGACGCCGGTCGCGTGCTGCGGTGTGCCGGCAACGATGTTAGCTACTTCGCCGTTGGATCTTCCGCAGAAAGAACAACTGACACCACGCGCTTTCATCTTAGCAATCATTGCGTCCTCGCCAGAGTGTCCAACGCTTACTCGCGGTGGGCAATCACCTCGTCTATTAAACCATAATCCTTGGCTTGCGCGGCTGACATTATTTTGTCACGCTCCACGTCACGCTCGACGGTTTCGTAAGTTTGGCCGGTGTGTTTAGCGATTATTTGCGACGTCAGCTCGCGCATGCGGAGAATTTCCTCGGCCTGGATGCGAATATCAGTTGCCTGACCTTGAGAACCGCCGCTCGGCTGATGGATGAGAATGCGAGAATTGGGTAGCGCAAATCTTTTGCCTTTTGCGCCTGCCGCTAAGAGTAAAGCACCCATCGAGGCGCACTGGCCGACGCAGATCGTCGTTACGTCGGGACGGATAAACTGCATCGTGTCGTAGACGGCCATGCCGGCTGTAATCGAACCGCCGGGTGAGTTTATATAGATGTTGATGTCTTTCTCGGGATCTTCAGCCTCAAGGAAAAGGAGCTGCGCGACGATCAGGTTTGCGATTTGATCGTCGATAGGAGTGCCAAGAAAAATGATGTTGTCTTTCAGTAGGCGCGAGTAGATGTCAAACGCGCGTTCGCCGCGAGACGTTTGCTCGACGACCATCGGAACTAGAGCCATTCGAGGTGTAACCTTTCAGGGAACAGAATACAGAAATCAGGAGTCAGAAATCAGAAGAGAACGTTTCACTATACTCATTCTGAATTCTGACTCCTGATTTCTGTATTCTCAGTTTCGTCGCTCCACTCTTCTTCAGCGACCTTCGCGTTTTCAACCAAAAGATCAAGCGCTTTGCGGTTGCGCAATCTGTGCGCGATGCTACGTTCGCCCCCATCCTTTGTCAAGACACCTCGCACTTGCTCAACCGGTTGTTGCGAGCTTAACGCGATGGCTTCGATCTCGGCGTCAATGTCTTCGTTCGACACCTCGATCTTTTCTTCGTCGGCAATGCGTTCAAGCAGCAAGGTGCTGCGTACATCTGCTTCCGCCTGGCCCTTCAGTTCTGCGCGCGCGGCTTCCCAATTGAGTTGCTGATTGCGCGGATCCACTCCGCGCCCGATCATATCGCGCACGACGGCTTCCAGCCGGCGAGTGGTTTGCTGCTCGATCAGGCTTTGAGGCACTTCAAATTGGTTCTGGTCCAAAAGCTTCGCCATCAAGTCTGAGCGCAGGCGATGATCGGACTCCTGTGCCGCCCGCTTTTCCAGGTCCTCGCGAATTTTCTTTCGCAGCGTGGCCACCGAATCAAACTCATCACCCAAGCTGCGGGCCCATTCGTCGTCTATCTCAGGGAGTTCCTTAACCCGCACCGCAGTGACTTTTGCAGTGTATTCCACCCGTTTGCCGGCTAAGCCCTCTGACTTGAAATCCGCCGGGTAACTGACGACGAAGCTCTTTTCGTCGTCTGCTTTTGCCCCTGTTAGATTTTCAGTGAATTCCGGTTGCACACCTTGACCGCCCAGTTCCACTTCCACGTCATCTGCCGTTAGATCTTCCTGTTCCGGATTGTCCAAAAATTTTCCCACGAGATTGACTGTTACCGAGTCGCCAGTCGTAGATGGGCGATCTTCGACCGGTTGCATTGCCGCCGAGGTCTCGCGAAAGGCGTCAAACATTTCGTCAACACTCGTATCGGTAATCGGGCGAACGCGACGGGCCACCTCAAGGCCCTTGTAGTTTGCCACTTCAACGTTCGGCAAAACTTCGACGTTCACCTTCACAGAGATAGGTACTTCGCCAAACTTTTCCAGTCCCGCGGCATTTTCAAGTTCGACATCCGGCTCGCGAATGGCATTCAGCTCATGCTTATCGATTGCCTGGTTTACTGCATCAGGAATGAGTTGCTGTAGAACTTCGGCGCGAATCTCACTCTTGAAGCGATTGCGCACAACCGCGCGTGAAGCGTGACCCGGACGAAAGCCAGGCACGCTCGCTTGTTTCGCATAACGATCGCTTACCTGATCGTACGTCTGCTTGATGGCCGCAGGGTCGATCTCAATTTTGATCTCTTTACGTGTTGGAGAAACGTCGACGAATTCTGTCTTCATTAGTCACTTTCTGGAGTTAGCAAACAGCCAAACCGTCAAAACGCACGGCAGGTCTTTTCACGTTGCGCAATTCTTGCTTCAGCTCTTGCTATCTGGCTGTTTACTGTTGTTTGCTGTTTGCTCGTTGGTGCGAAAGGGGGGACTCGAACCCCCACACCTTTCGGTACCAGATCCTAAGTCTGGCGCGTCTGCCAATTCCGCCACTTTCGCATGACCCACAAAGCAAACAAATTACCTTCATTTGGCAGAAAAAAAAGAATATCACGCGATAGCTGCTTTCGTCACAGAGGGTATAAACATTGCAACAGGAGCTGTATTACAAAACTATTGTTCGATAACAAAACGCTGGGGGAGTATTGATGAGCAGTCAACGGTCGGTATCGGCGCTTCGAGAGCAGGCGATGGAAGCCCTAAAGGCATCGACGACAATGTTAGAAGTGGCTTCTAACCTGTTGGACGCGGGCAATCGAGAGGAAGCCGTTAGGTTAAAAGAAGAAGCCCGCGCGAAGCGTAATGTTTCCGTATGGCTAATGAGCAAAGCGAACACTCTGGAAAGTTCTGCAGCAGGCGAACAATTCTTCCGTGTTGAGGAAACGCACGGTGCCACTTTCCACTGATCCGCTAAACTAACGCCAAAACCCACTGATTATTAGGCTCAGGCAACCCGGTAAGTGGTTTTCGCCTGACCCAAAAAGTCCTTACCCATTTCCTTTGTGACCAGACCTGCACGTTCAAGCTCAAAGTAGGCGCGCTGGATTTCGCCTTTATCGACGGAAAGCTTTTGGGCTAGCGCGGCTGGGGCGGGAAGCATTTCGCCGGCGGTGACATTCTTGATACGAATATGGTTTTCGATCTGTTCGCGCACCTGCGCGTACACAGGGCCGGTGGATAAATCTTTTAGTTCGATTTCCATGTATGTCTTTACATTGTAACGCAAACTGCGAGTTTGCGAGCGCCCGGGTTACAACGTCCTGGTGACTTTAGACAAGGAGCGTGGTTGATCCGGATCTAAACCTTTCGCTTCTGCCAGCAACGCAGCGAACAGTTGGCCGGGAATTATGTAAGGGATCGGCGCCACAAATTCATCGATCTCTTTCGGCATAATGATCGCGCGCGTACAGCTAGCGGCCGCTTCTAAATCGCTGGTTATTACCAGAGAGTCGGCCCGCAATTCTCGCAAGCGGCCGATCAAACTTTTTGCTCCCGGCAACATCACACCCGGCGGCGCAAACAGAATGACCGGAAAGTGACGTTCAACCATCGCGACTGGCCCATGCAGGAAGTCTGCCGAGGAAAAACGTTCGGCCACAACGTAACACGTCTCCATTAACTTCAAAGCAAGCTCATACGCATTCGCATAGGCGAGTCCACGTCCGACCACCACGCAGTTTTCCATAAACACGTAGCGTTGGACCAGTTCGAGGATGGCCGGTTGTTGCTCGAGGGAACGCGCTGCGAAATCGGGAATCGTTGCATACGACCACGCCGGTGGAGTTTCCGCAAGCGCCTCAGCCAACATGTAAAAGAGCAGCATCTGCCCGGCGAAAGTTTTGGTCGCCGCTACGGATCGCTCGCGGCCGCCGTGCATTAAAAGGGTCTCATCGACAAAGCCGACCATTGCCGAAGATGGTTCATTGGTGATGCCGAGCGTATATGCGCCGCAAGCGCGAGCGTTCTCAAGCACCTCGTTTATGTCTTCGCCTTCACCGGATTGAGAAACACCAATAACCAGCGCGTGTTGCAGATTGAGTTTGGCGCGATAGAGAGTGTGGACAGAAGGTGCGGAAAGTGAAACTGGAATTCCAGTTGTGATTTCCAGCAGGTAACGACCAAATAGCGCGGCATTATCTGAACTGCCCCGGGCGACAAGAACAATCAGGTCGATGCCGCGTTTTTTAAGCAGCTTACCCAGCGCGGCAATCTTTTCGCGTTCAGCGTCGATTGTCCGTGCGAGCGCTGCCGGCTGCTCAGCGATCTCTTGAAGCATTAATGACAAGCTTTAATCTCCATAGGAGTCTCTTTGCTCCTGCAAGTGATCATCAATGACTTGGCCTGGTCGAAGTAATTTGGCTCGGAAGTTGAATGGTAGTTGCTTACTAAGAGCGGGGGCAAGCCACCTTCCTGACCTTCGAGATCTTCGTCGTTGAAGAGAAGAAATAGATTGAAAGACTTTCAAGTGGGCCGAGCATAAAGCAACATCGAAAATCTCCCGGGTTGGGAAGGCCGGTTTACCGCCGCTCTTATGCCGCGTAGAATTTGAAACGTGAACAACGATCCAGTAACACTAAAACAAATTGCTGAAGCGACGGGTGGAACATTATCAGGCGATGAGACTGCTGTTGTAACTCACGTCACACACGACTCGCGCCGCGCCGCGCCTGGCAGTTTGTTTGTCGCAGTGCGCGGAGAGTTGTTTGACGCACACAAATTCATTCCGACGGTTCTCGAGCAGGGTGCAGTTGGTGTTCTTTCTGAGCTCGATTGTCCTGCAGAATTTCAATCAGAACCGGGGCGCGCTCCATTCACATGGCTGCAAGTTGAAAATGCGCGCCGCGCAATGGCCCTGGCGGCGGCGGAAGTTCATCACCATCCTTCCCGCGAATTGCAGCTGGCCGGTATTACCGGGACTAACGGTAAGACTACGACAGCCTATTTGATCGCTTCGATTCCGGAAGAAGCAGGCGAGCCGGTTGCCATGACGGGTACGGTTGAATATCGACTCGGCCCCGAGCGGCGGAAGGCCGAGCGCACCACACCCGAAGCTACAGACATGCAGCGTCTGTTGCGTGAAGCGGTCGAAATCGGATGCAAGACAGCGGTGATGGAATGTTCGTCGCAGGCGATGGATTTTCACCGTTGCGATGCGCTCGAATTTGCGGTAGCCGTTTTCACCAATCTCACTCGCGATCATCTCGACTATCACAAGACGATGGAGAACTATTGGTACGCGAAGCAGCGGCTGTTTGATGGCCGACTTGGCTCGAAACCACGCATGTCGGTTATTAATGTTGACGATCCTTACGGCGTTGAATTGGCGGAAAGACTGGAGAAGGAAGGAAGACAGGTGATCAGTTACGCAGTAAGATCGGAAGCAGATGTGAGCGCGCGCGACGCTGAGTTTTCATTAGATGGCATGGGTTTCAATCTGCGCACGCCCGCCGGCGAACGCGATTTTCATTCGCCGCTGGTTGGTCCACCGCACATTTACAACACGCTCGCGGCAGTGGCCAGCGGGTTAGCGCTCGGTTACGAACTTGATGTTATCGCGCGCGCTCTGGAAAAGTGCACTGGCGCGCCGGGACGTTTTGAGCGCCTGGCCCATGACAAAGGCTTCGCCGTTGTGGTGGATTACGCTCATAGCGACGATGCCTTATTGAATGTGTTGCGCACCGCGCGCGAGGTGACTAAAGGAAAAATCATTACCGTGTTTGGTTGCGGGGGCGATCGCGACGGTTCCAAACGAGCGCCGATGGGGGAAGCGGCAGGCAGTTTAAGTGATGTCGTAATTTTGACTTCGGATAATCCACGAACCGAAGACCCGGAAAAAATTCTTGCCGATGCCGAAGCTGGAATTCAAAAAACTGGTAAGCCTTACCGGAAGATTGCCGACCGCCGCGCGGCAATTAATCAAGCGGTGGCTGAAGCGCGATCCGATGATCTGGTTTTAATAGCCGGCAAAGGACACGAGGATTATCAAATCATCGGTCGCGAGGTTTTCCATTTTGACGATAGGGAAGTCGCACGCGAAGCGTTGGCGCAGCTCGACAAATGATTAGTGGCAACCATATTCAGTGGCTCAAGTGGACCACCATCGTTTGCCTCTTTATTAGTGCCTCGGCATGCCAGCAAGTGCCGGCGGTTCAGAAAACAGAGGCTGCGAAGCCGCCGGGGACTGCCAGCCATGAACAAAGGCGCCAGCAGCGACAAACTGAAACCTTCGGACCACCGCGCACCTTAGGAACACTCCAGGATGCGGCAATTGACGAAAGCAGTGGCTTAGTCGCGTCAAAAACTACACCAGGACTTTATTGGACACACAACGACTCAGGCGACGGTCCTTATATTTATGCCTTCGACGAACGCGGTGCGCGCCGAGGCACTTGGCGAGTTAGAGGCGCCTCGGCGCGCGATTGGGAAGACATTGCCGCCGGTCCGGGCCCTCAAGCCGGAACAAGTTACTTATATATAGGCGATATTGGTGATAACGAAGGACGGCGGGAAGCGATTGTTGTCTATCGCGTTAAGGAGCCGGCAATAAAACCAACCGATTCTTCGTCCAACAAGCGCAAACCGCTGGTTACGGACGATGCCGAAGTTATTCGCTTTCAGTATCCGGATGGCGCACATGATTCCGAGGCGCTGCTGGTCCATCCAAAAACCGGCGACGTTTATATTGTTACCAAGATCTCTTTTGCGAGTCCTGTGATTTACAAGGCCTCGGCTCCGCTCGACACAAACAGCCAGATCACGCTCAAGCGCATCGGAGAACTTAACCTTCCCAGCCTGTTTGGAGGGCTAATTACCGGTGGCAGTATATCGCCGGATGGTTTACGCCTGGCGCTGTGTGATTACCTGGAGGGTTACGAGTTGGTTTTACCCGGTGGTCGCGCTTCATTTGATGAGATTTGGAAACAACCGCTGCAGCCTGTTGGTTTAGGAAGGCGCAGGCAGGGAGAGTCGATTGCTTATCGCCTCGACGGTCGAGCCCTGTTGGCAACCAGCGAAGGAGCGCGCTCGGCGTTGGTGGAAGTGGTGAGGCGATGATCAATAAGAGCGTTTCTCGACGAAAACACTCCTGCCAAACTTACCGCTGATTTTTTGCGCGCCGCTCCCACAACCAGTAAACCGGCAGTCCGAGCGCGATTAGGCCTATGCCCGCTATTGGCGGGTTACGTAGCAGGACTCCTAAACCGCCTAGAAACTCACCGTGTAACAAGCGCGTTACAGCGTCAGTAAAATCCGCTCGTGCTCCAACCACAGTAGTTCCAAGAATCAGCGCAGTAGCCAGGAGAAAAAGAACCGGAACAACCGGATAACCCCAGGCGCGATAAGGTCGGTCAGCATCCGGCAGTTTGCGGCGCAGGATAAAGACCGCCGCGGTGACTAGTCCATAAAAGATCCATAGACCGAAGATCGCGTAGTCGGTCAAGGTATCAAACGACGAGGAAAACGCCACCACCAGAATGCACGCCCAAATCGCCTGCACGATGAGCGCCCCGGTAGGCACATGGGTACGCGGTGAAACGTGAGACAGACTGCGCATGAATAAACCATCGCGAGCCATCGCATACGGCACGCGCGCGCCGGTCAGAACCGACGTGTGCAGCGTGCCGAAAGTTGATGACAGCAAAGCTGCCGCAATGAAACTAATCGCTAGTGGGCCAAGAAACTGCTTAGCGACTTCGGTGGCTACGGAAGACTGCGTTGAGATGCTGGCTATCTCGGTCGGCGAGAGCGCGTAGAAATACGCGACGTTGGCGAGCAGATAAAGTGCCATAATCAGAATTGTGCCGCCTATCAAAGCGCGCGGAAGATTGCGTCCCGGATTCTGAACCTCGCCCGCAACCAGAGTTACGTTGTTCCAACCGTCATACGCCCACAGAGCGCCGAGCATAGCCGCAATGAAACCTCCGAACCCAAAGCGGGCCGCCGCCCCGACGCCTTCGCATGTGCCGCCGGCGTTGGACATCAACAGATGCGACCAGTCCGCGCTGCGCGCAAACAAAAACGCACCGATGCCGACAAACAGCACGAGCGCTATCTTAACCCCCGACAAAACTGTCGCCACTCCGCCGCTTACCTTGACCGCGAGACAATTGATTCCGGTAACGATCAGAATCGACAGCAACGCGACCACCTGAAGTTTCCCGAATGGCACCGGATGGCCCAACACGGTAGTGGAAAAGAAATCGCCCGCCAGCGCTCCGCCAATCATGATGTTGAGGAAGAGGGCGAACTGTACGCCCAGCGCTGCCTGCGATCCGGCCTTGCCGATGAAGAACGACATCCAACCGAAGAGAAAGCCCCACCGCCGCCCATAGGCCTCGCGCATGAACACGTACTCACCGCCCGCTTTCGGCATCATAGCCGCCAATTCCGCATAACTTAACGCACCGGCCAGCGAGAGCAATCCGGCAATAACATAGACAAGCAGCACCATCTTTGGCGTGCCGACGTTGCAGGTCATGACGCGTGCTTTCAGGAAGACGCCAGTGCCGATCACATTGCCGACGACGATGGAGATTGCGGCGATTAGGCTGAGGCCGCGGATGAGTTGGTTTTTATTAGCGGACACAATGAAAAGGTCCAAAGTCCTGGACTCAAGTTTGAACGTCTCGCGGGAAGGGCGGCTTGCCCCCGCGCGCTGAATGCCAATCAATCGAGGCGGGGGCAAGCCACCCTTCCCGACTGCGAGATTTTCTAGATCCGATGGTCAGCGATGACTGAGGGCTTAATTACCAGACGTCATTTGCCACCAGGTCGTCATACGTATCACGTCTGCGAATCAGATCCGGCGTTCCGTCTGCTCGAATCATCACCGCCGCGGGCAGCGGCCGGCCGTTGTAAGGAAACATTTGCGCCAGCGAGTAAGCGCCTGAGTTAAGCAGCGCCAGAATCTCGCCGGGCTGAACATTCGCGGGCAGCCGCCGGTAATCGGGCAATCGGCCCTGTCGCTCAATATCAAAATAAACATCGCCCGAATCACAAAGCGGTCCGGCAACTTTGTAATCCTGCTCGTGAGGCTCGCCCGCACGAGTAGCCGAAATGACGTGGTAATACCACTTGTAATTGTTCATCGACAGCATGATGTTGTAGCCGGCATCTGTCAGCAGCCAGGTATCACCCGTCTCCGGCCGCTGTTTCATATTCAGTACTGTTGAAAGCACCAAACCAGCATCGGCGATTACGCTACGACCCGGCTCCAACAGAAGTGTTGTTTGGGCGAGCAGATGTTCGGCGCCCGCAGCGCGTGCTGATTCGCGGGCCAGGCGTAACGCTTCGGCTAACACCACTGAAGGTTCAAGATTGGCGCCCAGCATGTCGCGCTCGTGTTCCGGCAATTCATCAGCCTGGGAACGATCGCGCAAGTAATTCACCGGAATGCCGCCGCCGAGATTAATGTGCTCGAGCCGGTGACCTGTCTCGCGGTGAATCGTCAGCAAGTGTTCCCACATGCTGCGAAATGCTTCGGCAAAAGGCCCAACGTCCGGCGTTTGTGAGCCGACGTGAATGTGTATGCCGACCACTTGAATAAGGTCGGGATTTTTTAAGCCGCGGCGAAAAGCATCCAGCACTTCAGAAGATGAAATTCCAAACTTCGAAGTGAGCAGCGCTGTTTGCAAGCCCAAATGCGAGCGCGTACCGATTTCCGGAACCAGGCGCAGTGCAATGCGCGTCGGCTTTACAGCCGGGCGGCCGTCCGCGGTTGTAACTCGCTTCACGGCTTCTTCGACCAATCCGATCTCGTAAATCGAGTCGACGTTAATGGCGTAAATCCTGGCGCGCACAGCGTCGTCAAGTTCGCGCGCGCTTTTGCTGGTGCCATTAAAGATGATCTGATCCGGATGGAAGCCAATATGCAAGGCCTTGAATAGTTCGCCGCCGCTGTTCACCTCCACGTCGATGCCAGAATCCCGAACCGTCTTCAATACGGCCATGTTCGAATTCGCTTTCGACGCGTAGAAGAAACGAATTGGATGATCTACGGATTCGGCGGCGTTTTTCAGTCGCGCAATGTTTGATCTGATGCGCGGTTCTGAAAAAACAAAGAGAGGCGATTCGTAATTGCGAATGAGCTCAACAGCGTCGGCGCCGCTGATATTAAGATGGCCGGCCCGAACGCCAAGATAATCGGGAATGGTCCAGGCTGGGGTTGCAGAAATAACGCTAGTTGACATCACTTACACACTTTCGAGAAAAGGTCTGCAATGAATTCGAGCGAAGATAGACCGCGTGAGGTGAACCGTCAAGCTGATTTAGTCGCGAGTTTCGCGGCTGATATCGAATTACAAAGAAACGCTTCCGAGCTTTGCGGAACCCCGAGTCGTCGGGGTAGCGACCGGATGTTGCCGCTCTGTCTGATGAAACAAAAATATTTGGGTATAACGTTGGGTGTAGCATCCGGTCGCTACCACCACCCCCCGCGGTTGCGGCGCTCCCCGGTCCGCTCGCGGTTCAGTAAACCGTTGAGGTCAATTGCGGTCAAGCTTTCTCAGCACTTCACAAATCTGTTTGTAATGCCGCTGTTCGTGATAGCCAACGAACGAAACCGCCGCCACGCCGTCGATCTCGCCCAGGAACGGATGCTTGAAAACAATCTGCCGGAAGCGATCGTTGCCTTGCGTTTCGCACAGGCTCTTCAAATCGTTACGCGCGCGATTGTAGTTCGCGATCGCTTCGTCCTTGTCGGGGATAACAATGACTTCGTCGGATCCCGCTTTGACTTCCGGATTGACAGCTTGAGGAGCTTTCACCCGCAGCAGCCGCGAGGAAACGATCGAGGTAGGCACGAATCTTCTGACGAAACTCACCTTTCGCGGCGGTCGAGACACAGCCTTTTCGAGATCTTTAATTACACGCTCTTCGACCAGACAAAGATGCTGAAGAATCTGAGCGACGCTCCAGCCTCCGTCGGCAGGCTGCCGCTTAAACCGACCTTCATCCAGCGGCGCCACTGCGGCGGTCAGTTTCTCGTGAACCTTGTCCAGCCTCTTGAGGACGCGTTTCATAGATTTGAGGAATTAAGGCAGCAGCCTGTGGCCGGGCCAACTATTGCCGGGCGAAGTTGTAAGTGATGACTCCCGTCACTTGCACTGGTTCACCGATTAAAAGCGTTGGCGCGAACCTCGCTTGCAAGGCGGCGCTGACACTGGCCGCATGCAGTGGCGCTGGTCCCGATACGGGTACAGCAGAAATCACGTTTCCCTGCTCGTCAATTATTACGCGCACCACCACTACACCTGCCGCGCCGGCGGATTTCGCGGCAGCAGAGTATTCAGGTTGCGGCAGACTAAGCGCTTTGCCATTTAGTACGCCGCCTGAGATCGGGCCTCTTTTTTTTGGAGACGCCGTCCCGTCGCTTGCGGCACCTCCGCCGGCGGTTTCCGTCGCGTCAGCTTCCGGTGCTGCATCGGGAGACTCACCTGCAACTGCGGTCTCGGGTTTTGCTGCCTTCACCTTTTCCGCAGGCGGCGGATTCGGGGCGGCAACAGTCGCGGGTTGAATAATTCTTTCCGGAATCTGGAATGAACTTAGAAACTGTTCCTGCGCTTCATCGTCTTTCTCAGTGTTCAAGAATACGGCAGCGTAGAACCGCTTCCTGGTAGCGAAGACCCGTGCCGTTCCCGACAGCGCTGGATAGGCAGACGGGAGCGAGGGGTTTTGTGGACCTTGCACTGTTAATCGATATTCGCGGCCCGAGTTTCCTTGCAAAACTTTTTCGCCGACGAGTGTCAATTTCGCTACTGCTCCCTTCCGCAGTTTTGAAGGAAACAGATTCTTGAAAGCATCGACGTATGAGTTTAAACGCTCCGTCTCGGTATACATGGCGGGATTGGATTTTATTCCGCTCAGTGAAACTACGGCGAAGACCGGCCCGCTCGGAACCTGCGCGATGTGCGTGATCATATTCAATTCGAACTTGTGATACGGCTCTTTGCCTGATTGAGAGGTAGAGCCTTTTGGCATCTGCACCGAAAAGTCTTCACCATCAGGGCGCAGTGATTCCCATTCAATGGTTTTCACTGACGACTGTGCGGACAGAAGTGAAGGCAGCGCCAGTATCAGCAAAGCGAGCGGCAAACTCTTCAAGCCAAACCATTTCATATTCAAACTCCTGGTGCTTCTTGGCCTTGAATCAAATAGATTTTAACGAAGTATCGCCGGCGAATTAAAGTTGCGCCACCATTTCAGCCGGGTTCCAGTAGGCTTGTAGTGTTTCAATCTTGCCTGCTTCGTCGATTGTAAACACGTCAATGCCTTCGAAATGCACGGCACGTCCCTGTGTGCTGGTTCCTCTTCCAGTCCACTTCACAGCGGCGCCATTACCGGCGATAAAAACGTGATCTTCAGTCAGACCAAATTCCTTGAAAGCAGCCGTGATTGTCTGAAAAAACTCAGCCAGCTTCTGATGCCCGTTGATTGGCAAAGCGCCAACCGGATCATGACTGACAGCGCCTTCGGCAAATGTGTTTACCCATGCCTGCTGGTCCATTGCGCGCAACGCTTCGAAATAGGCCTTAACTGTTCTCGATATTACTTCCGGTGACATTGGCATTTTTCCTTTCGCGATCTGCTTGCACCAACATGCGCCGCAATATTTTCCCCGATGGCGATTTCGGAATCTTGTCAATGAATTCGAGGACGCGGATTCTCTTGTGCGGCGCCACACGTTCGGCAACGAAATCCATAATCGCTTGCGGCGTCGACTCAGCTTTGAGTACCACCACCGCCTTGGGTACTTCGCCAGCCTCATCGTCAGGGTAGGGAATCACCGCCGCGTCAGCGACGCAGGAATGGGTTAGCAAAATTGCTTCAAGTTCTGCGGGCGGCACCTGAAATCCTTTGTATTTGATCAGCTCCTTGGCGCGATCGACTATGAAAAAATGCCCGTCCTCGTCGGCATAGCCAACGTCGCCGGTGTGCAGCCAGGAATCGGGATCAATTGTTTGCGCAGTTGCTTCGGGTTGATTTAGATACCCTTTCATTATCTGCGGCCCACGCACGCAAACTTCGCCCTCCTGATTTGGCCCCAGCTCTTCTCCGGTAGCGAGATCGACTATCTTGCATTCTGTGTTCGGCGCCGGGGGTCCGACCGAGCCAAACTTTACCTGGCCCTTGTCGGCGGGCGATGAATGAGTCACCGGACTCGTTTCGGTCATGCCGTATCCCTGGCGCAGGTCACAGCCCAGGCGCGTCATGCACGCACGCGTGAGACTTGCATCCAAAGGCGCGGCCCCCGAAAAGAGCGTACGCAATGTTGTCAGCTTGTAGTTAGCGACGATCGGACTCTTACTAAGCGCCAACACTATCGGCGGCACCAGGTGCGCCAGCGTCACGTTATACTTTTGCACGGCTTGGAGGAACAACTCCAAATCAAACCGCCGCATGGTAACGATCGTGGCGCCTTCATACAGGCCCATGTTGAGAACGACGACCAGCCCGTAGATATGAAACAAGGGCAGCACACAAATTAGGGTGTCGCTTTTGGAAAAGTAAGCAAGGCCTTCCATCTGGCGCATGTTGGCGACCAGATTGTGATGCGTGAGCATGACGCCTTTGGGTAAACCAGTTGTGCCGCTCGAGTAAGGAAGAGCGACAATATCTTCACGCGGATCTATTTTGGGTTCGGAAAAACTCCCATCGTTTTCGAGTAGGGTTGCGAAGGGCGTCGCCCCTTCGGCCTCACCAAACACAAAGACTTCCTCGACCCCGGCCTCATTTGCTGCACCCAGAGCTTTCGCTAAACATTCAGGGACCGTTACCAGAAACCGTGCGCCCGCATCTTTGAGTTGCTGGCCGATCTCGTGTTCGGTGTAAAGCGGATTGACGGTAGTGCAAATGCCGCCAAGGGTGGCGACGGCGTGGAATGCGATGGCAAATTCCGGAACGTTGGGACTGAGAATGCCAAAGACCTCATGTGCCTTGAACCCGCGTGCGGCCAGGCCGGCAGCCGCCCGGCGGATGGAATCGGCAAGCTGGGCATAGGTGATCGTTCTGCCCGTCTCTCCTTCTATTAATGCCGGCTTGTTGCCGAGCGCTGCGGAGTTTTGAAATACAAAGGAAGTTACCGGGACTTCGGGGATTTTGACTTCGGGATAGGGGCCGCGGAAGATCATAGGACGCTTACATTATCAGGTGACCCCGTTTCCGTAAAAGGTTTATAGTTTATGGTACCAGACCAGTTTCGCGGCAGGTGTCCTAGAAACCTTAACAACTTCGATCAAGCGTCTTCGACGCGTAGCGGCGATGTGAGTCTAGCCCGGCGTTTTAACGCCGGGAACAGGGTCATGGGGGTTCGCGTCGCGTAGCGACGATTGAAGCCTGCAGTTTCGAGCGTCGCTACGCGACTGGGCCTATCTTGTCAACTTTCCCCGGCCTTGAAAGGCCGGGCTAAATTCGTACTGACACTACGCGTCGAAAGTACGCTCAACATCATGACGCAAACGTCACCACCTCCACTCAGCATCATTTGCCTGGCTACCTACTTCAAAGGCGGCGACTTCATTCGTGAGTGCAAACGTCTGGGCTGTCATCTGGTCCTGGTTACGAAAGAAAAAATGCTTGCTGAAGACTGGCCGCGCGATTGTATCGACCAGCTCATGGCTGTGCCCAACAATGCCGACCCGCTGCTGTTCATCGACCTCGTGACATTTTTGGCGCGCGAAAGGAAACCTGATCGTGTCGTCGCGCTGGAAGAATTTGATGTAATGACCGCCGCGCTTGTCCGCGAACACTTTTGTTTGCCCGGGATGAATAATTCAACTGCGCGAACGTTTCGCGACAAGCTTCGCATGGCTGAAGCGGCGAAAGCAGCGGGTGTCGAGTTGCCGGACTTTGTGCCGTTAATTCATCCGCCCGACATCGCAGAGTATTGAGAGGGTGCCGCCGCCGTGGATACTAAAGCCGCGTTCCGACGTTTCCGCCATCGGCATTCGCAAAGTGGAAACCGCCGACGATGTTTGGAAGATCGTCGATGAACTCAACCAGCGCGACAATTTGCGCGAACGCGCCTCCTATTATTTGCTGACCCGTTTTGTCGCGGGCGAAGTTTTCCACGTTGATTCAATCGTGAACAACGGCCGCGTGGCGTTTGCCGGCGCAAATCGCTACGGTCGCCCGCCGTTGGAAGTGGCGCATGTGGGCGGCGCCTACGTTTCGCGCACTATCGCGCACGAATCGGCTGATGAAAGGAAGCTGTTTGAGATCAACCGGAAACTAATCAAGGGTCTCGGGCTTGAAAGAGGAGCCGCGCACGCTGAGTTCATCAAAAGCGATGCAGATGGGCAATTCTATTTTCTTGAAGTTGCCGCACGCGTCGGCGGCGCCTACATCGCCGAAGTTTTGGAAGCCGCGTCGGGGCTAAATCTTTGGCGCGAGTGGGCGAAGATCGAAGTAGCAGACGCGGGGGGAAGTCGGCAGGAGCAGTCGGCAGGCGCGGGGAAGAAAGCCGAACAGCAGGGAAAATCCGAAAAGGATCCTGCTAGTAAGAGAGCAGCGAGCAAGCCACTTAAGCCCTCGCGAAAAGAGTACGCCGGCATCGTTCTATCGCTCGCAAAACAGGAACACCCGGACACCTCGACCTACGACGACCCTGAGATCGTTTATCGAGCGAAGAAGCGCCATCATGCGGGTCTCATAGTCCGCTCCAAAAAACTTGAGCGCGTGGAAGAGCTCATCACCCAATATGCCATGCGTTTCAAAGACGACTTTGAAGCGGTTTTACCGCCACTTGAAAAAGCTGAGTAGGCCCGCCACCCACCGCACCTTTTAAGTGAGTTTCTTTATTGGCCAGATATTCACGCTGAGTTTTTCACAGTAATGCAGGAGAGGCTCGCCTTTCGGCGTCTTTATGCCGTGCGATTCGATCATTGTCGAATCCAATGAAACCAGCTCAGCGTCCTGCAGCGGCCAGGGCTCATGGTGAATACGAGCGCGATATAAATCATCGCCGCTTTCACTATAGAGACAGTAGCGTTCGGTGAGAAAGAACTCGATCGAGTCGGGTTCTGATAACGGTAGCGGCTCGCCGATCTGCCACGACGTATCAATTTTGGCAGGCGGATGATCGGTTCGAACTAAAGAGTAGTCCACCCTGTTGCCCTCGTTTTCCAATTCAATCTCAGCGTTGAAGTAAGGAAGATGATAGAAGGCCCGCGCGGCCATCACGGCCGCAGCGCTATTCGCATCGAGAGAGAAAAACCAGACACCGGGAACACCTTCGAAGTAAACGTAGGTGCGCACATTCAGTTCGTGCAGCGAACTCAATCCCGGCAGCGCAGGCAAAAATGGGGGCAGCCCACGAATGTCCCACATGGTAAACGGAGTAATCGCAATCCAGGCGCTGCCGTCAAAGGTATCGATTTCAAGTGGTTCAGGAATTAACGGCCGCAGTTGCTTGGCATCAATGCGCCAATGCATGAACAGCAACTTCCCCCATGTTTGATGCATGAGGGGCTGGCCGTCCGGGCGTTCACGAATTGAAAGGCGATCGATGTTCACAAAAGGTTGCGGTCACCGCGTTCAGGAACGGCTGCTCTTATTTCAGATGCTTATCAAACCAGTCAATGACGTGGTGATACCAGAACGCTGAATTCTGCGGTTTCAAAATCCAGTGCCCTTCGTCTGGAAATAAGATCAACTTTGACTCAACACCGTTGCGTTGTAAGGCAGTGTAGAGTTCCAAACTCTGTGTATAAGGAACGCGGAAATCGAGTTCGCCCGCGGTAACCAGTGTCGGCGTTTTGAAGTTGCGCACAAACATGTGCGGTGACCAGCGCGCATACATCGCCGGGTTGGACCAGGGCGTGCCCTTGAATTCCCATTCCGGAAACCACAGCTCTTCTGTAGCACCGTACATGCTTGTCAGGTTGTAAACACTGGCATGCGAAACCAGGGTCTTGAATCGGAAGCGCGGGTCGTTGTTGTGTCCGAGGATCCAATCGACCATGTAACCGCCATAGCTGGCGCCGGCCGCGCCAATGCGTGTTCGGTCAATAAATGAATTGCGACGAAGCACATCTGCGACGCCGTTCATGATGTCGACGTACGGCTTGCCACCCCAATCGCCGCTAATCTCGTTGGTGAATTGCTGGCCATAGCCAGTCGAGCCGCGCGGGTTTGGCTGAAACACCACGTAGCCGGCATTCGCAAAAATCTGCGGGTTCCAACGATAGCCCCAATTATTGTTGAAAGCGCTTTGCGGTCCACCGTGAATGATGACGATCAACGGGTACTTCTTGTTCGGATCGAAATCGACGGGCTTGATTACGAAGCCATGAATCTTCTTGCCGAGGGCGCCGGTCCATTCAACTTCTTCAGCGGGCTTCAGGTTTGCCTGGGCCATCAATTCCTTGTTCACATGAGTTAAAGCGATGACGCTGCCGGCATTTCCCCGGAAAATTTCAGCGGGACCCGCCATGGTGCTGCTCACGAAGACGAACGTGTTGTCCGCTGCAACCTGCAAGTTGCTGGCAAAAACATTCCCGGCGACTTTCTGTTGCTGTCCGCCGTTGACGCGAACCTTGTAGATATTTTCGTAACCACGCTCACCCGCAGTGAAGTAAATGGTGTTGCCATCGGGCGACAGCGCAATCTCGTCGACGCCCAGATCAAATCGGCGCAACAACTCGACGCTGGTACCAGTCGAACGGTTAAACGCCATCAATCGCCAGCGATCTGCTTCAAAACCCGCGGTTGCTTGCGATCGGTAGATGATGAATTTGCCGTCGCGCGTATAAATCGGAGTATCTTCGTAACCCTTATTTCTGGCGGTGATATTCCGCGCTGGGCCACCGGCAGTAGGCACGATGTAGACGTCGCTGTTGGTTGAGATTGCTTCAATCTTGTCGGGGTTGCGGAGGTAAGCCAGTTCTTTTGAGTCAGGCGAGAAGGAATAGTCTATGTTGTCGGCCACGGCGTAAGGCGGCGCATCGAAATCGCCGGGAGTTAGATCGCGCGCGACGCCGCCTTTGCTGCCGATCACAAAGACGTGGGTGCGTTTCAGATCGCGCCATTCAACCCAGTGGCGAAACAACAAACGATCAGTGACGTGCGCTTTGACTTTGCTCTTAGCCGCCGCTTCATCTTTCGCTCTATTGCAATCGTCGGTGGTACATTCGGGGTACACATCGGAAACGAAAGCAAGCCAATTGCCGTCGGGCGACCAAACCGGCCCGGATGCGCCGGTAGAGATTTTAGTGACCTGCTCTTTATTGTCGCCGTCGGGTTCCATTACCCAGATCTGATCGCCCGTAGCGTAGGCTATCTTCTTCCCGTCCGGCGACCAGCGTGGTGAAGTCGAGGAAGCGGTACCGCTGGTGAGTTGCTTCATTTCGCCGCCCGCGTTCGACATAACGTAGATTTGCGTCACCGTGCGGTTTGCATCGACATTAACGTCACCAATGGTAAAGGCAACGAGTTTCCCGTCAAGAGAGAGCTGCGGGTCGCCAACCCGCCGAATCTTCAACAAGTCTTCTACAGAGTAAGGCGTAGTTTGCTGAGCGGTGGCTAATGATGTGAATACGATGACGGAGATGACGGACAGTCCGATTGCAACGAGGAAGCGTTTCATAGTTACTCCTCTTCACGGTTTTTCGCTGATTGTTGGGAAAGCGGTAATATTATGGCATTACTCGTAAGCGGGTGCACGTGTTCTTAGTCTGAGTAGTGCTTAGTTTGGATCGTAGGCAACTCAGCGCCAAGGGCGCGAAATGCAACAGCCTGGGGCATCGCCCCAGGAGCGGCCACCCCAGGATATAACAGCGCTGAAGGCGCGAAATAACGAGGAGCTAAGGTCACGACTGAAGTGCCAAACAAGTATCTCCGCCACACGGAAATTTCGCACCTTCAGTGCTGTTATCATTTCCTGCATCTCCCTGGGGCGATGCCCCAGGCTTTTGCATTTCGCGCCTTTGGCGCTGAGAGCAACAGGACAAACCGATCAAGACTAAACTGATCTTAGTGGCTGCATGGAGAAGCTCGCCAGACGCTCAGCTACGTAATGATTCGCAGAACAATATTAGGACTTCTCAAATTTGCGTTGCGCGTCTATTTTCGGCGCATCGAAATAATTGGGCGGGAACACGTGCCGCGCAAGTCGCCTGTCATTTTTGTCTTAAATCATCCCAACGCACTGGTTGATCCTGTTTTTCTTTTTTGCCTCGCGCCCCGCCGTGTCTCTTTTCTCGCCAAGGCCCCTCTGTTTCAGATGCCAGTGATTGGTTATTTCGTGCGCGCGCTCGACTCACTGCCCGTTTACCGCCGCAAGGATGAGGGCGAAGACATATCTCGCAATGAAGAAACGTTTGTTGTGGCGCGAAAACTTCTGGCGCGCGGCGGGACGATTGGAATTTGCCCGGAAGGAGTTTCCCATAGCGAGCCGCGACTGCTGCCCATTAAAACTGGCGCGGCGCGAATTGCGCTGGGCGCCGTTTCTACAGGTGAAGTAGTCGATCTAAAAGTTGTTCCAGCCGGTCTTTATTACACTTCGAAAACAAAATTTCGCAGCAGCGTGTTGCTTTACTTCGGCAAGCCAATTGATGTTTCACCGGTTGCCTTGGATGACTCCGGCACCATTCCGCGCGAGGCTGTGCGCGAGCTTTCGAACCGGATCGAATGTGCCTTGCGTGAAGTGATACTCGATGCGGAACATGAAGAAGCGTTGCAAACGATCAGCCGCGCGGAAAAAATATTTTCAGCCGAAGCGGATGAAGAATCCCGGGAGAGCCTGGCCCAGGAGCTGCAACTTCAGCAACGCTTCATAAAGGCGTACACGGTCTTGCGCCAGCACGCGCCTGAGCGTTTGCGCCGGCTTGAGTTGCGCATCACTCGCTTTGAGCAGGAACTAACCCAGGCTGGTGTTTCGGCGGATGATTTTTCGCCACCGGCGTCACCGGCCGCAGTGTTCTTGCACATTCTGATTCGCATAAGCTTCTTTACAATTCTGATATTGCCGGCACTGCTGGGAGTCATGGTCCATTATCCAGCATACCGGTTGGGCCGTTACGTGGCGACGCGGTTTTCGAGAGACGAGGAAGATGTCGTTTCAACGATAAAGATTATTTCAGGGATCTTGCTTTTACCTCTGACGTGGTTGCTGTCGGCGGCGCTCGTTTATGAATTGCTCGGTTGGGAGCCCGCGCTGGCGACGCTTTTCATAATGCCGCTGCTGGGTTACCTGGCGGTGCGGTTTTTTGAGGAGTTCGAAAAATCGGTGGGCGGGTTGCGCGCCCTCGCCTTCTTTTTAATGAGGCGCAGATTTTTCATACGGTTGCTGGCTGAGCGCAAGGCAATCCACAAGGAAATCCTGGCTTTGGGTGAGGAAACTGCAATCGCCAGCCAGTAGGTATCGGATTGTGGAATCAACAGCGAGGGAAGGGGGAGCGGTCCTAGCGCATCTATTTCTTGCGCGCCTTTGCACCTTTCGAACTCTTACTCGTCGCGGCCCGCCGCTTGCCACCGGCTGCTCTGACTGAGCGGCCCTTGCGGCCTTCGCTTTGAATTCTGCCGGCCTTCATTAAGTTCTCATAACTGCCGCGCACTACGTTCCGAGCCACTTTCAGTGAGTTTGCCAGCTCACGTTCACTCGGAAGATAACTGCCGACAGTCATTGCCCCTGATTCGATAAGGGTTGTCAGTTGGTCCGTGATCTGTTTGGTCATGGACTCAGGACGTTTGCGGTTGACACGTATAGTTGTTTTCACTCTTGACTCCTCCTCCACTCGTTCGATCGTTTTAGGGGTAAGCGAATTCTATTCAGCACTGCGCGAAGTGTCAACAAGCGATTTTTTGGATAGGGGGACGGACGGGCCACGTTAAGAAAGTTCGTGCCGAACCTATGTTGTTGGACCATCACTCAGTGACATTTCCGTTACGATTACCTAACTCATTGATGGCGGAATCGGGGGATGAAGGATGAAGGATGAAGGCGGAAGGCGGAAGGCGGAAGGCGAGGGATGAAGGATGAGACCGACACCGCCGAGTGTCTTCGGTTCATCCTTCCGCCTTCATCCTTCCAGTGTCGGGCGGCATTTTGCCGGTCCATAGGGCTGCGTTACTCTAGCGACTAAATCCATGCGTTCATTAATCATTCATGGCCATTTTTATCAACCCCCGCGCGAAAACCCCTGGACCGGGAAGATCGATTTGGAACCCGATGCCGCCCCGTTTCACGATTGGAACGAACGCGTTCACGCCGAATGCTACGCATCAAATGCGGCTGTCCGCGTGCAAACAGACAAGGGCAGCGAGCAGATCGTTAACAACTATAGCGACATCAGTTTTGATTTCGGGCCGACGCTGCTGTTGTGGCTGGAGCGGCAACATCCCGAAACGTATGCAAGGATCATTGCTGCCGATGCAGACAGTGTGGCGCGTTTCCAGGGACACGGGAACGGCATCGCACAGGCTTATAACCACGCGATCTTACCGTTGTGTAATGAACGCGACCGGCTCACCCAAATTCGCTGGGGACTGGCCGATTTTCGGTATCGCTTCGGCCGCGAACCGGAAGCTATGTGGCTTCCGGAAACTGCCGCTAACGCTGAAGTACTCGACTCGCTTATCGATCACGGAATGCGATTTGTGATTCTCGCGCCCCAACAGGCCGCGCGCACTCGCGACACCCGGCAGCCTTCAGCCGGCTGGCAAGACATCACGAAAAACGGCATCGATACGACCGTTCCTTATCTTCGTTACCATCGAGACGGCTCGGGAAAATCGCTGGCAGTGTTTTTCTTCGATCAGGAGATCGCACGTGCAATCGCGTTTGAGCAGGCACTTTCTTCAAGCGCGGCACTGGCGGAAAGTATCGCACTGCGGGCCGGGCCAAATGGGATGGTTAATGTCGCGACCGACGGCGAGAGTTATGGACATCACCATAAATTTGGCGATATCGGTTTGGCCCACCTGCTGCAAACGGCAGCGCCGGCGCGCGGATTTCGCGTGACCAACTATGGAGAGTATTTGGATCAGCACCCACCAAGCGTCGAAGTTGAGATCGACGACGGCCCAACAGGCGAAGGCAGCTCATGGAGTTGTACACACGGCGTCAACCGCTGGACCAGCGACTGTGGTTGTCGCACAGGCGGGCAGGAACATTGGAACCAGGCGTGGCGAAAACCTTTGCGCAAGGCGCTCGATTATTTACGCGATGAATCCGCGGCAGCGTTTGCCGCGACACGCGGAATATTGTTCGATGACCCGTGGGCTGCCCGGGATGAGTCGATAAAACTGGTGTTGGACCAATTCGCATCGCGCGAAATGTTCTTGCTGCAACACGCGCCACAGCAATTGAATAGCGAAAAGCACCAGAGAGCGTTGGCATTTTTGGAAATGCAGCGCAACGCGCTATTGATGTACACCAGTTGCGGGTGGTTCTTTAACGATATTGGCGGCATTGAGCCAGTTCAGATTTTGAAGTACGCGTGCCGCACCATCGAGTTGCTGGCCGAACTCGGGCTGCCTTCGCCGCGGCAGCGCTTCCTGGAGATTTTGGCCGAGGCAAAAAGCAATCGGCCCGAACTGGGAAACGGCGCAGATATCTACCGCCGCATCGTAGAGCCCACGAATCCCTCGTTTAATCCAAATCGCGAAGGGTTGGCACAGGTCACTGTATGACTCAGAAAGACTCCAGCAAGACGAAGCGGCCAAAGAAAGCGGCCGAGGCGCCGCTTCGCCTTGCGCGAAAGCCAGCCGTGGCAGCTCCTCCCGCGACCCAAAGTGACTCTGCGCTGCAAATATTTGGTGAACTGGATCTCCATCTGTTGGCGGAGGGAAAGCATGAACACATCTACGAAAAACTTGGGGCGCATGTAGTCACCCAAAATGGCGTTGAGGGTGTCTCATTTGCTGTCTGGGCGCCAAGCGCGCAACGCGTAAGTGCGGTAGGCAACTTTAATGCGTGGGACGGCTCGCGCCATTTAATGCGGAGGTTGGGCGAGTCTGGCATTTGGGAAGTTTTCATACCCGGGCTGACGGCCGGTGAACTTTACAAATATGAAATCCAATCTCCGGGCCTGCCAGTCTTTCAAAAAGCCGATCCTTACGCTTCGTATGCAGAGGAGCCGCCGAATACGTCTTCGGTCGTGTACGAATCTGCGTATCGCTTTCGCGATTCAACCTGGATGGAAAGGCGCGCAAAGGCGGAACACTTTCGCCGGCCGCTCTCAATCTATGAAGTTCACTTCGGATCATGGCGGCGTGTGGCGAAAGAGGAAAACCGGCCGCTGAACTACCGAGAGATGGCCGAGCCACTCGCGAAGTACGTTCGCAAGATGGGCTTCAGTCATGTTCAGTTCCTGCCGCTGAAGGAATTTCCCTATGGGCCATCGTGGGGTTACCAAGTCAGTAATTACTACGCGCCCTCAGCTCGCTACGGCACGCCTGACGACCTGCGGTATTTGGTCGATTATCTACATCGAAAGAACATTGGCGTCATTATGGATTGGGTGCCCGCGCACTTTCCCAAAGATGCATTCACGTTGGGCCGTTTCGATGGTTCAGCATTGTACGAGCATCTAGATCCGCGCAAAGGGGAACATCCTGATTGGGGAACATACATTTTCAACTACGGCCGCAGCGAAGTGCGAAACTTCCTGATTGCTAATGCGCTCTACTGGTTCCGCGAATTTCATATTGACGGCCTGCGGGTTGATGCCGTCGCCTCGATGCTTTATCTCGACTACAGCCGCAACGAAGGTGAATGGGTTCCGAACCAGTTTGGCGGGCGCGAAAACCTGGAGGCGCTTGCCTTTCTGAAGGAGTTGAACGAGGTAACGCATCGCGAGTGTCCGGGAACAATCATGATTGCAGAAGAATCGACTGCCTGGCCCATGGTCAGTCACCCGACGTACACAGGCGGGCTTGGGTTCGACTTTAAGTGGAACATGGGTTGGATGCACGACACGCTCAAATACTTTCAGGCGGACCCACTCTTTCGCGCCGGCAACCACAATGCGTTGACGTTTGGTCTGATCTACGCGTGGAGCGAAAACTTCATTTTGCCGCTGTCGCATGATGAAGTGGTCCATATGAAGGGGTCACTGCTAAACAAGATGCCCGGCGACATATCGCAGAAGTTTGCGAACCTGCGCGCGCTTTACGCATACATGTGGGCGCACCCGGGGAAGAAGCTGCTGTTCATGGGTGGCGAATTTGGGCAGTGGCGCGAATGGACGGAAACAGAAAGCCTGGATTGGCACCTGGTTGAAGATCCGCAGCACGGCGGGATTCAAAAATTGCTGCGCGAACTTAACGGGATTTATCACAAGCACCAATGTTTGTGGGAGGCCGACAGCGAACCTGCCGGCTTTGCGTGGATTGACGTTGATAACGCGGCGCAAAACGTGCTCGCATTTCGACGCATTTCACCATCGACCGGCGCGGAAATCATCTGTGTCTATAACTTTTCGGCTGTGCCGATTGAAAGTTATCGTTTAGGATTGCCGCGAGCAGGGAAGTACAAACAGTTACTGAACAGTGATGCAGCGAACTACGGTGGCGCCTATAAAGGTTCAGCAAAGCGGATCGCAGCCGAAGCGATTCCGAATCATGGTTTGGAATATTCGGCTGTGATTACTCTGTCACCGCTATCAGGCCTGTGGTTTGAAGCGCCGGTCGAGCGCCCGAATGGGATAACAAGCGTTAAGTAATTTTCTGCTGAAGTTATTGGGCAGGTTTAGTTTCTATCTCATCAAGACGATCTTCGGCGTCTCGTAAATCAGCTCGCGTTTCGTGGGTGATCGCCTCGATGCGATCCAAACGTTTGGAGAGTTCGCGCCTGGTTTGAACACTCTCTTTAAGAGCCTGTTCCCAAATTGGTTTGGTGTCGTTGGCACGGATCTCGAGCTTTTGCAGCCGTGAATCCGTGTCTCGCATCGCCGAATCCAAAGCATCAAAGCGAGCAAAAACCCGCTGCTCGAAGGGGCGTTTGCCGTTCATCTCTTCGGTATTCTCGGCAGGCATGATTGTGATATCTGACTCTTCCGAATTTTCTTCAAGGAGTTGCTTCAGCGTGGGCGTTGCCCAGGTTCGTTAGGCATTTCAGGTCCATGTGTTTGATCGGGATCAATCGGTGGCCAAGCATATCAACGCCGGCTTGACTCTGCTCCAGAACGATGTAGCCAATTAGTGGCTCAAACTTGCCATTGGCTGGATTCATTTCCACGAAAGCTACTTCGCTATAAACCGTTGGGAATCCTTCTATCTGAATCCGAACGGGCCCGCAAACCTCGCCGGTGAGAATCTCTTGGATAGCCGTTTCCATTTGAATGGTTCTAGTGGACTCTAATTCACCCAACCGCTCTTTCCAGGCTTTCGGAAGGACCATATGAGACGCGCCAGTGTCTACCAATGCATCACATCTGAAGGTTTTTGACGCGTCAGTCACGTTACCAATTTGTACCGAAGCAACTATTCTGCCCACATTCATATCCTCTTCACTCCTCTAGGAAAACTATACACCGGCACAAAGCGCCAGCGAACCGCATCAGGGTGCTGTTCCGGTTTAATGAAAGACTGCTTGCTTGGTGTCCAGAGCCCGACGACTCGGGGCAGCGACCGGAGGGCGGTGTTCAACCCTTTGGACTGGGCTGGCTTGACAGCGCTTCTATCGAGCGTCAAAAGTGGCGTCGAGCCGCCGCACTCCAAAAAAGAACATCCGGTCACCGTTTCCAGTTCTACCAAGCCCTTTCCCACGTTCGCGCTACCGCTTCGTTTGACGCATGCTGTATCTTCCCAAGCAATGATCGACTGGTCCGAAATTCGAAAACAGTTTCCTGTAACTGAAAACTCCGTCTACTTAAACACAGCCGCGGCTGGTCCGTTGCCACGCGCAACCAGCGACGCTGCATCTGACTATTACCGTCTGATGATGAACGA